>JALNYR010000130.1:0-4838 GCA_023229725.1 Dehalococcoidia bacterium | reverse complement strand
CGCTCCGAACCAACGGAAGTTAGTCACCAGCATGAGCAGCGCAAGCTGGGGCGCGGCAAAGTACGTGCACTCGAGCAGCGTCAGGATCTGCAGCATGCCCCAGCGGCCGCGCAGCCACGTGAACGTGTCCTGCGGCACGAGCCAGCTTATTGTCAGGCCCGCTTTATAGTACACGACCGTGCCAATGCTCGTCGTGTACATGGCCAATGCAAATGCCAGCAACAGCAGCTGAAATAGACCGACCAAGGCCGCCTCTTTGCGGATGAAGAGCTTGTCGTACGTACTCAGGCGGCGAACTTTTCCGTCCGGTCCCGTTCCCACCAGCTTCGGTTTTTTGGCTCCTGCCGTGCTGGACAGCCGGAGGCTCGCTGCTTTCACGAACCGCTTCACTGTGGCCATCGAGCCGCCTCTCCGGCCCTTCTGTTGGACATCGGTCTCGTCTGGCGATGCGTTGGGCACCGTCAGCCGGACCGTGCTTCCTGCCGTCGGACGCTGCCGTACTTCCGTCGAACTCAATTTCTGCGATTCACCGTCATCGTCCATGTGTGCGTGTGTGTTGAGTTGTGGTTCTTTAAAAATCACGCCTGTTGGGGGTTGTATGCGTGTGCTCCTTTTTTTAATTATCCCCGTCCCACAGTTTAAAAACCCATACACATTTCACGTGGTAATGGGAGGGGGGGAGTTTGGACTTTTTTGCGTGTGTGTGCGAGAAAAAAACGGAAAACGAAGGGAGATGACCGAAAAAGCACATACCGACGTCGAGATGACCGGGCAACGGGATGCGGTATTACCGCTCGTAGTTGACGAACATGTGTATGCCGATGCGCGTGCGATGTCGTGGCTCGTGCCCCTGATGCCGATGCCGATAGTCGTCGCCAAAGTACATTCGCTATTCTTTTCGGACTGGCCGGGGCGCCGCGTGACCTACATATCTTCAATGCACGCAGCGGTGTTAACGCGCGTCGCTCTACAGTGTATGCGATGTGCCGCGGACACCGACAGCATTGCAGCCGCGGCAGATCTCGTGGTCGATACGGCGTCTGACGCTGACGCCGCGTACACGCACAGGATGGAAGAGGTTAACTCCGCCTTTGCCGCGGGAGTGCTTGACGCGTCGGCTGCCGTGTCCGCATTTCTAGAGGCCACGCGGGCGTTCACGACCCAACTCCACATTGCCCAGTTCCGTTCGCTCCGTGCGCTGGTCGCCGGGGCTCGGTTCAAGGAGCCAGCGGTTCGCGACAAGGTAGTGGCGCTGATCGATGCTGACATGGCCACACTTACAGCGGGCGGTCCCGAACCCACCGTCGGTGAACTCGGCACCGGCGCGATCGGGCTGTGCCACAGCGACCTGTCTGAATACGTGCGCGAGACACGCGGAATCCGCGGCCTGCCGCGGGCCGAGACCGCGCCGGATCCGTGGTTGGCAGCCGCTCCGGGCGTGTTTCCGCCAACGACGCCGTGGCATGCCATGCTACATCCGAGGTACGTACTAGAAGAGCTCGAGTTTCAGGCGAGCAGCAGGTCGGGCCTCGATGCCGTCATCACGGCATTCAAACGTTTCGACACGGTGCCGGATGGCTTGCCGGCCATGCCGATGCATTCGACCGTGTGCGCCAGTGAACTTCGCAGCGAAATGTCCCTGCTCTGTCCGATCGTCGAGAAATTCACGTTCAGTGGCCCACCCGTAAACTGAGTCGATAAGGGAAAAAACAACGCGGAACCCGGGAGGCCAGTTATAAACAGAAACGCTCAGGGCTTTTTTCTTGTCCTCCACTCTCCCGAAGTCGCAAACATTTCATAAACAGTGCAGAGATGTCAACCGTGCAACCCGCGCAACCAACTGAAACAACAGATTGCTACGTCTACTGTCCCGAGCTTCGCCCAACGATCGGTGACATTGCGGCCATGTGTGGACTCGACATCCAGTCCGCCGTGACTACCTGGCCGCTCCAGCCGCCGCCCCAGGCATGGACACGCTAACCGTGAAACGGGTGGGGATTCAGCCTTGTTATTTTTTTGATCTGGAAAGGTGAGGGAAGTAGGGAAAATGGAAAAAATATCAACCACTCTGGCCATGTTCGTGCATCCACGCAACATGCTTCGCTATTTCAGCTTCGGAGACTGTGGGCTTGGTTGTTAGCAGTGCATCGGTAAGATCCCGCATAGTGACCGGCGGGATCTCGAGCATGCCGGATGGCACGGCACCCAACGGTATACCCCGAGTGCCCGACGGAGCTGAGCGGTACTTCCCAGTTGCCGAGTTCAGTACGAACACCGACGATGCCCGCAGACGGCGGGTCGGCAGGTACGCGGCCTCACGGGCGAGTGTCGCCATGTCGGAGCCGGAGTAACCGTCTGTCTGCGCAGCAATCGCGGCGTAGTCTGCCTCCGTTGTCGTGTGGGGTACGCTGGCCAGAGTGGTGCGCACGATCGAGACCCTGGCGGGCGCCTCGGGCAGCCCAATGTGGATGCGCTTCTCGAACCTGCGCAGCATCGCTTCATCCAGTGCCCACGGTGTGTTGGTTGCCGCGATTACCACCACGCCGTCAGTCAGCGGGGTCAGGCCGTTCATCTGTTGTAGAAACTCGCTGAGCAGCCCGCTGTACATCTCGCTGCGGCCGGCCGCGCCTGAGCGGGACGGTACGAGGGACTCGATCTCGTCGAAGAATATCACACTGGGTTTGTGCGCCTTGGCGATCGCAAAGAGGTTTGCCAGACGACCTTCGCTCTCGCCGTACCATTTTGACATGAGCGCGGACGCGGACACATTGTAAAATGTCGCGACCTTGGCTTCGGTCGCCACGGCTCGCGCGAGCTGAGTCTTTCCCGTACCACTGACTCCGAACAGCAGGATTCCGCTCCACGGTCGACGCGCCCCAGTGAACATCTCCGGGTGGTTCAGTGGATATTCCACGGCCTCTTTGAGGGCCTCTTTAGCCGATTCCAGGCCGGCGATCGAGTCCCACTTCACATTCGGCCGCTCGGTGACCGCCACCCCGGACATGTCGTTCTCCTTCGGCGTCTCCGGCTTGCCCGTTTTATTGGATACAGCTGTCGGTGCGGGACGCGCCGCGGCGGCCTCGGCCAATTTGGTGTACTCCTTGCACAACCTGGCGATCCCAGGATCGCGCGTGCTGCGCAGCACCGGTATCAGCAGGGCCAACGCCTGGCGGTATAGCTCAAGTGCCGTGGCTGCATCAGAGCGTCCCGCTTTCGATGCCATCGCTTTTGCCCGGGCTGTTGCATCATCTGGGTCTAAGCCAAATGGATTATAGTCGTCGGACATGTACGTATTTATGCAACTGTTTTAATTGCACGCTTTTGTGTGTATGTATGTGTGCGTACCAACTTTCGTGTTTTCGGATATTCGTGGCGCGCCATGGCCACCGGTGCTGTCCACTCTCATTTTTTTAAATCTCCTTTGCATCCCCAAACGAGTTGCGGCGGCATGGGGGGGGGGGGAAATTGAAAGGGGAAAAATAAAAAAAAAAGGGACGTGATGGAGCGCGCGACCATTATGTTAAACGGCTTTTACACGTGGTTTAGACGTGTCGAGGGCAGCGATGATGCGAGCGATGGGATGACGTGTCCATCGGTGGCCGATGAAGCGGGCATGCCTGACCACGGTGCCGCGGACGCGGTGACGATCGAGGACCCGCCGTCCAGCCGCGGTAGCGGCACGGCGGACCACGGTGCCGAAGTGTCGGATGATGGAGAGGAACTGGATGACGAGGGTGCATCGGACGTGGAACCGGATGACGAGGACGCACCGTACGGGGGAACGGCTGGCGCCAGTGGTGCACCACCCATGTCCCAGAGGATACCCATCGTCAAGTGGTTTTCGCGAGTGGTGGGCATGACCGAAGCCGCGCTGAGGACGCTTCCCACCGACGAGGTGGCCATGTTATTCGAACGACGGTCCGGCGGCTACGTCAGTCTGGTCAACCGCACCGTGAACGAATGCTACAACAGTGGACGCTCCATGTGCATGCCGATTTCCGCTTTCATGCCACCCGGGCCGCCGGCGCGCCGGTCGGCTACGCTCGTCGTGCGCGTGGCCGCGGATACGTCCGTCGAGACCCGCATGGCGATGGATTTTGCCGAGCTGCAGAACACCGCGGTTCAGCCAATTGCCATGTTCCAGATCGACACCGGATTTGATGGCCTGCCTCGGAGCGCAAGCGGACCGGATGCGTTGACGACTGCGGCACTCTCTGCCTCGGCATGCCTGGCTACCGCTCCCGCAACGGTGGCGCGGGCTTACGCCTACCCCGACCGTCCGACGATGTTGGACGACCCCGCCGTAGCGCTGCACTTTCCGGTCGTCGGTGGCGAGGTGCGGTTCACCGGCAATGAACCCGAACTGCCCGCCGAGGGCAGTTCGGGGTGGGACAGTCTGCTGGGAGCGGTCCGCGCGCTGTGGCAGGAAGGTTGCCAGGTCGTGTTCACGGGCCGCCGCGGACAGGGTGGATGCCTCGGAGTCGCGTCCGCCGGGCAGCACGCCGATCAGGTCTACGGCGCCGTCTTGCGTCCCGCCGAGGCATCGTCACAGGTGGGCCGAGCGCGGCAGGGGTTCCTATACACGGCGGCGTACACGGCAGCGTACTGTGCCGCAAACCGTGCGGCTAAAGTGCAGCTCTACCTCACGTTGATCGGCGACGATCCCGCGCTGGCGGTGCGCGCGGTGCTCGGCATGCATCCACGCCTGACGAATTGCAAAGGGAGTACACTCGACCGGGTTGTGGTCGTGGTCCCCCCGGACCTGAGCCTGCCTACCGAATGCGACAGCTGGCTGTGCACATTCGCTACTACACAGCACGTCAAGGTCGTCAAGGACG
>JALNYR010000129.1 GCA_023229725.1 Dehalococcoidia bacterium | reverse complement strand
CTGGCTAAAGCGGGGAAGCTGAAGATAGACTGGCAGCGCCCGTAGCAGCGTCTCCCGCCCGCCGTCCGGCCAGGCAGCAATCGCAGACGTGGCGAACGATTCCTGTCGGGTCAACCGGAGCGGCCGCGGGCAGGTACCAGGGGACCACGCACGCGCAGGACTGGATTCTCTGATTCGTACATCTGAGTCG
The DNA here is from genome assembly GCA_023229725.1 of Dehalococcoidia bacterium. Lineage (GTDB taxonomy): Bacteria > Chloroflexota > Dehalococcoidia > GIF9 > AB-539-J10 > SKVJ01. The sequence continues at coordinate 7,348 of JALNYR010000129.1, read as the reverse complement.
CGGCAGGCCGCGGACAAAGCGAAGGGGGAGGCTCGAGCCTCCCCCTTGCGTTGACCGAATCAGGTATGAATCCGGCTAGCCGAAGAGCTGCACGTACCCAACCACCAGGACGACGAGGATAATGAGTGGCAGTACGTAGCCACAGTAGGTCTTCAGGCCAGCGGGGAACTTCATGCCAACGCCAGCATTGGCTTCCTTCAGGAAGTTGTCCCAGCCCCAGCCGTAACGGTGGGCACAGAACAGCGCGAAGACAAGGGAGCCAACCGGCAGCAGCGTGTAGCTGACGATGAAGTCCCAGAGGTCGATGAACGTCGAGCCCGCGACACCCGGGAGCGTCTGGAAGGAGCTCCAGGGGCCAAAGCCGAGGACGCAGGGCATGGAGAGGACGAACATGAGCACGCCCTCGACCACGACGGCCTTCTTGCGGGTCCAGCCCCACTGGTCCATGGCGTAGGCAACGAGGTTCTCGAAGACCGCGACCACAGTGGTCATGGCCGCCAGTACAACCATCAGGAAGAACAGGACCGCCCATACCTGGCCGCCCGCCATCTCGTTGAAGATGTTGGGCAGGGTGATGAAGAGCAGTCCGGCGCCCGAACCCGCGTCGACGCCGAACGAGGCGGCGGTCGGGAAGATGACGAGGCCGGCCATCAGCGCCACGGCCGTGTCGATGCCGATGATGCGGAGCGATTCGCCCGCGAGGGCGCGCTGCTTCGAGAGGTAGCTCCCGAAGATGGCCATGCTGCCGATGCCGAGGCTCAGCGTGAAGAACGACTGCGCCATGGCGGCATACACACCGCTCCAGCTCAGCTTGGAGAAGTCAGGCTTCAGGTAGAACTCGACGCCGGCGCCCGCGCCCGGCAGCGTGATGGCCCGGATGGCCAGAATGACGAGGAGGACGAACAGGCCCGACATCATGAATTTCGAGGCCTTCTCGACGCCCTTTCTCACACCGAGGGCACAGATGACGTAGCCGATGATGACCACCAGCAGCATCCACATGGTCAGCTCGCCGGTGTTGCCGAGGAAGCCGCCAAAGAACGCGCCGAGTTCATCCGCGGTCTTGCCCGCCAGGTCGCCTGCCGCGCTGTGGTACGTGTACGACAGTGTCCAGCCGGCAACCGTGGTGTAGAACATCATCAGGAACAGGTTGCCCAGGATGCCCAGGTGGCCGTAGATGTGCCACTTGCTGCCCTTCGGTTCAAGAGCGGTCATGGCGCCGGCCAGGTTCTTCTGACCCGCACGTCCGATGGCGAACTCCATCACCATGATGGGGAAGCCGAGAATGGCGAGGAAGACGAGGTAGACGATGACGATGGCCGCGCCACCGTTCTGCCCCACGATCCACGGGAACCGCCAGATGTTGCCGAGGCCCACGGCACAACCGGCGGCGACCAGCAGGAATCCCAGCCTGGTCGCTAGTTGCTCTCTCTGTTGCATACTCTCACCTCCTAGTTCACGACACAAGCCAACCGGCGTATCGACCTGTGGGGCGGATGTCAAATAGGCCGGTGCCTACCACGGGGTGGAAGGCTGGGGACCGGCTGCCTGAGAATCCGCCGGACGCCCGGCACAGGCTTCAGTGGAAACACACGTCATGTGCACACGTGCAGATGACGTGCTGCAGACTATAGAGAGAAGCGGATTCAGATGTCAATGCCTTTGACGTCCCTATCGGTTCTTCACATCAGTCGTTTCCCGGGCACACGTTCTCAATGCGAACCGGACGCCGGTCGGTCATGCGGATGCGGAACCTGCCTGCTGCCACCGGCCCGGGCTGACGTCGTCTCGCGGATGAACAGGGCCAGTGCAGCGCCGGTGGTGAGGCGCCGGCCGGCAGCGGGTGACACGAGGACGACAGCAAGGGGAGCTCCTACTGCGGGGCGCAGTCTGGTTCCTCACTTCGTGAGCCACGCCGGAAGGGCTCCGCGTATCGCGAGTCGGGCGGAACCGGTCTAGGGCGCGCTGCGGCCTCTGCCCCGCAGCCTGGCGACAAGAGGCGACAGCTTGCCCCAGAACAGGAACACGAATATCGAGACAATGACCACGAACGAGATAGGCCTCGTGAAGAAGGGCAGGAGATTGCCGCCGGTCTGCATGAGTCCAAGACGGAGGTTCCTCTCGATGAGTGGCCCCAGTATCATCGCCAGCACGAGCGGGGGCAGCGGTATGCCGTTGCGTTCCATGTAGAAACCCAGCAGCCCGAAGAGGAACATCACCCCGACGTCGAACATGCTGAAATTGAGCGCGTAGGAGCCGACGATGCAGAACACAAGGATCATCGGCATGATGATGCTGTTGGGCAGCCTGAATACCTTGCTGAAGGCCTTGATGGACAGGAGCCCGATGGGGATGAGCATGAGCTGCGTGATGATTCCGATGGCGAATATCCCCCTGACAAGCTCGCCGCTGGCTCCTACGAACATGAGCGGACCGGGCCGCAGTCCGTATATCATCGATGCTCCCAGGATGATGGCGGTGATTGAGTCCCCCGGTATGCCCAGCGCAAGGGCGGGGATCCAGGCGCCCGCTATGCCTGCGTTGTTGGCGCTGGTGGGAGCGATGACTCCCTCTTCGCAGCCGGTGCCGAACTTCTCCGGTTCCTTCGAGTTGCGCTTCGCCATGCCGTAGGCTACCCAGGCTGCGATGTCCGCTCCTGCGCCGGGCAGGCTGCCGATGAAGGTCCCCAAGATGGACGAGCGCAGGATGAGGTTCCAGCGGCGCTTGACCGCAGGCAGCACGTCAGCTATGGAGTAGTGTTTCGTCTCCTTCACGCTTGGCATCTCGAGGCGCCTCGGAGCGAAGATGGTGTTGAGGACGACCGGAATGCCGAAGAGCCCTATCATCGCCGGGATGAAGTTGATGCCGCTGAGCATGTGAACATTGCCGAACGTGAACCGGGGGTAGCCGGTGACGATATCCATGCCGATGGTCGAAACGAAGAGCCCAAGGGCAACGGAGATGCCTCCCTTGACCATCGCGCCGCGCGAGATGATGACGCACGTCGCAAGGCCGAAAGTCGACACCCACAGAAACTCGTAGAACGAGAACTTGAGGGCCACTGCTGCCAGCGCCGTCGCACCAAGTATCAACAGGATGAAGCCGACCAGTCCTCCGAGGCAGGAGCAGACGATATCCAGCCTCAAGGCCAGCGATGACTTCCCCTGCTTCGTCATCTCGTAGCCGTCAAGCACGGCCGCGCCTGAAGACGGCGTGCCGGGAACGCGCAGGTACGTTGCCGGAATATCGCCTGCAAAGATGGCCACGCAGGCGCATCCCAGGATCATGGCGAGGCCCCCCATCGGGGAAAGGTAGTAGGTAATGGGCACCAGGATGGCCGTGGCCATCGTGGCGGTCAGTCCCGGAATGGCGCCGATGAATACTCCCAGGAACATGCCCAGCACCCACGGGAGCAGGACTTCCACGTGCGCAATCGAAGCGATGACGTCAAGAATCATTCTTACTCACTCCTGTGGACTGTTGGCGCTGTCATCAAGGGAGTGTCACCCGCAGCAACACCGAGAACAGAACATACACGAACCCGGTGATGACGCAGGAGGCGGCGATGCTTCTGAGCGTGGTCAATCTGTACGTCTTCATGAGTACGAACAGGAATACCAGCGTGGTCGGGACGAATCCGAGCCGGTCCACGAGGGCAATGTAGGCAACGATGGCGATGACGGTCACGACCACGTTGCGTACTCCCGCGGATGTGGTGGACAGCTCTCCTCCTGCCCGAACGGCTGCGCTGGACTGCGCCTGCGCTCCGGCTCTCCAGACGTGAAGCAGCAGGATTGCTCCGAGAATGAGCAGCATCACCGCGACAACCCTGGGGAAAAGCGAGGGACCGAAATCAGTCCCTTTCGCCGGAGGAAAAGTCGATGAGTAGGCCAGCACGAAGCAGGCGAAAGCGATGATGACGGTCCCAGTGACGATGTCGAGTCTCCTGCTGTTCATCGGTCCTCCTCGGCGCGGGATGGTACGTACATCGACAGGATGGCGCCTGCATCCGCAGGCGCCATCCTGCCTCACACCACTGCAACGGCTGCGTGGCGTATCTGCGTCTCTGACTACGAGATGAGGCCGCCGGCCTTGAGCAGCCGCTGGGCCGCCGCGTAGTCATCCGCCATGAACGTGTCGAAGCCGGCCGAGTTCAGGTAGAGCTGGGTGAAGCCCTGCTGGCTCATCCAGTCCTTCCAGACCTGGCTATCGATGGTCTTCTTGATGGCATCGTGCAGGGTGTTCACCACGGCATCGGGCGTGTCCTTGGGGACCGTGATGCCTCTCCACGCGCCCAGTTCCCAGTCGATGCCTGCTTCCGCAAGGGTCGGGATGTCGGGGAAGCGTGGCATTCGCTGGGTACTCATGGTCGCGAGAGGAACGAGGGTGCCGGCATCGATCTGCGGCCCAGCCTCGACGATGCTGCAGGTCACGGCATCGACGTTCTTACCGAGCAGCCAGGTGATGCCTTCAGCGGCGCCGGTGCTGGGAAGCCACTCGACGGCTTCAGGGCCGACTCCGGCTGCAGCCAGCATGCCAAGGAGGGCGACGTGCCACACGCCGCCGGTGCCGGTGCCGGAGAGTTGCAGGCCGGGGTTCTTCTTGACGTAGTCGATCCAGTCCGACGCGTCCTTCCAGTTGTTGGCTTTGGCATCGTCCGGATGCACCAACAGGCCCGCCGGGTCCTTGTTGATGAGGGCGACGCCTCTGACGTTGTCGTATGCAATCTCAGACCAGCCCATGTGGCGCAGGATGCTGAGCTCCCATGTGGAGATGCAGATCGTGTAGCCATCAGGGGTTGCCGTCGCACCGGCATTGTGTCCCACGGCCCCGTTGCCTCCAGTCTGATTGACCACGGCGACGGGCTGGCCCAGCTCCGTGCTGAGCTTGTCGGCAAGATAGCGTGCAATCCTGTCCGTGCCGCCGCCCGCGCCCCACGGACACACAAGTGTTATGGCCTTGCTCGGGTACTTGTCCTGTGCTGGAGCGCACCCCGGCAGGACGAGGGCGACTATCACCGCCATGGACAGAAGGAGAGCCACAAGTTTCGTCAATCTCATATTCACCTCCCTTGCGAAGTTGGAACGCGAACGATGCAATCGTTCTGTGCTACACCGACGGGCCACCTCCTTGTGCGCAGGTACGACCGCCGTCTCGACAACGCGACGCCGATGCCATTGGAGGTGGTTGCCGCAGCAACGTCGCGACCGCGTGAACTGACGTGCCTCCTGCGCTGGTCGGATTCCGTAGTGCGCGTATCCCGAGGGGGTGACTGTTGCCCGGCGGACTCGCTCACGCGAGGTTGCCGGAGCTGCATCGTGGGGAGCCTGAGGATGCGACGCACTTGAACACTACATGCGGTCGTATCCGACTGTCAAGACCCCGGATTGCCTCGCGAGCCGCGTCGCCGGCTACTCCTGTCTCTCGAACGACAGTGTCGCCAGCAGCAGTAGCAGCAGCCCGAACGCTGCCACCACGGCAACGTCCTGCAGCACCGTCATGGTGTGGCCGAATATCGTCACGCCGATGGCTTCGACCGCACCGCCGTCGACTGCCAGGAACAGTTGTCGTATGGCGTCCACGCCGTAGGTCAGTGGATTGACCTTCGAAATGGCTTCGAGCCAGGCCGGCACGTTGTTGACCGGGAAGAACACGCCTGAGAGGAAGATGAGCGGAAAGACGAGAAGCTGCGTGATGAGCTGGAAACCCTGTTGGGAGCGCATCCGCGACGCGATGAGCAGCCCGAGGCCCGAGAGCGACAGGGAGATGATGACGAGCAGGGGGATGAGCTTCAGCACGAGGACCGGAGTAAGGGACACGCCCACAACCGGCGCGAGCACAAGCATGATGGCTCCCTGCAGCAGCGCCACGACTGCGGCGCCCACCGCCTTGCCCAGTACGATGCCGCTGCGCGCCAGGGGCGCCACCAGTATCTCCTTGAGGAAGCCGAACTCCCGGTCCCACACAACCGACAGGCCGGACATGACCGAGTTCATGAGGACCGTCATCGCGACGATGCCCGGATACATGAACTGCACGAAGTCCACTCCGGGCGCCATGGCGCCGATGGTCCGGGTGAAGCCCGCGCCGAAGATGACGAGGAAGAGCAATGGCATGGCGAACGAGGAGACGAGCCGTGACTTCTCCTGTACGAAACGCAGCAGCTCGCGGTACGCGACGACCCTGATGGCGACCAGCACTTCGGCCATCGGCTAGTGCCCCCGTCCTCTGTGGGCCATGAATGCCCGCACCCCATCCATCGGGTCGGCTTCCTGCTCCCTGATGGCGTGGCCCGTGCGCCGCAGGAAGACGTCCTCCAGCGTCGGCCGGCGCAGTCCGACCGCGACCACGGGGCTTTCGAGCGAACGTATGATGCGGGGCAGGACTTTGTCGCCGTGCGGAACGCTGAAGCTGAGGGTTCCGTTCTCGCGCACCGGCGTGACCCCGAACTTCTGCGTCAACTCGACCGCCGCCGCATCGTTGTCGCGCGCCTCGATGGTGATGACATCGCCGCCCATGGCGTCCTTCAGGTTGTCCGGCGTATCGAGCGCGACGATGCGGCCATGGTCGATGATGCCGATGCGGCCTGCCACCTCCGCTTCCTCCATGTAGTGCGTCGTCAGGAAGATGGTCAGACCGTGCTGCTTGCGCAGTTCGAGGATGTGCTCCCAGATGTGCCGGCGCGTCTGGGGATCGAGCCCCAGGGTCGGCTCGTCCAGGAAGAGCACCTTCGGACTGTGCAGCAGCCCCCGGGCGATCTCCAGGCGTCTCTTCATGCCGCCCGAAAACGTTCGCACCCGGCTCTTGCGCCGGTCGGACAGCTCCACGAGGTCGAGCAGTTCCGCGATGCGCTTCTCGCGCACGTCGCGGGGGACCCGGTAGGCATAGGCGTGAAAACGAAGGTTCTGCTCGGCCGTCAGGTACTCGTCCAGCGTCGAATCCTGGAACACGAGGCCGATGGAGCGGCGCACGTCGCTGCGCTGCTTCACGACGTCGTATCCGTTGACGCTGGCCCGTCCCGCGGCGGGCCTCAGCAGCGTACAGAGCACGCTGATGGTGGTCGTCTTTCCCGCACCGTTCGGCCCGAGGAAGGCGAACAACTCGCCTTCCGCCACGGTGAAAGAGACGGCGTCGACCGCGGTGACCGGACCGAAGCGCTTGGTGAGCTCTTCGACCTCGATGATGTGTTCTTGTGGCATCGCTGTCCGGTCTACCTGCTAGGGCTTGAACCCTTTCCTGCCGAGGAACTTCGCGCGGCTGCCAAGCTCCGCCTCTATCTCGAGCAGGCGGGTCGTGGCGTCGTCGAGACCGCCTTCGCGCATGTGGCCCGTCTTCAGGCCTACGGAGT
>JALNYR010000128.1 GCA_023229725.1 Dehalococcoidia bacterium | reverse complement strand
GGTGGCCGTTCGGCTGGCCGCGCCGGAGCAGACACATCGCAAAGCACGGGACCCCGCAACCGGACAAGAGGCCCTCAAGATTCACTCCTCACCTGCGTGAGTTGCCTGCCGCACTTGACGCACTCCCGACGTTCATCTACGTGAAGGACCGCGAGCGCCGCATCGTCAGCGCCAACCTCTCGTTCTGCCGGGCCCTCGGCGTCGACCGCAAGGACCTCATCGGCAAGCTCACCGACCCGTTCCTCGGCGAGGAAGGGCCCCTCTCCGCACGCGTCGACCGGGATGTCATCGAGACGGGGACTCCGCGCCTCGGCATCGTCGAGAAGCACATCGGGCCTGACGGTGTGCACTGGGTGCTCACCGACAAGACCCCGATCAAGGACGATGTCGGGAACATCGTCGGTCTGGTGGGCACCACCGTCGACATCACGGCCCGGAAGCAAGCCGAGGATGCGCTGTCTCAGAGCGAGGCTCGACTGAGGTTCCTGACCGACAACATGGCGGACATGCTCTGGGTCATGGACCTGAACCTCCGCACAACGTACATCAGCCCGTCCGTCGAGCGGCTGCTCGGTTTCACGGCCGAGGAGTGGATGGCGAAGCGGGTCGAGGAGATGGCCACCGCCGGGTCGGTCAGCCGCATCTACTCCGAGATGCAGCGACAGCTTGCTCTGGAAGCCTCGGGAACGGCGGACCCGAACCGGACGCTGACCCTCGAGGTCGAGTTCTACCACAAGAACGGTTCGACGCTCTTGATAGAGCAGGTCATCCGGGCTCTCCGCGACGACGCGGGAGTGCTGGTCGGCATGATAGGCGTGTCCCGCGATATCTCAGCGCGCAAACGGGCGGAGGAGGCGCTGGCGCAGAGCGAGGCACAGCTCAGGTTCCTGGCCGACAACATGGCGGACATGCTGTGGACAATGGACCTGAACTTCCGCACCACCTTCGTGAGCCCGTCCGTCACGCGGGTGCTCGGGTTCACGCAGGAGGAACGCAAGCGGCAGAGCCTTGCGGAGATGGTGACGCCGGACTCTGCTCGCCGCACGCTCGCGGTTCTGCAGCAGCAGCTTCAACTCGAAGCATCAGGCACGGCAGACCCCAACCGGTCGCTCACCATGGAGGTCGAGTACTACCACAAGGATGGCTCCATCACGTGGTTTGAGAACGTGATGACGGCAGTCAGGGATTCAGAGGGTCGGCTCGCCGGGTTGCTCGGTGTGTCGCGCGACATGAGCGAGCGGCGGCACGCCGCCGAGGCCTTGCGGGAGGGCGAACGGAAGTACCGCGAGCTGTTCGAGCAGTCGGTCGATGCCATCAACCTCGTCAGCGTCGATGGCAGGGTAATCGATGCCAACCCTGCGTGGTTCCGGCTCTTCGGCTACGCGGCGGACGATATCAGCTCGTACAACGCCCGCGACGCGTACGCGGACCCAGCCGGCAGAGCCCACTTCCTGGAGGAGATTGCGGAGAGCGACCGCGTCGAGGACGAGGTCCAGTTCAAGCGCAAGGATGGCTCGGTATTCGACTGCCACCGTACGGTGATCGCACGTCGCGGCGGGGACGGCAGCGTCGTCGGCTACCAGACAGTCTTCCACGATATCACCGAGCAGAAGAAGGCGGAACGGGCGCTGAGAGAGAGCGAAGAGAAGTATCGGTTGCTCTTCGATCAGTCAATCGCACCCATCAGCCTGATTGCACCCGACGGCCGCATGATTGAGGCGAATGACGCGTGGTTCCACCTGTTCGGCTACTCGCGTGAGGACATGGGTGCGTTCCGCGTCTGGGACATCTACCCGACTCGCGAACTGCGTGACCAGTCGGTGCGGCGGCTCGTCGACAGCGGGAGGCTGCTGGACGATGAGGCACGCGTGAAGACGAAGGACGGCAGGTTCATCGATGTCCTGCGATCGATGATCGTCCAGCACAATCCCGACGGAGGAGTGCTCGGCTATCAGACCATCTGGCGCGACATCACCGCCCAGAAGCAGGCGGAGCAGGCTCTGAAAGACAGCGAGGAGAAATACCGCCAGCTCTTCGACCAGTCGGTGGCGCCTATCAGCCTCGCCGCACCTGACGGCCACCTCATCGAAGCCAACGATGCGTGGTTTCGGCTCTTCGGCTACACGCGCGACGACATGCCACGGTTCACGACCTACGAGCTCTACGACGACCCGGGAGACAGAGACAGGACGATACGGCAAGCGCGCGAGGAAGGACAGCTCATCGACGACGCAGCGCGTCACAAGAGGAAGGACGGCAGCATCATCGAGGTGCTTCGGTCAGTCAGCGTGCGCCGCGACCAGGACGGCAACATCTTCGGCTATCAGGCGGTGTACCGCGACGTTACGGACCTCAAGAAGGCCCAGGACGAGTTGCTGGCGTCACGGGAGCAACTGCGCGAGCTGGCCATCCGCATGCAGGAGGTGCTGGAGCGGGAGCGCACCACGGTCGCGCACGACCTGCACGACCGCATCACGCAGGGGCTGACAGCGCTCTCGCTCGACCTCGACGCACTCAAGCGCCGCCTCTGCCCGGTCGCCCCCGACCTCGTCCGCAAGGTCGAAGACAGCATCAGTATGATCGAGGGACTCACGGCCACGTCGAGAGACATCATGACCGAACTCCGGCCGGGGATGCTGGACGACCTCGGGCTCTGCGCCGCCATTGACTGGCAGATAGGCCAGTTCTCGCAGCGAACGGGAATACGGTACGATGTGTCGTTGCTGCGGGACGACTCCGCCATCTCACCGATTCAAGCCACCGCGCTATTTCGAATACTGCAGGAGCTGCTGGCCAACGTCGCCCGGCACGCAGAGGCCACGAAGGTCTCGGTGGGGCTGGAGTGCCGCGAAGACAGCGTCGTGTTGACGGTCAGCGACAACGGCCGCGGCATCAGCGACCAGCAGGTCTCGAGTGCTGCGTCGCTTGGCCTGCTCGGCATCCACGAGAGGGTGCGCGCCCTGGGCGGAGACTTCGCCGTCCGCCGCGGACGCGGCAAGGGCACTGTCGCAAGCGTCAGACTCCCGCTGGACCGCGGCCCGGCAGCTGCAACCCGGCCGCCCGCCCCGAGCGCGTGAGACGCGGGGCCGCTCTTCTACAACAGAGAAGGGGACTGCCCGTCCCGGAGCAGTCCCCTCGTCTTGTCTGCGTGCGGCTCAAACCCGCCGGCGGGGAAGCATCCGCACACCCTCCACTACTTCTTCTCGACGCCCGACTTCGGCTCGGCCGGCTTCGCCGCCTTCACCTTGATGGCCTTCGGCTGGACCGCCTCGGTCTTGGGCAGAGTCAGCGTCAACACGCCGTTCTCGAACGTCGCCTCGGCCTTGTCAACCTTCACCGGCACAGGGATCTCGAGAGACCTCGCGAAGGAGCCGAAACGCATCTCCTTCCTGAAGTAGTTCTCTTCCTTGATCTCCTGCTCCTCGCGGTGCTCGCCCTTGATGGTCAACACGTCGCCCGTGACCGAGATGTCGACGTCATCCGCCTTCATCCCCGGCAGCGACGCTTTCACCACCACATCTTTGTCGGTCTGGAACATGTCCACTGCGGGAGACTCCGCTCTGAGAGCGGAGAACAGGCCGGACGGTCGTACGAACGAGTCCTCGAACAGGTGGTCCATTGCCTGCCTCAGGCTGGTCATGCCCATCGGTTCCCATCGAATCAAGTCCGTCATGCTGTCACCTCCTCGTTCATCACACCCTTGTGTCATCCGTTCGCATTTCGACGCAACGCTTTCCAGCCACGCGTGTCACCTACTTCGAGGTTACGACTATCTTCCTCGGTTTGGCTTCTTCCGCCTTCGGAACGACCACCGTCAGGACACCGTTCTCGACGTTCGCCTCAATCCGGGCCGCATCTATCGGCGCCGGCAGCGTCAGCGTTCGCGCGACGTCGCCGTAGCCCAGTTCTCCCGCGAGCCACCTGCCGGCTTTCGCATCTTCACCCTCCGTCTCGCCGGGGATGCGGGCTTTGATGGTCAACGTCCCCCCTTCCGCACCAACCTCGACGCTCTCAGCTTTGACGCCGGGAACGTATGCCCTGATGACGAAGCCGGATTCTTCCTCGTACAGGTTGACAGGCATGAGACTGGCTCCGGGAGTAGACTCCGCTCCAGCCGACCTGTCCGGGCACACCACGCTCTGCTCGAAGAGCTTGCCCATGGCCTCTCTCAGGCTTGCACCGTCGCTCAAGGGTTCGAATCGCTGCATTACCATCATCATCTGAGTCTGCCTCCTTGTTCCTCTTGCGTAATCACGTACCGGGACTGCGCACCACCCCTCCCACCTCCATCTTCACCGTCCCGTTGTCCCGCGGCGCATCTCCAAAATCACTCTGATGCAGTTGAAGTTGACGCCTTTCTCACCCAGTCCCGCCACCTCGTTCCCATCTAGACCAGCCAGCGCTCCCTCAACGTCTCAGTGTTATCGCTGGAAGTGTAGATAATCTAACGGTTCATGTCAAATGTGCTGCGCCCGCGCGCAGAGTTTCTGCGACGATTTGTCATTTTTAATGCGACACCGATGGAACCAAGCAGGACGTGAAGGCGCGGAATCAGGCGACAATGGCGACGAACGAAAGAGCCCAGGAAAAGGCTCCCCGGTGGCTCCGAACGCGTCCGGAGCCACCGGTGGCGAGCGCCCGGGCGCATGACGGCTACTTGAACGACACGCTCACGGAACCGAGCCGGTCGTACATTGCGGTGAAGGAGTCGCCGCGCGAGATTATCTCCGACTTCATGAGGCTGCCCGTAATGACGACCTGGCCCCGACGCAGGCCGAGACCGAGCGACGAAAGCCGGTTTGCCACCCAGGCAATGACTCCGGCCGGATTGCCGAGCGCCGCCGCCCCCGCCCCTGTCGAGACGATCCCGCCATTCTTCGAGAGGACGCACCCGATGAGTCGCAGGTCAAGGCCCTGCACCGGCGTGAGCTGGCCACCCAGCACGACACCCCAGCCGCCGTCACTGTCCGCCGTGACATCCGGGCCGGTCACCTTCCAGTCCTTGAAGCGGAGGTCCACAATCTCGATGGCCGGCATCACTCCTGCGAGCGCCTGCAGCGCCATCGCAACGGTCACACCCGGGCCCTTCAGGTCCTCGCCGAGGACGCAGCCTATCTCCGGCTCCACCATGGCCCGTGTAAGGGCGTCGAATGGCACGACCGCCCCGTCCGAGAAGGTCCGCGAATCGAACAGGAAGCCGGCTGCCGGCTCGCCCATGCCGAACTCCTGCTGGATGGACTTGTTCGTGAAGGCCACCTTCACGCCAACGATGCGGGAGCCTGCATCCAGCCTGGATTGGACGGTCCTGAGCTGGATGGCATACGCCTGCTCCTGCGTCAGCCCGGGGAACCGTTCGGAGAGGGCGACCACCGGACGCCGGTCCCTCTCGGCCGCCAGCAGCTCATCGGATACGCGGCGGATATCAGCATCAGACAGTGTTGCCATTCATCCTCCTTGTCGTGTCTTCTCAACCGGCCGGCCGTCAAGACCGCGCCGACGGCTCCGCGAGGCGTCGCCCCAGGGCGACCAGCGCGGCCGTTGCGGTGTCGTTTGAAGCAACGTCGTTGGGTCCCTTCGCCAGCGCCGTGACCTCGCCCACCCACGGCATCTGGCACAAGTCCGTATACGTTCGAAGATTGGTTATCGCCTGCCCGATGCCGTCCTCCGCCACCGCCACACCGGCGGCGGCCTTGCCCTTCAGCAGGGGCCATATCGGCACCGTCCGGTCCATGAAGTTCTTCAGGAGAGCCGAGAGCAGGTAGAAGTAGACCGGCGTGCCGAAGACGATGCCGTCCGCGGCGAGCATCTTCGGCAGCAGAGGCGCCATGTCATCCTTGATGACGCAGACGCCCGGCTTGCGGTCTCTCCCAACCTCGCACGTCAGACAGCCGCGGCACAGCTTGATGTCCTTCTGTCGCAGCAGGATGAGTTCGGTCTCTGCGCCTGCTTCGTGCGCGGACTCCAGCAGCTTCGTCAGCATCCACTCGGTGTTGCCCTTTCTCGGCGAGCCGCAAATCCCCAGTAGCTTCATCGTTGCACTCCTCCCCGGCCGCAACAGAACGGCCTGCGAACGATTGTACACGGGCGGGCGAGTGCGATGCACATCGCATTCGCAGCCGTCTTGCAGCAGTCAGCGGCGTCTGCTTCAATGCGCAGCGCAGGATTGTTCGGAGTCGCGCCGTTTCGCCAACCGCAGGGGCGGAGGAAGCGCCGGGAGGGGACACACACGTGAAAAGGAAGTCCATCGCCATCATCGGCGCCGGGCTGGGAGGCATGGCCGCGGGCATCTACGGCCAACTCAACGGCTACGAGACACACATCTTCGAGCAGCACACGCTTCCGGGCGGCCAGTGCACCGCCTGGAAGCGCAAGGGATACACGTTCGACGTCTGCATCCACCACCTCTTCGGATGCGCGCCGGCATCTCCGCTCTACGGTCTCTGGGAGGAGCTGGGCGCCGCGCCGCGGGAGTTCGTGCCGCTGCAGGAGTGCGTCAGCGTGCTCTCTCCGGACGGCAAGCTCTTTCGTGACTACTATGACCTGGAGCGCCTCGAGAGCCACATGCACGAGCTGGCGCCGGTCGACCGCCGCATGATACGGGACTACGTCAAGGGCATTCGAGCGACGGCGAAATCCGACGCCATGGGAAAGGTGATGATGGTCGACTCGCGGCTGGGCCTCGTCAAGGCGCTGCCGGGGCTGCTCGTCTCATGGCGCTGGATGGGTTCCAACATGGCCTGGCTCGGGCGAAGGTTCAGCGACCCGTTCATGCGCCGGGCCGTGCCGCTCCTCATCTACTCCAATCCGTCGCTTCCCATCATCTTCCACTTCACGAGGCACGCCTACGGGCTCGAAGGCACACTGAAGTGGCCATCGGGCGGCGCTTTCCAGTTCGCAAAGTCCATCGAGAAGCGCTACACGGACGTGGGCGGTTCGATGCACTACCGCTCGAAGGTGGCGAACATACTGACGGCAAACGGCAAGGCCATCGGCGTCCGACTGGAGGACGGCAGCGAGCAACCGGCGGACGTCGTCATCTCCAACGCGGACGGTCGCAGGACCATCCAGGACATGCTTGAAGGGCGTTTCACGAACGGTCGCGTCGCGACGGAGTGTCGCCCGGCGAACGACGAGATGCAGTTCGCGGTGCAGGTCTTCCTCGGCGTGAATCGCGACCTGTCGCAGGAGCCGTCATCGATGGTCATGCTGCTGGACGAGCCGGTCACGCTGGCCAACCGCACGTGCCACGAGCTGGAGATGCAGCTATACGGGTTCGACCCGGCCATGGCGCCGGCAGGCAAGGGCGTCATCAAGGTCGAACTCTTCTCGCAGTACTCCTACTGGAAGAGACTGGCCGCCGACAGCGAGCGCTACGCGGCGGCCAAGCAGGAACTGGCGGACCGTGTCATCGAACTGCTCGAGAAGCGCTACTTCACCGGCCTGCGGCAACAGGTCGAGGTCATCGATGTCGCCACGCTCGTCACGTGGGAACGGTTCACCGGCGGCACGATGGGCCTCGGCATCTATCCGAACAGGAAGATGAACCTCCTCGCCGGCCTCT
>JALNYR010000127.1:1542-7565 GCA_023229725.1 Dehalococcoidia bacterium | reverse complement strand
GAGGGCGCGGACAACTAAGGATAGACCGGCAACGCATCGAGGCCGCAGGATTCGCGGAACCCGCACATCAGGTTCATGTTCTGCACCGCTTCCCCGGCGCCGCCCTTCACAAGATTATCAATAGCGCTGATGCAGAGCAAACGGCCCGTACGCGCGTCGTACCTGGGATACACATGACAGTAGTTGCTGCCCCAGACGTGCTTCGTCGCAGGCGACGAGTCGACGACGTCGACGAAGACTGAGTCCCGGTAGAAGTCCCGGTATGTCTCGCCGATCGCCTTCTCCGGGTCCCCCCGTCCCGCGAGCCACTCTGCCGCAAGCCGCACGTAGCATGTGCTGAGGATGCCGCGCGTCATCGGGATCAGGTGCGGCACAAACATCAGTTCACTCACACGGGGTTCGAGCCGCCGGCACTCCTGTCGAATCTCGGGCATGTGGCGGTGGCCCCCTACCGAGTAGGCGGCAACGCTCTCGTTGCACTCGGCGAAGTGCGTCGTCAAGGTCAGGCTCCGCCCGGCGCCGGATACGCCGGACTTGCTGTCAATGATTATGTCACCATCGGTCATGCCTGCCGACAGGGCCGGCGCAAGCGCAAGGAGCGCACCCGTCGGATAGCAGCCCGGGTTCGCCACGAGCTGGGCGCGTGCAATCTCGTCGCGGTGCAACTCGGGCAGCCCGTACACGGCAGAGTCCAGCAACTGCGGGCAGGGATGCTCAACCTCGTACCACTGCTCGTACTCTTCCCGGCTCTTCAGCCTGAAGTCGGCGCTGACATCGATGACCTTCAATCCCTGCGTCACAAGCGGCGCGCACGCCTCCGCGCTCGCCTTGTGCGGCATGGCCGAGAACACGACATCGGCCGGGCAATCGAGGTCGGGCTTAATGACCAGGTCGGAATCCGTCAGGTGAGGGAACACCTCCGACAGCTTCTTCCCGGCCGCGCTGCGTCCCGTGACACAGACGAGGTCGACTTCAGGATGGCGCAGCAGAATGCGCGCCATGTCGACGCCGATATAACCGGTGACGTTGATGATTGCCGCGCGGATGCGTGCCATCGTCAGAAGCGCCATTATACACCACGAGCGGCAGGCACTGACACGCCGGCCGCGGCAACGAGCGCACGCGCCTTTGACGTCCGGGAGACGATGCTGTAGAGTACCGGTTTCACTCTCGGACAGAGGAGATAGGCAATGCCCAGCATCTACTTCATCGACGTGACGAATCGCGACGGCGTGCAGACGGCGCATCTTGGCCTCTCGAAGCTGGCCAAGACGATGATCAACCGCTATCTGAACAAGATGGGAATCTTCCAGTCGGAGTTCGGATTCCCCACGACAAAGCATGAGACGATGTACCTCCAGGCGAACCTGGAGCACCAGGCCAATGGCAGGATGCAGCCAATCCGATTGTCGGGATGGGTCCGCGGCACTCCCGAAGACGTGCACCTGTCGTTCGAGATGGTGCCGAAGCTCAAGCACCTGAACCTCTCCATATCCACTTCACCGCAGATGATTAACGGCAAGTGGGGGGGGCGGCTGACAGGCGATGACGTCATCGCCAGCATGACAAAAGCCGTCGATGCCGCCCGCGAACACGGCGCGGCGTCCGTCGGTGTGAACGCCGAAGACGCCTCCCGCACGAGCATCGACTACCTCGTCCGGTACGCTCGCGCCGCCAAAGAGCACGGTGCGGACCGCATCCGCTACTGCGACACACTCGGCTACGACAACCCGTTCACCATCTACGATGCAATGAAGACTCTGGCGGAGGCTGTCGAGCTGCCGCTCGAAGTGCACTGCCACGGTGACCTCGGCATGGCGGTCGCCAACTCGCTTGCCGGCGCCAAGGGCGTCCTCGACGGCGGACAGGATGTGTATATCAATACCACCGTCAACGGCATCGGCGAACGGGCCGGCAATGCCGACCTCGTGGCCACCGTCCTTGCCGTGACGAAGTCGAAGGGCTTCGCAGACAAGTACGGGCTCGGCAAGCCCATCGACCTGAAGAAGGCCTGGCAGATAGCGAAGTATGCCAGCTACGCCTTCGGTGTGCCGATCCCCGTCAACCAGCCCGGCGTCGGTGTCAACGCATTCGCCCACGCCTCCGGCATTCACGCGGACGGCGTGCTCAAAGACCCCGAGAACTACGAGTTGTACAGCTTCGAGGACCTCGGCCGTGGCGAACCCGAACTGGTGGAGACGGGGCGCGAAATCTGCTCCGGTCAGTACGGCGGAGTCTCCGGTTTCCGGCACATCATGGGCAGGATGGCCGTCTCGTTCGTCGATGCGGAGGACGCGCGTCAGAAGGTGGAACTGGCACGATACGCGAACGTGCTGGCGCAGAAGCCGCTGGTGACGGACGAACTGAAGTTCATCTGCAAGTACCCCGACATAGCGCGCAAGCTCATGACGCTGGTCCCCGAATAGGGCGCCTTGACACGTGTCGGGCGTGCAGCGGATAATCTGGACACTCGGGCGGGCGTAACTCAGCGGTAGAGTGCCTGCTTCCCAAGCAGGACGTCGCGGGTTCGAATCCCGTCGCCCGCTCCATCATTCGCAGCAGGGGTGCCTGCTTTCTGTCATGGATGCTGATTCGCTTCTCAAACGCTACGCGCTGCACACTCGCGCAGCCGGCTACAGCCCCAAGACGATAGCCCACGTACGCCGGTCGGTGTCCGACTTCGCGAAGTTCCTCGCTGGCGTCCCCGATGTGAGCTCCGTCACGGCAGATGACCTCGTGGAGTACGTGAACGACGCGCTGAGCAGGCCCCGCTGGGAGGGACAGGCACAGGAGCAGGAAGGGAAGCTACTTAGCCAGACCTCCGTGAACACGTACGTGCGGGGCATCAAGCAGTGCTGGTCGTGGCTCAAGGCACAGGACGTCATCGCCGAGAACCCGCTGGCCGCCGTGAAGGCTCCAAAACTCCCGCAGCGGCTCCCGAAGACCCTTTCGCCTGAGGAAGTGGCCGCGGTCGCGAAAGCGTGCCGTTCAAGCCGTGATGAGGCGATTATTCTGCTGCTCCTCGATACAGGGATGCGCCTTGCCGAGCTCGCCAACCTGCAGGTGGCGGACAGAGACGAGAAGGAGCAGCGGGTGCACGTTATTGGCAAGGGGAACAAGGAGCGGGTCGTCTACATGTCCGGTTGGACCGCCGCGGTCTTGTCGACCTACGTGTGCTTCGAGCGACCCGGCGGCACGGATGCCGGCCCGCTCTTCCAGACACAGGGGGGGTATCCGCTCACGGCCGCGCGCATCCAGAAGGTTCTTGAACGAGTCGGCAAGAAGGCCGGGCTGCGCCATCGTCTGGGACCGCACAGGCTGCGTCACACCTACGCCACCGAGAGTCTCAAGCACGGGGCAAGCCTCGAACACGTGAGGCGAACACTGGGACACACCGACATCAAGACCACCGAGATATACCTGTCACTGACCGACCAGGACATCCAGCAGGCGCACAAGTCGTTCTCGCCGGTGGCGAACTTGGGACTAGCTCCGAGGCGGAAGCAACGCCCGTGACGCAGCATCTCCGCAACTTCTTCTCGGCTGCGTCGGCCGGTCACACGAGATTCATTCCGGCGCCTATCCTGCTCGGCGACTAAGGCTACTGAACTAGGCGCCTTCCACGTTTGACAAGCCACGCCACGGTCGGGCTCTGTTCGCTCTCGTAATGGCACGAGACATGGAGTCCCAGTTGCTTGGCGATGTCGACGAGCGTGAGCCGGTCGCGGTCGTGCATCATCGCGCATCGCACCGCCAAACGGTCAGGATACCGGGCCATCGCCCCTGAGGGATTCCGGGGAACCGGTGGTCTTCCTCTCCGTCGGGCGAGCTGAGCCGCGAAGGGATGCGTGTCCGTCAGATACAAGTACGTACCGCTTGCCCGGTAGTCGTTGTTCGCAAGCATATCTCTCAGCTGTCCACCCGTGAGCCCAAACATGGCTCTAGCCTCACGCTCAGTCTCGCCCTCGGTCACCACGATAGGCGGATAGATTCTTGCACCGGTATCTAAGCTGGCCGATGATGTGGCCTCCTGCAGAATCACGAGTATGGAGCGACTACGCACGACGATGGTGTCATAGGTGGCAGGTGCGTTCATGCGCACCTCTGACAGGACGCAAGCAGCCCAGTAGCCACCCAGCAGGGGAGTGGGTGGCAGGTCAAGGCTCAACAGCGCTTTTCGGTACGCGTCACGCACATCGGCTTCTGGCCAATCATCCCGCTCGAAGCGTCTCTGCCATTCAGAGACAAGCGTCCTCCGCCATAACTCCCAGCCGAACAACGCACGCTCTACCGTTCGTGGTTCCCACATAGCGTGAACAGAGCCAAAGAGAATACAGAATCTGCGGCAATAGTGCTGCCGCATCTACTTTAGCCGGAGACGGGACAAACTTCTACACTGGTCCCGTAGGCACCAACGTTGTCCGTGCACTGGGTCACCGACTTCGTCCCCTTGATGGCGACCTTCACTCTCGTCGTCACCAACGGGGCGCGGAACAAATGCCCGGGATGATGCTTTCCGAGCCAGTTGGTCGGCGGCAAGCAGCGAGGCCACCGACTGTGACGAGGTAACAGGTGCAAAGGCACAGAGGGTAGCACCGGGAAGAGACAACTGATGAATGCGCCTAACGCACTAGACATGGAAGCGAATGGCACAGCGCTTCTCAAGTCTCCCCCACAACCTTCATGTGTCCATAGCCGTGCAACTGTGTCAGCCAAGCCAGAACTCGATGCAAGGAGGAGACAAGATGGTCAACGAGGCGGCACGCGATGAACGACTGACAGTCACCGTGCCAGAGGCGAGCCGAATGCTGGGCATCGCCAGAGGGACGGGTTACCGGATGTGCAGACTGGGGACCATTCCGACACTCAGGTTTGGGAAACGGCTTGTGGTCCCCAGACGGGCTGTCGAGCGTATGTTGGACCAAGCCGAACCAACACCCACTGACTGAACGAACGAGGCGGTCAGGAGAGCAGAGTCCAGAGCAAGGGGTGGGACCCGACTCCTACGTTGCTCGCCTGACCGCCAAAGGAGTAGTAACCGTGGACAATCCTACCAAGGAAGTCGCACAGGCGCAAAGGGCCCTCAACGAGCGCGACCGAAAGGAGCCGGTTGAGGCTGACCGTCACGCGGAACGCACCGTCAACACAGTCTGCGACAAGCAGGATGGGCTCGTCTGATGGCCAGAAAGCAGGCAGCCTATTCAGGAGCGTCGCTTCCCTACGACCAGTTCGCAGAGTCGCAGGCCGTAGGGACGGCGCTCCTCGACCCATCGAAGCTCGAAGGTTGCGGGCTTTGTGCGGAGCATTTCTACGATAGCCGGTGTTGCACAGCGTTCCGCGCCATCATGGGCGCCGTGCACGCCGGCACTCCGCTAGACGACAATATCATCTGCCAGAAGTCCGGCTTCTCGTACACTGAGTTGCAAGCGCTCCGAACCGCAGTAGTCGACGTAACTCGCCTCCCAATTCACGCAGCGAAAATAATTGAGATGTCCGTGAGACGCAGGCTCATAGGACAGTGCTCCCTAACCTCCGGCGAGGCGTCCACCAATTTCAACAAGCCCGCCGATGAGATTCTCATGGAAGCCATGAGCAAATTGGACGGATTACGGTCCGCCGGAGAAGCAGGAATCATCGTGTTTGTCCGAACTGTGGTCTCCATGAGCAGCACTCCGCGATACAAGGTCACGCTCAGGGTCAAGGGGGAGGAGAAGGAGCTAGTGCTTGTTGCGGACGAGCTGATGAACCGGCCACTCTTCAAGAAGAAGGTCATCGAGCGCTTCCACGACAATCCAATCATGCCGGAGAAGGCGGAATGGGATGACTTCATGCGACGAATCCTGAACGGCGCGAAGCGCGAGGTGGCGCCCGAAGAGGCCAGTGAGGAAGCGACGTTGGCCTTCTACATCCGTGAGTGGCTCAAGGTCGCCGTAGAGGCAGATTCGCCAATCGAACTCATTCGCGGCTACGTCGAGCGCAATGGCTTCATCTACTTCCTGCCAGAGCGTATGCGCTTGTGGATT
>JALNYR010000127.1:0-1532 GCA_023229725.1 Dehalococcoidia bacterium | reverse complement strand
CTCAGGCGTCCAAAATGCCGTTAGCCAGCCATGCCCTTTGGCTGAACATCCAGCAGTGGGGAGGCCACCAGAAGGCCATCAGAATAGCCAGAGAGGATAGCTCAGTGCGGAAGATGTGGGGCTTGCCCAAGGCCTTCTTCGAGCAGGAATGCGCCGAGCGCATCGAAGATGTCGACCTGTCGGTCTTCCAGTGAACGCCAGAAGATACCCTATATGCGCGCATACGCGGGAACACGCGGACGGTATTCCCTGCGCACGCGTTATAGTGTCGCATCCCAGAATGGCAGTCATCCATCGCCGTGGTAGATGTGGTAGAAGACACATAACATCTACCACGGATTGTAGCTACGACACAGCACCATCTTCGTTCGTCCGTGGTAGCGTGGTCGATGTTGTAGGCCGGAAAACGATGATGTACCCATTCCTAGAGCTACCACGCTACAACGCTACCACGCTACGTTCAGAATCCCCTATAGGGCCTGACTTCTACCACGGAACGGCCCAATCTACCACGTCTACCACGCTGCCACTTGGCACTTCTATCTCCGGCGGCTACTACATGCACCACGTCAACTTGGCGGTGGTGGTTGTGGAGGAACCGTATGCCGGTGCCGTTATGCCCAGGATGAAGCCAGCCGGTCCACTCGGGGCGTCATCAGACCGTTTACCATATCCACCGACTTGGCGACGCTCCGTTGACCGGGTCCAGCCATCACCTCGCGGGAGTCCGCCACGTTCCTCGCTACTCCATGGGACCTTCGTCCGTGCCGGGGCCAGACCAATGCGTCGGCACTGGTGGTCACCGTGGGCAACATCTACCCCTGCAAGGCGGCATTCTACTGGTCTACAAACGAGTAGCGAGATATGAAGGATGATCTACTGCAGCCGCGCCACAAGCATGGCGCCCCAGAAATTATCGGGATGTGTGGGACACGTGAATGCGGGATGGGAAAATTGCGTAGCCACGATTGCGGCACGGTCAGCGCTCATCCATTCG
Source organism: Dehalococcoidia bacterium (assembly GCA_023229725.1). Lineage (GTDB taxonomy): Bacteria > Chloroflexota > Dehalococcoidia > GIF9 > AB-539-J10 > SKVJ01. The sequence goes on along the minus strand of JALNYR010000127.1, from coordinate 535 downwards.
CGCGCAGCTCCTATTACGCAACCACGTGCGAATCTCATTCCTAGCTTTGCGACGCGCCTTCGCCGCCGTAGGAGAAGGCGAGGGGAGGAGCGGAACTCACCGTCGTGGGTGAGGAAACATCACGAATGCATGCGAGAAACGATACACGAGCGAGAGCGGGATTCTCGCTGGTAGATACGGAACCTCACGAATGGACGTGGAAGGCTGTGCACTAACGAGAGCGGAACCCATGCCTGTCTCCACACGAGAGAGGAGCCATGCCACGTCTTGCAGACACCCGAAGCCGATCGCCGGCGGGTAGAATGGATGGAGCCATGAACGATGCCGACAAGATGCCTTTCGAGGAAGGGAACACCATGGTCGGCGGAATCCGAGACCTGCTCGACGGCATCGTCATCACGGATGAGTACCGGAGAGTCAGTGATCTGCTGGAAGGGTGTCGCCCGGTGGTGTTCGTGACCGGAAACGCCGGCACGGGGAAGTCCACCCTCATCCAGTACATCCGGGCGACAGCAGCAAAGGAGCTCGCTGTCGT
>JALNYR010000126.1 GCA_023229725.1 Dehalococcoidia bacterium | reverse complement strand
TCGTTCAGTTCCATGAAGAGGCTCATTATCTGGCGACCCGACGCCTGGTCGAGGTTGCCGGTCGGTTCGTCCGCCAAGATGAGCGCGGGATCGTTCACGAGCGCCCGCGCCACCGCCACCCGCTGCTGTTCACCGCCGCTCAACTCCGAGGGCCGATGCGAGGCACGGTGCTGCAGTCCCACGCGGTCCAGCATGCGTCTTGCCCTGTCGGTGTCAGGCCCTGCCTTGCGGAAGACCAGCGGCAACATGACGTTCTCGAGCACCGTCAGCGACGGGACGAGGTGGTACTGCTGGAAGACATACGCCAGGCGCCCGCGCCGGAACGCTGTCAGCTCCTCCTCCGACAGCAGGTCGAAGCGCACGCCATCGAACAGTATCTCTCCTTCCGAGATGCGGTCGACTCCTCCCATCACATTCAGCAGCGTCGATTTCCCGCTTCCGGACGGCCCCATAATGGAGAGAAACGCTCCGGGCTCGACAACGGTTGACACGCGGTCGAGCGCCACGACCTTCGCCGTTCCCTCGCCGTAGTGTCGCGAAACGCACTTCAACTCAAGCATGTGCACACTCCTAGGACGACGTCCTCACGGCATCAGCCACGCGCATGCGGGCGGCGTCGAGCGCCGGGTGCAGCGCCGCGACCATCGAGATGGCGCCGGCCAGGCCTATGGCGAGCGGCACGTACGAGACCACCGGCGTCACGGCGACGCCGCCGAGCACCAGGGGCCCAACCACGAGCGCCAGCGCCAGTCCCGCCAGGTATCCCGCAACGCCACCCAGTACACCGAGCACAGCCGCTTCATACAGGAACATGGACACTATCTGACGCCTCGACGCGCCCACCGCACGCATGATGCCGATGTCCTTCCTGCGCTCCAGCACCATCGCGGACATGGAGTTCATCACTCCGAAGAGGCCCACCAGCAGCGTGACGGAGGCAAGCAGCAGCACGATGGAGCGCATGCTGTGCCACATCCCCAGTTCCGCCTCGGCAACCTGCCGCACCGCGCTGGCGTGGATGCCTGCGATATTGTTGGACAGCGCGTCCGCAATCTTCTCCACCGGACAGCCGGTGCACAGAGCACGCACGTCCACCGTGGACACCAATCCCTCTTTGCCTGCCGCCGTCTGCAACGTGCCGAGAGGCACGAACAGCAGGTAGTCGTCGTTCGAGCCGCTATCGCTCAGCACCCCCGCGACAGTGAAGTCGTGGTCGAAGACGCTGACCGTCCGGCCGGCGGAGAGCCCGAGCGACCGCGCCGCCACGGCGCCCGCGACGAGAGAGTCCGGGCCATCGATATACTCTCCCTCGGAGAAGCCCCACCACACGCGAATCGCCTTCTCCTGAGCCGGAGTCACTCCCACCACCGTGACGTTGCGCCCGTCCAGGGTAGCCGGAAGATAGAGTCGCGGCGCGACTATGGCGATGGGGCCGGGTTCGGAAATGCCCATGTCGTGGCGAATGAGGTCATCCGCGACCTGCTGAATCTGCGGAAGCAGTGACTCATCGATCATGGTCTCACCGACTGTGACCGAACCCATCGTCAATCCTCCGAGTTCCACGTCAAGCCTGGCGGTCGCCGGGACGACGGTCAGATTCGGACCGTATCGCTCCATCTCCCCGCGCAGCAACTGCTCGCCCGCACTCGCCACCGTGAGCATCGCGATGACCGTCATGATGCCGATGGATACACCGAACACGGAGTGCGCCACGCGGCGCTTCCGCCGAACCATATCCTTGACGACAATCGTGGAGAGGTTCACGCCGCACTCCTTTCCACACTCTCACCGGTCCTGCCTGCCACGCGCGCAGCCTCGCTCATGGGCCGCACCGCAGCTACCGCGCAGGAGCCCTCGGCTGTGCCGTCATCGTCGCGCATCAGGTCGGCAAGCGTCCGGGTCGCGAGCACCCCCTTCATCGCAGAGGTCAGTTCACACCACAACCTCCGCGTGGCGCACCCGTCGGAGCGCGGGCAGATGTGAGGATGAGGAACGCAATCGACTGCGGCAATCGAACCTTCCAGAAGGTTCACCACATCCCAGAGGAGGATGTCGCCCGGCTGCTTCAACAGCGACACGCCGCCGAACATGCCGCGCGTGCTGCGCAGTATCCCGCCCGCCATGAGCGGTCCAACGATGTGCTCCAGGTAGGAGAGAGAGACGTCCTGGCGACGCGCAATCTCCTTCAGTTGCACCGGAGCGCCGCTGTTGTGAGCCGCGATATCGAGCAGCGCCCTCAGGCCGTAGCGGGTTCGCGTACTGAGCTTCATTCGGACCTCTCTTTGTTGAGTTTGTTGCCTATAATAGTCAACAATTAGCTACACTCTATCGCACTTCAATTGTCCCGGGCATCTTCACGGTCTCGCACACAGCCCGCGTGCGCGGGCAGGGCGGAAAACGAGGGGCGAGGCGCGGTCCGCTCCGGCAGGCGGCTGCTCCTGCCGGGGGCGCGCCTCGCCTGTGAACCTCAGAAGTCAGACTACCATGCGATTGTGAAGAAGCTGTGAACGGTTCGGCCGAATCCGGTGCGCGCGAAGCACCGGAACCGATGGCACAGCCCTCACCGCACCGGACGGGAGGGCCGTGCAGCGTTGCTAGCCCTGTGACGTCTCCAGCCGGCCCAGGCCTGTCAGAGACGCGACCCTGCGGTAGTGGTACCCCTGGATGGCGAACGTGATGTAGAGGTGGAAGCATCTCGGCTTGTTGCGCAGCGTCCAGAGGAACGAACGCCAGAACTCGGTGCGGCCGCGCTGCCGGATGCCCACGGTCCACAGGCACTTGAGCAACGCACCCAGGTACCTTGGGCTGTAGCTCATCTTTCGCGTGCGCCGGGGCCGGAACTCCTGCAGGAACGTCCGTACCCGCTCGTAGTATTCCCGGGGCGAGTAGATTGTTGCCATGACCTGCCGGTAGCCCTTCGTCAGCTTTTCCAGCCCCATTTTCGGCACGATGTTGGTGGTCCCGTCGGTATTGTTGCCCGTGCCCTGCGGCAGGAGCCTTCCCTGCGCCCTCATCCGCTCGTAGAGACGCGTACCGGGGGGCGCCATCAGCACGCCGACCATCGCGCTCACGATGCCGCTCTTCTGGATGAAGTTGATCTGGCTGCGAAAGATGGACGGGGGGTCCTCATCGAATCCGACGATGAACCCTCCCTGGACCTGCATCCCGTGGCGCTGTATGGTCTTCACGTCGCTGATCAGGTCGCGCCCCTTGTTGGGCATCTTGTTGCACTCAACAAGGCTGCCCTCGTTGGGGCTTTCGATGCCGACGAAGACAACGTCGAAACCGGCATCGCTCATCAGTTGCATCAGGTGTTCGTCGTCGGCCAGGTTGATGGAGGCTTCGGTAAAGAACGAGAAGCGATATCCGTTCCGCCGGTTCCATGCGATGATGGCCGGCAGCACCTCCGCCTTCAGCTTGTTCTTGTTGCCGATGAAGTTGTCGTCTGTGAAGAAGACGCTCCCCCGCCAGCCGTGCTGGTAGAGGGCATCGAGCTCGGCAATCACCTGTTGCGTGCTCTTCGTACGCGGCACGCGGCCGTTCATGACGACGATGTCGCAGAACTCGCAGTTGAAGGGACAGCCGCGGGAGTACTGCAGATTCATCATCTCGTAGTGCCGGGATTTGACAAGCGACCACAACGGCACCGGACTCCGCGACATGTCCGGCTTCTCAACAGCCTCGTAGACGCCGACGGCGCAGCCGTTCTCGATGTCCCGCACGAGGCGCGGCATAAGGTCCTCGGACTCGCCGATGACGAGGTGGTCAACATCATTGAAGCCGAATGCCTCGTAGCCCCGTCTGAACAGAGGGCCGCCGGCAACCACCTTCTTCCCGAGCTGCTTGCTGCGGCGGATAACGTCGCGCGCCGAGTCCTGCTGCGCCACCATGGCGCTGACAAAGACGTAGTCGGCCCACTGCAGGTCACGCTCGGACAGCTTCGTCGCGTTCATATCCACGAGCTTCTTGCCCCACTCAGCAGGCAACATCGCCGCCACGGTCAGCAGCCCGAGAGGGGGAAACGCCGCACGTCGCGACGCGAATTTCAGAGCGTGCTTGAAGCTCCAGAAGGTCTCCGGAATCTGTGGGTACACGAGCAGAACGTTCATGACGACCTCCATTCAGATGAGGTCAGACGAGATGCGGGGAGGGCGGGTGACGGCGGGGAGTGCGTGTGGAGAATATGAGGACAGCGACTGTGTCAACTCCATGATACGCCGTCGACCGGCCCATGTCACATCGACCGTCAGTATGAACGTCCCACCCGGGCTGCTCCAGACCGCAATCCGTGGGACACTCGGGCAACCGGCCATCCCGCCGAAGGTGAGGTGGCACAACGACCGTCCGACGCGGGAGCGCAACCCGCGTGGAGGGGCTAGCGCGCCGGCCCGTCAAGCGTCTTCAGAAAGTTCTCGCCCAGGGTCGTGACGATATCGGACTTGTAGTCCTCGATGCGGCCGCGGTCGCACAACGCAGCCAGCGTCGGGTCGACAGGGATGCGCCCGAGGAGCGGAGCACCGGCAATCTTCGCCATCTCGTCGCCGCGACTCGGCCCGAACAGCTCCAGCCGCTTGTCAATCTCCGGCACGTACAGGTAGCTCATGTTCTCGACGACACCGAGGACCCGCTTCTGCATCATGACCGCCATGTTGATGGCCTTCCGCACAATCATCTCCACCAGGTCCTGGGGCGTGAAAACCACGACCACGCCGTCGATGGGGAACGCCTGCATCACCGTGAGCACCGCGTCCGCCGTGCCCGGCGGCAGGTCGATGAGCAGGTAGTCCAGCTTGCCCCAGAGCACATCTTTGCCGAACTGTCGCAGCGCCTTGTCGATGAGCGGGCCGCGCCAGATGACCGGCTGGTCGTTGCTCTCGAGCAGCAGGTTCATGGACATGACGGGCTTGCCGGAGGAAGAGACGAGCGGCAGTATGCCGCTGGAACTACCGTACGCCCTTCCCTCGACTCCGAACATCTTCGGGATGCTCGGCCCGGTGAGGTCAGCGTCAAGGATGCCGACGCTGTAGCCGGCCCGGCCCAGCGCCACGGCCAGAAGGCCCGTGACGAGCGACTTCCCGACGCCTCCCTTGCCGCTCATGATGGCGACGGTGTGCCGCACGTCGTTCGCCTCTTCGGTGGTCATGCTCGTGAACTCGACGAAAGCGTCTTCACCGGTGACCGCGGCAACCGCCACGCGCACGCTCTCCGCCACGGCTTGCTGTGACTCGTCCGCAAGCGCCGCATCGCCAAGAACGATGTGCACCTGTCCGTCCGCGCGCTCCACATCCCTCACCAGACCCAGTTGCAGCAAGCTGCGTTCGGCGCCCGGCACGATGACCGAGTCGAGCACCCGGGCTATCTGTTCATCCATGGTTTCTGTCGTCCTCTCAGCAGGCGTGCTCGCCGTGCTCGTGATTGCAGGCATTCTCGCCTGTTGCCAGCGCGCCGGCCAGGTAGGCCTCAACCACCTGCTCCGGGTCGCTTTCCGGCGCTCCGAGCACCACCTTCACGTTGTTCTCCTCAAAGAGACCGACGGCCCTCGGGCCCATGCCCCCAGCGATAATCAGCGAGACGCCCTTCTCCGCCAGCCATCCGGGCAGGAATCCCGGCTGATGGCCGGGCGACATCACAAGCTCTCTGCCGGCTATCTCGCCGGCGCTCTCATTCACATCGAACAGGGCGAACGCCTCGCAGTGCCCGAAATGGGAGGCGAGCTTGCCGCCGGTGACAGGGATTGCATAACGCATCGTGTTACTCTCCTGACGCCCTTTTCCGGGGCGCACAATCCACAGATTCTACGTCTCACGTGCATGCGCCGTCGAGCCGCATGCACACCGCCTTCCAGGCGCTCTCGAGCGGAGCGATAAGTCGAAGGTCGTCCGTGTACTCTACGACGGGAATCCCGTGCACCTGCGCCCCGGTAACCCTCGTGTCGAACGGGATTCGCGAGACCACGTCCACGCTTTCGCCGGCGCAGTACTCCTCTATCTGCCGTGTGCCTTCCTCATCGATGTCGAACTTGTTCACACACACGATTGCCGGTACGCTGAAGTGCCGGCATACGGACAGCACCCGTTCCATGTCATGGATGCCGGAGAGCGACGGTTCCGTCACGATGCAGGCAAGGCTCGCGCCCGACAATGAGGAGATGACCGCGCAGCCGATGCCGGGAGGACCATCGTTGATGGTCACGTCGATGCCCGCGTGTTCGGCCGTCTCCCTCGCCTTCTGCCGCACCAGGTGCACGAGCTTGCCGGAGTTCTCCTGGGCGATGCCGAGTCTCGCGTGCACGAGCGGTCCGAACCGTGTCTCGGAGACAAACCAGTGGCCCGCCAGGTTCTGCTTCATCCGAATCGCGCCGGCAGGACAGACGCGCGCGCAGAGGCCGCAACCTTCGCAGCCGACCCGGGCCACCGCGAAATCGTGTATCGCGTCGAAGCGGCACGCCTCCTCGCACAGGCCGCAGTGCGTGCACTTCTCCGCATCTATATCAGCCACCTGCCCGCTCCAGAACTCGTGCTCTTCCAGGGGAGTGGGCGAGAGCAGCAGGTGCAGGTCGGCCGCATCGACGTCGCAATCTGAGAGGACCTTCCGCCCTGCCAGCGCCGCAAACGCGCCCACGACGCTCGTCTTGCCGGTGCCTCCCTTGCCGCTCAAGACCACGACTTCCTTCATGCCACGAGCTCCTCAATCCGCCCGTAGAGTGCAAGGAACCGCGCCTGGTACTCGGGGAGCGCCTCGATGAGCGGCACGCCGCGGGAGTACGAGCGAGCGATGCGCTCATCGAGCGGTATGGTCATCAGCACAGGTATACCTTCATTGCTGCAGTACTCTTCCGTGTGCGCATCTCCCACGCCGGCGCGATTGATGACCACCCCGTGCCGGATGTGAAGCTCTCGAACCGTCTCCACCGCAAGGCGAAGGTCATTCAGGCCGAACGGGGTCGGTTCCGTCACCAGGATGCAGTAGTCGCTCCCCTTGACTGCCTCGACCACCGGACATGACGTGCCCGGAGAGGCATCGATGATAGTCACGCCCTCAGTGCCGGTGTGTTTCTTCACCTGGCGGATGATGGGCGGCGCCATCGGCTGGCCGATGGTGAGAATCCCGTCGATGAAGCGTATGCCGTCAGCGTCACCCACTTCGACAACACCGATCTGGTGCGGCGCCTCGGTGATGGCGCCCGCCGGGCAGAACCGGGTGCACGCGCCGCAGCCGTGGCACAACTCGTTGAAGACGAGCACCGACGAACCGAGCACCGCGATGGCGTTGAAGGCGCAGACATCCTGACACATACCACAGCTCGTGCACTTTGATTCGTCGACAAGCGGTACGGGGGTGTTCACCGGCTCGGTACGCAGCAGCCTGGCCCGTATGTAGATGTGGTCGTTCGGCTCTTCCACGTCACAGTCGAGCAACGTGACGGGCATCGTGACCTTCAGGGCGAGCGCCAGGCTCGTGGCGACCAGCGTCTTGCCCGTACCGCCCTTTCCGCTCGCGATGGACACTATCATCGTGCAGGACCGCGCAACGGCGCTTTGCTTCCTCCTCGTTGGTCGAGCAAGCGGAACCCGCACAGCAGCCGCCGACACAACTCGACGTTGCGCCTCACCGTCCGCCGCCCGCCAT
>JALNYR010000125.1 GCA_023229725.1 Dehalococcoidia bacterium | reverse complement strand
TGGCTGGGTCGGAGTCGTCGGGGTCGTCGGGGTGGTCGGGGTGGTCGGGGTGGTCGGGGTTGTTGGCGTCGTGGGCGTCGTCGGAGTCGCCGCGGGGGCGCAACCGACGATGAGCATCCCTATCAACGCCACTGCAGTAACCAGCAGGCCTATAGCTTTCCTATTCACTACCTTCCCTCCTGAGAAATGCGTTACTATCGGCGTGGGGGAGTCACGGCCACGCCGCACAACACTGCTACATAGGCATCTACCTCCTCTCCCGTTACTGCTGTGTTAGCTCTCACACACGACTCAACCGACCAGCGTCGGGCGAAACGAAACCCTCTCACTCAACTCCGCCATCCAGAAGAGCACCACGAACGCCAGCCAGCGGACAGATGCCGCGCAGCACATACGGCGGCACGTACCCATCGCGACCATCGTATCCGAGCCACCTACACGTGTCAATACCCACAACCACGTATGACACAAACGTGGAAACCATGAAGCGGGACAAGCCGGCAGGGAGAAGTCCTCCAGGGTGAGCGCTTCCGCGCTCACCCTGGAGACAGACGCTACGCAATCATCTTGCCGGGCAGCCAGAGGATAATCTGCGGGAATGCCACGCACAGGGCAAGGCCGATGATGATGCAAATCACGAACGGCCAGACGCCCCTGATAATGTCGGACATGGTTACGCCCAGCGCCGGGTCAGCCGACCCCCTGAGGTAGAAGATAGCCGACGCAAACGGCGGAGTCATGAACGACATCTGCAGGTTCACCACCAGCATCATGCCGTACCACAGCGGGTCGAAGCCGAGAATCGGCGCGATCGGCGCAACAATCGGCACCATGATGAACACAATGCCGATCCAGTCGATGAAGAAGCCGAGTATGAAGACGATCAGCATGATGGCGAAGAAGGCTCCCCACCGGTCGCCGGGCGCGCCGAGGATGACCTCCTCGATGACGTCGCCGCAGCCCGCGCCGATGAACACCCCGACGTACGCAAACGACAGCGAACCGATGAGGTAGATCATCGCGCTCACGTGCAACGACTGCGTCACCGTCTCCTTCAATACCTGGAAGTTGAACCTCTTGTAGGCCGCCGCGAGTCCCATCGACGCCAGCGCGCCCACGGCAGCAGCCTCGGTCGGCGGCGCGATGCCCAGGAAGATGCTCCCCAGCACCGCAAAGATCAGTATCGCCGTCGGCAGCAGCGCCTTCATCAGCATAACGGTCTTCGTCGCGAACGGGACCTGCCGCTCCTCGGCCGGGACCACGGGCCCGACTTCCTTCTGGATAGCGCAACGTATCGCGATATAGCCGCAGTAGAGTGCCGACAACGTGAATCCGGGGAAGAAGGCTCCCATGAAGAGCTTCCCCACCGACACGCCGGCCATCGGGCCGTATATCACCAGCATGATGCTCGGCGGGATGAGGATACCCAGTGTGCCGCCGGCGCACACCGACCCGCAGGCCAGCGCCTTGTTGTAGCCGCGCTTCAGCATCGCCGGCAAAGCGAAGATGGCCAGCATCGTCACCGAGGCGCCGATGATGCCTACGCACGCCGCCAGGATGGTCCCGAGCAACACCGTGGTGACGGCAAGGCCGCCACGGAAGCCGCTCAACCACACATACAACGCGTCGTACAGTTTCTCAGCTATCCCCGACCGCTCCAGCATCACTCCCATGAACACAAACAGGGGAATCGCGAGCAGGGTGTAGGAGTGCACCAGGTTGAACACTCGTCCGTACAGCAGGTTCGGCACGGCTTTGCCATACACAAGGAACCCGAACAGCAGCCCCATGGCGCCCACCGGTATCGCCAGAGGGTAACCAAGCAGGACTCCCACGAGCACGCCGGCCAGCATCAGGAATGTCAGTAACTCGGGACTGATGTCGGTCACGGCCGCACCCCTTTCGCCACCATCCACACGTCACGCAGGAACTCGGCGATGCCCTGCAGGAGGAAGGTGCACAGCCCGACGACCACAACGGTCCTGATGGGCAGGGCCGGAGGATACCAGTAGCTCTGCATCAGCACCTCGTCGAATACGTACGCATCCCACGCCTGCCTGCCCGCCGCCCAGATGAGCACCAGCAGCAGCGGCAGGAAGAACACCAGGAAGCACGCGATGTCGACTATCGCCCTGCCTTTCGGCGACAGACGGGAGTAGAACACGTCCACGCGCACGTGCCCATGGTTGAGGTGCACGAAAGCCCAGCCGATGGTCACGATGAACACGCCCAGCATCGTCGACGACTCGTGCGCCCAGATCGTCGGATTATCAAAGACGTACCGCATCATGACCTCGAAGCACAGCACGAGCACCAGCGCCAGGCAGCCCCATCGCGCTATGAGGCCCGACCACCGGCTAATCAAGTCGATAACGCTCAAGAACTTCTTCATAGCCCCCTGATTGGACGACCCGCCCCGGGTTCAGCGGGGCGGGTCGTCCACTTCGATACTTCGAACAGGCATCCAGACTGCTGAAACGCGTCAGCTCTACTTGACGCCGGCGCGGTCACACAGCGCCTTGAACGCCCAGTGGTCGTCGAGAATCTTCTTGTAGATCGGGTCGGCAGCAGCCCTCTTGTCGTAGAACTTCTGGGACGCCGCGAGGAATGCAGTCTCGACTTCATCGGGCAGCCGGATTATCTCTGTGCCGTAGTCAAGATACTTGACCAGCGCCTCGTCATCACGAACCACGGACTCGGCGAAGTAGTCGAACCCGACCGAGTGGACGGCATCGTAGACAATCTGCTGCAGGTCGGGGCTGAGCTCCTCCCATGAATCCCTGTTGACCCACACGTGCGCCACGTCCGTCGGGCCTCGGGAAGGCGAAAGATACAGGTACTTCGCCACCTCGTGGAAGCCCATGCCCCAGTTCAGGAACGGCGAAGCGTACTCGAAGGCGTCGATGACGCCACGCTGCATGGATTCGTAAAGCTCCGCGCCGGGGAAGAACACGGTGGAAACGCCCATGCTGGCGAGAATCTCGCCGCCGTCACCGGAACAGCGCATCTTCAAGCCCTTGAGGTCGGACGGGTCGTCGATCTTCTTATTCGACTGGCAGAAGATCTCGGGAGGCAGGAAGCCCTGGGGACCGATGTACTTCACGTTCATCTTCGATTCCCACATCTCCGCCGCCAGAGCGTCGCCGTTGCCTCTCGCGTGCCACAGGAACATCTGCAACGCCGTCATGCCGCCGGACACCATGTCGAACAGTGCGCACTGCGGGAACTTGTTGAGGTTGTACATCGGGCAGGCGGAACCCATCTGGATGACCCCGTCGTGTACGCCCTGAAGCTCCTCAGTGGCGGGCACAATGGAGCCGCCCGCATAGGGCTCAACGACCAGGCGACCATCGCTCATGGTCGTGATATGGTCAGCAATCCGCAACACAGCCTGGTGGTAGTAATCCGCAACCGGCGGATGACCCTGGAACTGCCACTTGATGACCTTGGCCGCAGGCTGGGTCGGAGTGGTCGGGGTGGTTGGGGTGGTGGGACTCGTCGGGGTAGTCGGGGTCGTCGGGGTCGTCGGCGTCGGCTCCGGCGCACACCCGGCAATGACGATGGCCGCCAACGCCAGCACGGTGACCAGCAAAACTGATATGCCTCGCTTCACATGCACCTCCTTCTACATCTACATCACGCGGACCTGTCTGTATGCGAAAGCAGTCCGCGATGCCACACCTCAAAGTGGGAGGCTGAGATACTGCGAAGACTCGCGTCGCAACAGTGCGCAAACGAGAAGACCACCCGGCGGTTCCGGCCGGCTCTCCGCCGCGTTCGGTTCCGGGACCAGGCGACAACCGTACCTCGTTGCTCGGTAACGACCATCGTCTCCGAGCATCTTATGCGTGCAACCAGCCAGTGTCAAGGTGTCAGGGACGATGGCGAGAGCTTCAGTCGCAGAAACGCGAAGGGGATGGGAGTCGCTGACTCCCATCCCCTGGAGATCAAGGAAGAACACCCCTAGGCAATCATCATGCCGGGGAGCCAGGTGATGATCTGCGGGAACGCGATGCACAGTAACAGGGCCAGGATGATGCAGCCCACAAACGGCCAGACGCCCCTGATGATGTCCGACATCGTCACTCCGAGTGACGGATCAGCGGACCCACGCAGATAGAAGATGGCCGACGCAAACGGAGGCGTCATGAACGACATCTGCAGGTTGACCACAATCATCATGCCGAACCACAGCGGGTCGAACCCAAGGACCGGGGCAAGCGGTGCAACGATCGGCACCATGATGAACACAATGCCGATCCAGTCGATGAAGAACCCCAGCATGAACACGATGAACATGATCATGGCGAAGGCTCCCCAGCGCCCTCCGGCGGTCCCCATGATGACGTTCTCGATCACGTCGCCACAGCCGGCGCCGATGAACACACCGACGAACGCGAACGACATACCTCCAATGAGGTAGATCATCGCCGTCACGTGAGCCGCCTGCGCCACCGTATCCTTCAACACTTTGAAGTTGAAGTGCTTGTATCCAGCCGCGAGTCCCATCGAAGCCAGGGCGCCCACGGCGGCCGCCTCGGTCGGCGGAGCGATGCCCAGGAAGATGCTTCCCAGCACCGCGAAGATCAGCAGCGCGGTCGGCAGAAGCGCCTTCAGCAATGCGATAGACTTCGTCTTGAACGGCACCTGTCGCTCCTCAGCCGGTACCGGCGGTCCGAAGTCCTTCCGCAGCGCGCACGCTACGGCAATGTACACGCAGTACATAGCCGACAGCAGGAAGCCAGGCATGAACGCGCCCATGAAAAGCTTGCCGACCGACACGCCGGCCATCGGGCCGTAGACAACCAGCATGATGCTCGGCGGTATCAGGATGCCGAGCGTCCCTCCCGCACACACCGAACCACACGCCAGCGCCTTGTTGTAGCCACGCTTCAGCATCGCAGGCAACGCGAAGATAGCCAGCATCGACACCGATGCGCCCACAACACCCACGCATGCAGCCAGGATCGTCCCCAGCAGCACCGTCACCAACGAAAGTCCGCCGTTGAAGCCGCTCAGCCACATGTACAACGCGTCGTACAGCTTCTCCGTAATGCCGGACTTCTCAAGCATCACACCCATGAACACAAACAACGGGATTGCCAGCAACGTGTACGAGTGCACAAGGTTGAACACCCGTCCGTAGAGGAGGTCGGGCACCGCGTCGCCGTACACCAGGAACCCGAACAGAAGGCCCATTGCCCCCACGGGTATCGCCAGCGGGTACCCCACAAGCACGCCCGCCAGCACCCCCACCAGCATCAGCACCGTCAACAACTCGGGACTGATGTCAATCACGGCCGACCCCCTTTCGCCACCATGTACACGTCCCGGAGCATCTCCGCCATCCCCTGTACCAGGAACAGGACCAGGCCGATCAACATGACCAGCCGGATCGGCAACGCAGGGGGATACCAGAAACTCGTCATCAGTACTTCGTCGAAGACGTACGCATCCCAGGTCATCTGCACCGCCGCGTAGATGAGCACCAGCAGCAGTGGCAGGAAGAACACAAAGAAGCACGCGATATCGGTTATCGCCTTCCCTCTGGGAGAAAGCCGCGTGTAGAACACGTCGACGCGCACGTGCCCGTGGTTCAGGTGCACCCACGACCATCCGATGGTCACGATGAATACGCCGAGCATCATCGAGGTCTCGTGTGCCCAGATGGTCGGACGGTCGAACACGTAGCGCATTATGACCTCGAAGCTCAGCGCCAGCACCAGCGCGAGACATCCCCACATCGAGATCTTCCCGGCCCACTTGCTGGTCGAGTCAATGACGCTCAGAATTTTCTTCATTGTCCTCAGTACTGTGCTCCCGCCCCGGCATCCCGGGGCGGGAGCACCCTCTTCACGGTGGATTACGGAACCCGCGTCCTACTTGATGCCGGCGCGGTCGCACAGGGCCTTGAACGCCCAGTGGTCGTCAACGATTTCCTTGTACAACGGGTCAGCAGCAGCCTTCTTGGCGTAGAACGCCATAGCCGCCTCGAGGTACGCCGCTTCGACTTCGGCCGGGACGGGGAGGAGCTCGGTGCCGTAGTCCGCGTACTGGACCAGCGCCACGTCGTCCTTCGTGAAGGATTCAGCCGTGTAGTCGATGCCAACCACGGAGCAAGCATTCTTGACGATGAGCTGCAGGTCGGGAGTCAAAGCCTCCCAGTCATCCCTGTTCACCCAGACGTGCGCGTTGTCGGTCGGAGCGCGGGAGGGAGACTGATAGAGGTACTTGGCAACCTCGTGGAAGCCCATGCCCCAGTTCAGGAACGGGGAGGCGTACTCGAAGGCATCGATAACGCCGCGCTGCATGGACTCGTAGATCTCGCCGCCGGGGAAGAAGACAGTCGCCACGCCCATGCTGGCGAGGATCTGGCCGCCGTCACCGGAACAGCGCATCTTGAAGCCCTTGAGGTCAGATGTCTTCTCAATCTTCTTGTTCGACTGAGCCCACACCTCGGCGGGCAGCTGGCCGGCAGTGCCGACATACACGGCGTTGGTGTTCGCTTCCCACATCTTGGCGGCAAGCGCGTCGCCGTTGCCTCTGGTGTGCCAGAGGGTCATCTGCATCGAGGTCATGCCGCCCGACACAGCGTCGAACAGCGCAGCCTGGGGGAACTTGTTGAGGGCGTACATCGGGCAGGCAGAACCCATGTTCAGGATGCCCTTGTCGACGCCATCGAATTCCTCGCTGGCGGGAACGATGGAGCCACCGGCGTAGGGTTCGACAACGAGCCGGCCGTTGCTCATCGTCGTGATGGTCTCAGCGATGCGCACGACAGCCTGGTGGTAGTAGTCGGATACGGGGGGGTGACCCTGGTACTGCCACTTGATGACCTCAGCCGCGGGCTGGGTCGGGGTGGTCGGGGTCGTCGGGGTGGTAGGAGTGGTAGGAGTGGTCGGGGTGGTCGGATTCGACTCGGGTGCGCAGCCTGCGACCAGGATGGTCGCGAGCGCCAGCACCGTTGCCAGCAATAGCATGCCTTTCTTCACTGAGTTCTCCTCTCCTTGGAACTACAAATGTAGCTGACGTCTCAATCCAGAGCCGCGTGTTACATGGCAGGCCTCCTGTCAATCACCATACTTCACGCTCTCCGCCCGGCTCGACTGCCGACGAGCGACGGGCGGAAACAGGTTTCATGCTCACAAGACCGGCACATACTTCGAGAAATCGAGGTCGCGCGCGTTGCTGAAAGG
Source organism: Dehalococcoidia bacterium (assembly GCA_023229725.1). Taxonomy (GTDB): domain Bacteria; phylum Chloroflexota; class Dehalococcoidia; order GIF9; family AB-539-J10; genus SKVJ01. The sequence continues at coordinate 436 of JALNYR010000125.1, read as the reverse complement.
CCGGTACTCTCCGCTGGCCATCTTCGCGTTCGCCTCAGCGATGGCCTCCTCGTTCAACTCGACGCCGAAGCCGGGCTTGTCGGTCACCTCGAGGTACCCGTCGACTATCTTCAGGCGCGGCTCAACAGCCCACGGAGCCATCTGCTCATGCTCCTGTATCAGGAACGGGTGGATGGCAGCCGACAGGTGCGCGTTCGCAATCGCGGCGACGGGACCGAATGGATTGTGCGGAGCAGCCTTCGCCTGGTATGCCTCGCACATGGCACAAATCTTCATCGCCTCGGTGATGCCGCCGATCTTGCCCACATCGAACATGACGACGTCAACCGCGCCCTTCTCCAGGTACTCCTTGAGGTCGAGCTTGCTGTTCAGCCGTTCGCACGCGGCGATGGGGATGTTCACGGCGTCCGCCACGCGCTTCATCATGCTGATCATG
>JALNYR010000124.1 GCA_023229725.1 Dehalococcoidia bacterium | reverse complement strand
TTTGAACGCCTTCCGTTCTGCAGGCTCGATGAACCGGAAGGACCGCCCGTACAGTCTCGTCTGGATCTCGGGACACATCGTGGACTCGAGGGGAGCGGCGAGCTTGTACCTGCTCTCTATCCCCGACTTGAACGCGTTGACTACGTCCTGGGCATGGTCCATGGCTTGATTGTAGGCGTCCTTGTCGGGCATCTGCTTCCTTCCGCATGCGACACCGAGCGCCATCAGGGCGCCTATGAGCGCGCCGCAGGTCTCACCACGTCGCGCCACTCCGGCAGACAACACGGTCCCCGCCCTGAATGACTCGTTGTTCCCGATGTGGAGAGTCTCTTGCAGCGCGCCGAGCACTGCCTGTGAACAACCCCAGAACTGCCGTTCCGAGTCCGCCGCCACACGGGAAGCCTGCGCCAAGACGTCGTCTGTCATCGTTCCCTCCCTTCGAGATACTCGTACCTTCGTACGTCGACTCAATGCCGGAAGCCGGCCCGACGTGGCTCAGAGCGACGGTCGCCGCAGATGCCAGTCGGTCTGTTGCTGGTACGCGTAGGCGACGTGGAGCAACGCCTCCTCGTCGAACCGGTTCGCCATGAGCTGGAGGCCAACCGGGAGGCCGTCGACGAATCCACACGGCAGCGAGAGCCCCGGTATGCCGGCGATGTTCACCGGCAGCGTGAAGACGTCGCTGAGGTACATCTGGATGGGATCGTCGAGCTTGGAGCCGAGAGGGAAGGCGACCGTGGGCGACGTTGGCGTCACGAGCACGTCGCACGACTGGAAGGCTCGGTCGAACTCGGCCCGGATGAGGTGGCGCACCTTCTGGGCTTTGAGGTAATAGGCATCGTAGTAGCCGGACGAAAGCGCATACGTGCCGAGCATGATGCGCCGTTTCACCTCGGGCCCGAACCCGGCGCCCCGGCTCGCAATCACCATTTCCTCAGCGGTTGCACCGTCTCGCGTGAGGCCATACTTGACGCCGTCGAAGCGTGCCAGGTTGGCTGAGGCCTCCGACGGGGCGATGATGTAGTAAGCCGCGAGCGCGTATGACGTCGAGGGGAGAGTGACGTCCCAGTCGACGGTTGCGCCCAGGCGCTCAAGCAGCCGGATCGCCTCCTCCACGCTGCGGCGCACCTCAGCCTGCATGCCCTCGATGAAGTACTCCCGCGGCACTCCGATTCTCAGTCCGCGTATGTCTCCCTTGAGCGCCGTCCTGTAGTCCGGAGGAGGGAGAGGAGACGATGTGGCGTCCATCTCGCAGGGGCCCGCTATGGCGTTCATCACTATGGCGCAGTCCTCGGCGTCGCGCGTGAATGGTCCGATCTGGTCGAGAGAGCTCGCAAAGGCTACGAGGCCGTACCGGCTGACACGTCCGTAGGTAGGCTTCAGTCCGACGACGCCGCAGAAGCCGGCCGGCTGTCTGATGCTGCCTCCGGTGTCCGAGCCGAGCGTGAAGAGCGCCTCGCAGCTTGCCATGGCGGCGGCCGAACCGCCGCTGCTTCCACCCGGGACGCGATCAAGTCGCCACGGATTGGCCGTGGGGAAGTAGGCTGAGTGCTCGGTCGAGGAGCCCATGGCGAACTCATCCATGTTGGACTTGCCCAGCAGGACCGCATGTTGTTCCCGCAGTCTGCGGATGACCGTAGCATCGTACGGGGGCACGAACCCCTCGAGAATGCGTGAACCGCAGGTGGTCGGGACGCCCTTCGTGCACAACACATCCTTCGAGATGTACGGGATGCCGGTGAGAGGCGCGGGGTTGCCGGCCGCGAGGATGCGATCTGCTTCGCCGGCTTGCTGCAGAGCCTGCTCGTCGCAGACGGCCAGCAACGCGCGTAGCCGCGGCTCCAGACTGTGGATGCGCGCGAGGCACGATTGCGTCAGTTCGCGAGAAGAGAGCTGTCGGGAGCGGAGCAGAGACTGCGCTTCGTGGATGGAGAGAGTGTTGGGTGCGTTGGCAGGCATTTCACAGGTCCTTACCGGCCGCACGCTGTGGCGGCAGCCTACTCCAGAATCGGTGGGACACGCAGACACAGGTCTTGACGGCGAGGTGCGTTCGCGATGGCGTCCTCGACCGGCAGGGAGGGCCGCGGCGTGTCGTCGCGGGCGACGTTCTGCAACAGACTGGCGTGCGCGGCGGCAGGCACGTCGCCGGTGTCGAGTTCCTGCAGCGCGCGGAAGTGGTCCAGAATGATTGACAGGTCGGTACCGAATCCCGCCACCTCGGCGTCGCTCAGCGCGAGCCGGGCGAGCCGTGCGATGTGCCGTATCTCTTCGTTCGTGAGTGACATGTTGCGTACGAGTCGCCCCATTGTACCATCGGCTTCGGGCGGTCGCAATCGCCGTGCGTTCCTTGCGGAGCCGAGGTCGGTGCACGTATAATCGACCCGTCTCGCACTGGGAGAGCCGAAGGGATAGGAGGACCATTCAGTGGAGTCATACGCGCCAGAGAAGATTCGCAACGTCGCACTGCTCGGCCACTTCAATGCGGGGAAGACGACGCTTGCGGAAGTGATGGCATTCCGCTCAGGCGCCATCACCCGGCTTGGAAGTGTAGACGAAGGTACGAGCGTGTCGGACTACGACCCCAGCGAGATTTCCCGGCATACGGGCATCAACCTCGCGATGCTCCCGCTGGAGTGGAAGGGGTTCAAGGTCAATCTCCTGGATACGCCTGGCTACGCGGATTTCTTCGGTGAGGTGACAGCCTCGCTGCGAGTGTCCGATGCCGCCGCCATCGCGGTGGGCGCATCGACCTCCGTTGAAGTGGGGACCGAGCAGGTGTGGGCGCGTGCGCGTGAGCTGGGCCTGCCGGCGATGCTGATAATCACGAAGATGGACCGTGAGAACGCCGACTTCTCCAAGTGCATGGAGGGCATACGCGCGAAGCTTTCGCCCCGGTGTGTGGCGATACAGATGCCGATCGGAGCCGAGTCGAGCTTCGCGGGCTATGTGGATCTGGTGACTTTGCGTGCCTATCTGCCGGAGGGCGAAGCCGATGTCCCCGCCGAGCTCAAAGATGCGGCGGTGGCACTGCGTGAGTCGCTGATTGAGGCAATCGTCGAAGCCGACGATGCGCTGATGAACAAGTACCTTGAAGGCACGGCACTCACCACGGAAGAGGTAGCCACTGCGTTGCGGCTTGCCACCGCCCGCGGAATCGCGATGCCGGTCGTTGTCTCCTCCGCCGCGAAAGGAATCGGCGTGGAGGCTGTGCTGGACACGATGTGTGCCTGCCTTCCCTCACCCGTCGTCCGACAGGCTGCAGCCTCTCAGCCGGAGCCGTCCGATGCTGGCCCGCTTGTGGCTCTCGTCTTCAAGACCACCGCTGACCCGTTCACGGGCAAGGTGAGCTACTTCCGCGTGTATTCCGGCGAGGTTGCGAGCAACTCGCAGGTGTTGAATGTGAACAAGGGCGCGACCGAGCGAATCGGACAACTGTTCCTGCCGCTTGGCAAGCAGCAGTTGACCGTGACGAAGGTCTCCGCCGGCGACATCGGCGCAATCGCGAAACTGAGTGTGACCGGCACGGGCGATACGCTTGGCGCGAAGGACCAGCCCGCGTTGTCGGGCATCGCCTTCCCGCGGGCGACTTATAGCATGTCGGTTCAGCCCGAGACCAAGGGCGACCTCGACAAGATGAGCACCATTCTGCCGCGAATGCAGGAAGAGGATCCCACTCTGCTGCTGAAGCGCGACGCCGACACGGGCGAAATGCTCATCACCGGCCTTGGCGACACGCACCTCGAGGTCGTGAAGGACAAGATGAGTCGCAAGTTCGGCGTGAAGGTCGTGCTCTCGACTCCATCTGTGCCATACAAGGAAACCATCACCGTTGCCACCAAGGCGGAGTACAAGCACAAGAAGCAGACCGGCGGCCACGGGCAGTACGGCCACGTGATGCTTGAGCTGCAGCCTCTGCCCAAGGGTGGTGGATTCGAGTTCGAAGTGAAGACTGTTGGCGGCTCGATTCCCAACAACTTCATCCCGTCTGTCGAGAAAGGCGTCAATGAGGCGCGCCACGAGGGTGTGCTCGCCGGGTTCCCTCTGGTCGACGTGAAGGTGATTCTCTACGACGGCAGTTTCCACCCCGTCGATTCGTCCGACATCGCCTTCAAGATAGCGGCGGCGCAGGCGCTGAAGAAGGGGTTGCGTGAGGGACAGCCGGTGCTGCAGGAACCCATCATGGACCTCACCATACGCGTTCCGGAGGGCATGACCGGCGACGTGATCAGCGACCTCAACACGAAGCGCGGGCGTGTGTTCGGCATGAATCCTGAGCACGGCTACAATGTTATTACGGCCCAGGCGCCATACGCGGAACTGCTGCGGTATGCCATCGACCTGCGGTCGATGCTGCAGGGACGGGCCGACTTCGACATGGTGTTCAGCCACTTTGAAGAGGTTCCGGCCCACCTCAGTCAGAGGATAGTTGCCCGTCAGGCTGAGAAGGCGGAGTAGATTCGCGCAGAACGCGCTTGCCCGGTGACGAAAGAAGGGCGGCGCGGCCCACACGGGCCGCGCCGCCTGTTTGTTCTGCAGAGTTGTCGTATCGCTCAGTCGGAGAGCAGCTGGCGTATCTTCGCGGTGAAGGCCGGCAGCACATCCTCGAACCGCCCCACGACGCCGTACCTTGCCTCGCGAAAGATGTTCGCCTCCGCATCCTTGTTGACCGCGACGATGGTGCGCGAGCCGCTGCAACCGGCCATGTGCTGACTCGCGCCGGAAATCGCGACGGCGATGTAGAGGTCAGGGGCGACAATCTTGCCCGTGAGGCCGATGTGCATCGACTCGGGGGCCCAGCCGTTGTCACAGGGGGGACGTGAGGCGCCTACGGCTCCATGGAGGGCGTCGGCGAGGTCCTTGAGGACGCCGGCGAACGGCGCGGGCCCCGCGGTGCCGCGACCGCCGCTCACAACCACCGTGGCATCCTCCAACTTCACGCCGACGACTTCCTGCTGGACACGTTCGAGGAGTTTCAGTCGCGCGGCGGGTACGTCAATCTTGAGGGACACGGTCTTGCTCATCCGGCCTGCCACCGGCTCCGCGGCGGACACCGCCTTGGGCCGTATCGTGGCGACCTGAGGAGCCGCCGCGGCGGTGAACTCCGCCAGGGCATTGCCTCCGTATACCGGCTTCGTCATGACCAGAGACTTCGTGGCCGGGTCGACGAGTACACCCACGCAGTCGGTCGCTGCAGCGACGTTCAGTCGGAATGCCAGCCGGGGGCCAAGCTCCCGACCAAGCGCCGTGTGGCCGATGAGCACCACAGTCGGTTGGCACGCGGCGACGGCGGCAACCGCGACGGCAAGGTGAGCGTCGACGGAGGAGCCGGCCTGCGGCGGGACTGCGGGGATGAGGACCTGCTGCGCGCCGCGAGCGGTGGCTTCTGCAGCCAGGGCTTCGGACGCCTCCGGCGGCAGGACACACGAGAGCGTGTGACCGAGGTCTGCGGCGAGCTTGCGGCCACACTCGAGCAACTCGCAGGTGGTGCTGCTCAGTCTCGTTCCGGCGGATTCTGCGTATACCAGTACGCCCTTGTAGTCTTCCATCATGACCTCCCTGCACACGAATGCGCTAGATGACCTTGGCGTCGCGCAGCCTTTGAGCGAGGTTGGCGCCAGCCTCCGAGGGTGTCTCTCCAACGACCATCTCGCAACGCGCTTCCTTCACCGGCTGGAATAGACGGTTGAGCCTCAGCTTGCGGCCGGCCGCGCCCACCATCGAGGGCTCCAGACCGAGGTCGGCGGGTGTCCAGACCACGGGTTGCTTCCGGGCCGCCGCCATGATGCCCTTCAGCACTGCATATCTGAGATTCCCCAGCTCGCTGGTCACGGTGACCACGACTGGAGTGGGGACCTCAATCACCTGGTAGCCGTCGGGGATGACCTGCTCGATGCGCAGTCCGCCCTCAACCGGCTGGACCTTCCGGGCGAGGGTAACGAGCGGCCAGCCCATGAGCTCCGCGATGCCGGGACCAACCTGCCCTGCATCCCAGTCCGACGATTGCCTGCCGCAGAAAACGACGTCGCATCCACCCAGCTTCTGAATGGCTTTCACCAGTGCCGCGGCGGTCGCCCAACTGTCCGAGTCCTCGAACGCCGGGTCTTCCAGCAGGATGAGCTCGTCGCCGCCCACCGCGAGCGTCTTCTTGATGACGTCGCGCACGAGCTTGCTGCCAAGGCTCACCACGGAGACCTTGCCGCCCGCGGCGTCTTTCACCCTCAACGCCGCCTCCAGAGCAAACTCGTCGTACTGACCGATGACCGGCTTGATGTCAGACGGCAGCGTCATGCGTTTGGTTGCCGGGTCTATCTTGAACGCAGTCGGGGACGCTTCCGGGTCCAGGACCTGCTTGCAGCAGACCACCATTCTGAGTTCAGGCATTAAGCAACCTCCTTCGTTCAGTGTGCCTGTTCCTGCGGAAGGGATGCCAGCAATGCGAGTGCGGCACGCAGCCGCCGCAGGCAGCGCTCAGGCCCCAGCACTTCCATCGTCTCGAACAGCGGCGGAGCTGCACTCCTGCCGGTGATGGCCACTCTCACGACGCCGAATACCACCTTCGTGGACATGCCCGGTTCCTCGCCCAGCGGGCGGATGCTCGCTTCAAGTTGGGGCACTCGCCACAGAGGCGCCTCGCCGACTGCGGATATCACGCGCTCCAGGAGTGCGCGGGCGGCAGTTGCATCGAGCCCCTTGACGAGGAGCTGAGAAGCGGGATACGACAGGTCCTCGCTGAAGAAGAAGCTGCACGTCTCCCCGAGCTCGGACAGGAGGCGCGTGCGCTCCTGGACGAGCCGTGTGACCTGGCAAACGTACTCGAAGTCCAGCGGTCTCGGCATCGTCGCGGGCAGGTCCCGTTCAAGGAAGGGCAGTGCCCGGCGCGCGAACTCGACAGGCTCCAGCGCGCGGATGTACATGCCGTTCATCCAGTCAAGCTTGGGGATGTCGAACACCGCCGCAGTCTTCCCTACTCGTTCGAGCGTGAAGTTGGCCACAAGGTCCGCTCTTGACAGGAGTTCGGTCTTGTCATCGAGCGACCAGCCGAGAAGGGAGAGGAAATTGACCACCGCCTCCGGCAGGTAGCCTTTCTCTCGATACTCGATGATGGTCGTGGCGCCATGTCGCTTGGAGAGCTTCGACTTGTCCGGACCGAGTATCATCGGCAGGTGTGCGAACACAGGCGGCTGCCAGCCGAAGGACTGGTACAGCATGGCATGCAGAGGCGTGCTCGATATCCATTCGTCCGCCCGCATGATGTGCGTGATTTCCATGTAGTGGTCGTCCACGACGTTCGCCAGATGATACGTGGGGTAGCCGTCGGACTTCATCAGGACGTAATCGTTGAGAGTCGAGTTGCTGAAGGAGACCTGCCCGCGGATGAGGTCCTGGAATACCGTCTCGCCCTCAGTCGGTGTCTTGAAACGAATGACGCCGGCCTCGGCCGCAGCCAGCCGCGACGCCACCTCGTCCTTCGACAGACCGCGGCAGTGGCCGTCGTAGCGAGGGGGAACGTGCCGCAGGGACTGTTCCTGCCGCACCTGTTCCAGACGCTCGGGCGAGCAGAAGCAGTAGTAGGCGAAGCCGTTGCGGACGAGCGCCTCCGCCTCACGGCGATACAGGTCGAGGCGGTCCGACTGGAAGATGGGACCCTCATCCCAGTCGAGGCCCATCCACTCGAGCCCGTCCACGATGGCTTCCACCGCGCCCTCGACGCGGCGCGCCGTGTCGGTGTCCTCGATGCGCAGGATGAAGCGGCCGCCGCAGTGCCGCGCGAAGAGCCAGTTGAACAGCGCGGTGCGGATGTTGCCAACGTGAGGGAAGCCTGTCGGGCTGGGAGCGAACCGCACCCTGACCGTCGTCTGACTGTCGGTCATAATACCGTGCACACGTCCGGAGTATCCGCGCAGAGCCGGTAGCCGTCCCCGGGGAGCGCTACTTGGACAGAACCTTCTGCAGAGCCTTCAACCGGTTGAGGTGCTTCTTCAGCTTCTCCACCAGCTGTTCGGTCTGGCCGAG
>JALNYR010000123.1:7445-8096 GCA_023229725.1 Dehalococcoidia bacterium | reverse complement strand
ACAGGCGTATTAAGTGGGGTGCATGTTTGGCGGTCTTGAGCAGATTTGAAGCGATTGTGGCCTGCGGCAGCCGAGTCATGTCGTAAGCTGTGGCGATGGCGAAACAGAGTTGTCGGCGTGGAGCGCTGGCCATGGCTGGCATAGCGATCTCGTCCGGTTCGTAGCCACCTGGGAGTCGAGGTACGAAATAGCGGCTGGTGGCATCCGTGGCAGCTATTGAAAGGTTGATGTAACGGGTCAGTGTGGGGTAGTCAGGGTGGCCGGTGATGGCAGTGCCGTACTGCCCGACACATGTCCGTAGTTGGGCCGCATCGGAAACCACGACGAGGCTAACTGCCGGATGAGCTATGCGTAGTTCAGTCTCGTTGGCCTCTCCCGTGGGGTATGGCACAATCGTGAGCGGCGGAGCGGCGCCGTTCATTACCACGGAGTCGTGCGCGGCCGGCGTGCATGGCATGTCGGTGCCCACCAGTTCCGTCGTCCGGCCGCAGCATGACCAGAACCGGTGACCGGCCTGCATGTTATCTCTATGCCAGGAACCGGGATGAATCATGCACGGCAGATCCAGATTGTCCGTGTCGGTGTACGCTGCACCACACCGTATGCATTGCTTGACCAATCTGGCCCGTGCCAGCATGTGGTCTACCTCCA
>JALNYR010000123.1:2103-7435 GCA_023229725.1 Dehalococcoidia bacterium | reverse complement strand
TGCTATGTACGTATGCACGCTGGTTGATCAGGAGGGGAAAAAAACAACAACCACGACCCGCGGGCCATTGCATGCGCAAATGGGGTGACGAGTGGTGCGGATGGAAACGTGAATGTGCACTATGATTAAAAAGTCCGAATTGAGGCGAAGTTACGATATGATGAAGCGCGACACTTCGGACGAATCGAAGAAGCCCGGTCCGGCCGAAAAACGTCCGCAGCGTACTCCCGCCGCGGGTGGGCGGATTTTCGTGACTGCCGAGGGGATCGCGTGCGTCTACGACGTGATCAGCGATGGCTGGAGTCGCGCCGTACCGCCGCTCACCTGGCGCAGTCTGGGTGCCGCCGTCGAACATCGTGGAACCGCCATTGTGATGGGCGGTATTGATGGCGGCGGTGGCGACGAGCTCGGCACGGTCGAACAGTTCGACCCCGCCGCCGATGTCTGGAGCGTCCTTCCACTCCTCGGGAAGCAGCGGCGCGACCTTGGCGCTGCCCAGGTCGACGGCAGGGTCTATGCACTCGGGGGTTTTGACGGCAGCCGGCAGACCGAAACGTGCGAGGCGTATGATCCACGCGAGGGTGCGTGGACAGATATCGCGCCGATGCGCGTCGGTCGCGACCAGTTCGGTGTCGCTGTTGCCCAGGGCTGCGTGTACGTGTTCGGGGGCTCGGACGGCGGATCGCGGTCCGGTTCAGTACTGGCTGGTTCCGAGGTGTTCGATCCGGCCGCTGGTAAGTGGCGCGAGACCGCGCCGATGCCGGGCGCGTGCGCCGGAGCCGCGGCCGTCGCCGTGGACGACAGCCGGATCTGGCTGTTCGGTGGGTTCGACGAAGATGGTGTCTCGAACGATGCCGTCCACGTATTTGACGCCGTGTCCGGGACCTGGTTGCCGGTCGTGCACTCCGTCATGCCGAGCACCAGGAATTCGGTCGCGGCCACGGTGATCGGCAGCGACGTGTTCCTGTTCGGTGGCCAGGTGGACTTTGGCGAACTAGGGACGTGCGAAGTGTTCAATGTCCACACGTTGGAATGGCGCAAGGCCGCGGAACTTCCGTCGCCCGGCATATACTCCGGACCGGTGGTCTTCTGATAGGGAGGGAGGAAGAGAGTCCGAGCTAGCGGAAGTTTTGGGGGGGGGGGCCACAATGTGCACTATAGGATAAAAAAAGTCCAAATTGAGGCGAAGTTACGATACGATGAATGTCGAAAAAACAGTGGCCGATGAATACATCACACCGGTACCGCCGCCGCCAGAGGCACGGCCGGCAGACCCGCGCCGCGCGGATCCTGGTGACGGGATGCGGTGCGTGATCTGCCGGGACTTCGCAAGGCCGCCGGCGGTGATGTGCGATTTCGGATGCGCGTACTGCCTCTCGCACCTGCGCGCCTCGTGTCCCGATCTCGTTGGCGACGCGGGGCGTCTGCCTGGTGCCAGCGGCACGTGCCCGACCTGCCGCCAGCGGCGTCAGTTCACGCCGTGCCCACTGATCGACCGGGCGGTAGGTGACATGGCCGCCGTGTGTGCACATCTGTGTGGGACGGTCGGACTGACTGTGGCGACCGTGGAGCGGCACGAAGAAACCTGCGTCGCGAGGCCAGTGGGCTGTCCGCACCGCGAGTACGGTTGCATGTGGGTTGGGCCCGCGGCTGGCTCTGCTGCACATGCAAGCGTGTGCAACTATCGCATCCACGCCGAGAGCGCGCGCCTGGTTGCACAGCACGCGGAAGAGTGCAGCCGCTCGCTGAAGGCAATGCGCGAAGACTGTGACCGCTCGCTGCACGCCATGCAGGATCGATGCGAGGAAGTGCTGTCGCTCGTGGCCGGCGCGGTCCCTCGCGGCGTGCTGACCAAGCCATCCGTGTGGCTGACCTTTGGCGGTTGCGACGACCGCCCGGCATTCCGTGTCAAGGATTACGTGTTCTCCTTCCGGGCATGTCCGCTGCACAAGAACCTCGACTCGGCGTTTCGCTGCCAGATGTACGGAGGCGTGATCGTGCACCACCCGACCGTCACTGCTGCGCCGAAAGTCTTCAGCGCCCGGTTCTACGTGGCATTGTTCAAGTGTGGTCATCAAGAAGGCTCAGGGTCCGCGATGGGCGTCTACACGGGCACGCGCGAGTCCGCGCTCGCCATCACCTTCGCAATACCTGTCAGGTGTACACCACCATGGTCCGTGTATGTGGCCGTGATGTCACTGGTTGACAACGCCCCGGCCGATAGCGAACTCGCGGTTCGGCGTCTGGCCAGGTTCTCCGGGGATCCCTGAATCCCTTCATTTTTCTCTCCTCCTACTCCTAGCACACACACGCATGCACACGCAGGGGGTAAGGGTAAAAATCAGTGGGACTGTGGTGACAACGGGCAAAGAGTGGAGTGGGAAAAGGGATCTTTTTCTCCCAGTTGGTGCACGTTTGAGTAACGTCCCAAATAGTAAAAAGGGACAAAGAAAAGAATTGACGTGACCACAGCACCTGGACAAATGACGAGCACTGAACATGCGCCGAGGAAAAGGCTGCGCAAGCTATCGGATGTGCACATCGCAACCCGCGCGGGCGACCTGGGCACCCTGAAAACGCTGCTCGCGCACGGCGCGACGGCAGATGGGGAAAACGCGAAGAGGCAGCGGCCACTGCACCTTGCCGTGGCCAGCGGCGCGTCCGGCATCGTGGACGAATTGCTCGCCGCAGCGGCCGACCCCGACGCGCGGGATTCCCACGGCCGCACGCCCGTGCACGTGGCGGCTGGTTGGTACGGCGGTGAGGTCATACTCGGCAAGCTCCTGTGGGCAGGCGGAGACCCGACCGCTCGCGACGAAAAAGGCCGCACGCCGCTGCACTACGCCGCCAAGGTGGGGTCGGGAGTCGCCGTTGCGATCCTGCTCGCCGCAAACCCGGTGGCTGATCAGTACGACAACGACGGTCGCACTCCGCTTATGCTAGCCTGCCGAGCTGTGCAGCCCGCGACGGCAGGGTTATTGATCCGTGCGGGCGCAAATTTGGTGGCTGCTGACATAGACGGCCGGACTCCGGCAGACGTGGTACGTCGCATGGACGAACCCCAGATGCTGGCCGTGGTTCTTGGCCTCTATTGATCACATACAGTTAAAAATGACGGATTCTCCCTTCCCAGTTCTTAACCAAAAAACGCATTCCCGCACCACTTCGGACAGCGGGAAAGGGGAGAGGGGGTAAAAAGGCGTCTGTGACAATGTCAGGGGAACTTCATTTGTGGCGTTTTGACGCGTCCCTGTACTTGCGACTCTTTCCCGCGACGCTGTATGCGATGGCGATGGCCTGTTTTTGCGGTTTACCCTCGTGGACGAGGCGCTTGATGTTCTGGGAGATGGTCTTCTTCGATCGGCCTGGTTTGAGTGGCATGGTGTGCTGTGTTTTTAAAGTCTTCACACTCTTACGAATTTGCACTATTGTATCGTTTTTTATAAGTCTTCGAGCAAACTCGCCGACGCCCACGTGCCCAGTTTGCTAGTATTTTTTATATCAACATTTCGACACGTACGCATACACAATGGGCGATCCACCTATACCCAATTTTCCGCCAAGTACCGCCGATGCACAGTACTCCGCGGTACTGAGTGTGGCCATGACCGTAGCTTGCTGGTTGTTGAACTATGCAATCGTCGTAGACCTGCGGTGGTTCGGGATCCGCGCGCGGATGTGCGGGGATCCGCGGATCGTTGCCGTGCAGTTCCGGGGTCTGGGCAGCATGGTCGTGCTTATCGGCTTCCTGGTGACAGAGGCATTGCCAGCGCGGCATCCCTACGGTGACTATGCATGCGGATTCGCGTTGGCATACACAGCATGGTTGATCGCATTCGATGTCTACCACGCGACCGCTACTGCTGTGTTCGGGCTGATGTTCGGCGTAAAGCCGACCATGGTTGCGGGTGCGACCCTGGCACAGCTGGCACAGCCCGTAGTCTCCACGGCCCTGCTCTTCGTCTTCACTCGGCTGGTCAGCACGTTCGCCGGTGAGACCGCCACGAACTGGGGGTATGCGGCCACCGCGATCGAGTGGGCATTCACCAGCGTGTTATCCTTCAGCAGCATTCCTATGGCCATGGTGCTCGCGGTCGCGCTCCGCTGGTTGCAAGAAATCAGAGCCTGCGACCGTGCCGATGATCCGACGGCGACGTTCCATTGAGTTGCAATTAGCAAAAATTAAATAAAAAGCCCGCCATCATTAAAAACATTGTGTGCGAGCAGACTCTCTCCCACATCTCCCCCCGTCGGGATCAGTGACCAGGCTGTCTATCGGTGTCGCAGGTCAATTGCGAATGAACGACATCGAAGATGGTGTCCATGAGCGGCGAAAATTCCGCCTCACGCCGAATTGTGTTGGCGCGACCGAGAAGTCCCGCATCGCCGTATTGCACTGCCCAGTACAGCTGTACTTCCCAGCTCAGTGAATCTCGGTTGCCGCTGGCTTCCATGCGCGTTTTTTATTTTAATTTGAATTCTTCTTTTGTCCTTTCGTTTAGTTTTTGTGAGGCCCCCACCTCGGCCTGTCCCTATCGGGTTTCGTGAATCCACCCCTTCAATGGGGCCGCGGATCGCCGCTATCCGGACAGAGTGGCACTCCACCCACCCCATTATCGTACGCGTCGAGGGTGGCTGTGATCGCCATGATCCCGTATATCGACAGACCACCGCACATGCCGGTACGAATCATAGCCGTCCACGTAGCCAGCGAGTCATACGGGCACACTGCTAGGAAGGCGTCCGCGGCTGTGATGGTCGCAGCGATCGGCTCCGGCAGGGCGCCCGCGAGCACATTGAGCTTGGCGGTGAGCAGCGATGCGGCGAGCGAATCGATCTTGTTGGCCAGCTGTGACCACGTCAGGATAACCGCCGCCCGTTCCGAGGTGGTGACCAGTGAAGCGCCCAGCGGCACGGGCAGGTTGCCGCTAGTATCGAGCCAGCCAGTGTGTGTGTACCACCAGCCAATGGCCCGCGTGCAGTTGCCGTACGAACAGCTTCCTGTGCTCAGGCAGACTCCGGCCACGTCCTCGAGAGCACAGTCGATGTCGGTGACACATTCGCACGTGTAAGTGTGTACACACTCACCGGCCACACACTCGCGCGTGCGGCACGGTATCTCGTTGCACTGCGATGCATCTGTGCATACGCACTGGGTATCCCCGACGCAGAGCTCCGGTTCGCAATATGCCGTGCGCATGCACCGGCCGGTCTCCAGGTTACACCGGGCAAATGCGCACGGTCCGGTCGTGCAGTCGCTGGCCACCTCGCATGGGCACGTGTCGTCCACACAGTCACCGGGCCCGCACAGCTGCCAATTGACACAGGCATT
>JALNYR010000123.1:0-2093 GCA_023229725.1 Dehalococcoidia bacterium | reverse complement strand
TTGGCCTCGCACGCCGTTGTAGTGCACGGCAGATGCGGACAGTCGGCAGCCACCGCACATTCGACGCACTGCTGGCCAACGCAGACCCGATCCGTCGGGCAGTCCGCCGTCGTGACACAGCCGACGCACGTGCCCGCGTTGCACACGGTACCGGGTGTGCACGTCGTGTTGTATTGGCAGGTGTGGTTCCCGGCGCATGAGAGAGTGGTGCACGATTCCGGGGTGGGAGGCGCGCAGTCGGGATTGTGTCCGCAGACGTTACCGGAGCACGTCGAGGTGTAGCAGGCCCAGTCGTCGCAATCGGCGGCCGTGCAGCACTCGGTGCAATTGCCGCCGCAGCAGATAGGAGTCGATCCCGTACACGTGGTCTCGTACACGCACGAATGATCCGGCATGCACGTGAGCGTCTCGCACGAGTTGTTCGCTGGAGGGGTGCAGTCGAGTGTGTAGTTGCACTCGCCGGGCGTCACGCACGACTTGGTGGTGCACTCGATGTCCGGACAGTCGGCCTCGGTCGTGCACACGACACAACCCGGCTTGATGAGGCCGTCTACGCAGACGCCCGGGCTCGTGAAGACTACGCCGTCGACGACGCCGCCGCCTGACGCACAGCCCGGAAGTTCGCGGCACGCCGTCGGTGGACAATCGGACGGGACAATGCACCCCACGCACAGCCCAGCGGAACAGACCGGCGTCGATCCGCCGCACGCGGTCTGATACACACACGAATGATTCGCCTGGCACACCTGCGTCGAGCAGCCATCCGGCGGGGCCGGGCAGTCTGGACCGTACGCACACTCGTACGTCTCTGGTGGGCACGTTGCCAGCCGGCACGGCACGTACGGGCAGCTGGATGCGTTTATACACGCAACGCAATCCGGTTGGCAGCTGACCGCGCAGTGGTGATCGTTGCACTGCGGTTGGCTGCAGCACGGCAAGCGGGGGCCGCAGTCGGAGGCGTTGATGCACGCCACGCACTCCTGCTCGTAGCAGTGGGGCCTGTAGTAAGGGCAATCGAGGTCGTCGACGCACGGGAAGCAGTCGACCTTCAGTCCCGGGTCGTAGCACGTCATGTTCAGGCACTGCACCGGCGAGTGGCACGCCAGGGTCACACAGTCCTCGGGTGTCATGCAGCCCACACACACCGTGTCCATGCAGACCGGGGTGGCGCCCGTGCAACTGGTCATGTACACGCACTCGGTGTTGTTCACGCAGGAACTGTTCCAGCAGGCACCGTCCACCGGCTCCGTGCCGCAGTACGAGGTCGTGTAGTTGCACTCGTGGAACTCCGTGCAGATCCGGTTCATGCAGTCGTGCGGTGGACAGTCCTCCACGGTACCGCACTCGATGCACCCGACAGGCGTGGAGCAGGCTTCACAGTTACCGCTTATCGGGTTGCAGGTGCACCATTCGCAGTACGCGTGTTCGCACGTCAGATATCTGCACGTGTGGTTGGCGGCATCACACTCCGGTGTGGCGCACGCGTCGGGTGGTGACTCGCAATCCGACGTATAGTTGCATTCGTGTATGGCCGAGCATTCCACCGAGAAGCACGACTGAGCCGGGCAGTCCGCGACCGTGTTGCAGGGAATGCATCCAACGGGCGTTATGACCGAAATGTCACACATGTGCGTCGCCAGTATGCAGGCCGTCCGTTCGCAGGCACTCGAGCAATTCTCGTCGCTGAGGCACTGGACGCACTGCGAATCCAGACAGTGGGTGAGCGGTTCTGCGCAGTCGGCGTCCGTGTAGCAGTCGATGCAACTGCCGCCGGAACAGAACTGTCCCGGTGCGCAGTCCGGTTCGTATGTGCATGTATGGTCCGTATGGCACGTCAGCGTGTAGCACGGATCGGGCGGCAGGCAGTCGAGTGCGTAGATGCACTCGAGGTCCGGCGCGCACGCCTTTGTCCAACACAGTATGTCAGGGCAATCGGCGGCAACAGTGCACGCCAACGCCGGGACGACCGCTCCGGCGACCAGCAAGATTGCAATCATCCACATCGTTTCGTAATTCATTATCCGTGTTTTTAGTAGTCTTCGCCTCAATGTTTGTGATATTGTCTCTCTCTTTTTTCTCCCCCCCCCCCCAAT
>JALNYR010000002.1 GCA_023229725.1 Dehalococcoidia bacterium | reverse complement strand
CGCGCCATGAAATCGTACGAGTGGTTGAGGTCGGGAAAGAGCATCCAGGAGACGGTCCTCGGACTGGAGCTTGAGCGCAAGGCGCGCGTCGAGCACGGGTCCGCGGCCATACTCACACGCATGCTGGGCAAGGAGGTCGCCTTCGATGTGAAGAAGGTGGCCCCGCGGCATCACAAGAAGGGCATGCGCGGCAACTGGTGGGTGTTCGACATGGATGTCGACCTCGACGTCACCGTGGGAGGAAAGAAGACCGAGCTCATCGGCCTGGCGCAGAACTGCATCCCGCAGGCCGTGCTCGAAGGAAACAAGGAGATGGCCGCGGTAGTCGGCCTCGCGTGTCTCCCCGTCGCGGAGTTCGCCCTCTCCCCGCATACCATCGTGAACATCACGGTCCCGGCCGCGATGGCGGCGGTGCTCGGCATTGCGGCTCCCGCGGAGGCCGCGGCGGCCGCCGAGAAGGCGGCGTACCTCACGGCAGCCATTCCCGGAACGCGCGAGAAGGCGCTGCAGGTGGCTGAACGCGCCATGGAGATTGCGGCGGCGCTCGGCGACCAGGGGTAATTCCGACCTTTCGGCGGAACAGAACGAGACGGAGGTGACGGCGTGAAGGAGTACGGCGACTTCGTGACCGAAGAGGACCGCATGATGATTGCAGCCCTTCGGGAGTTCGTCAGGGACGAGATCCTGCCTGTGCGGCAGCAACTCGACGTGGACGAAGACCGGCAGCAGGTGCACCGCGTGCTGGACGGGCTGGCCTCCCTGGGCCTGCACAAGCGCGGACTGCCGGAGGTACTCGGAGGGTTGAGGAGCAGCGCTGTGTCGCTCACCGTGGGCTACGAAGAAGTCGCGAGAGGGGATTGCGGCATCGCCATGACCATGAGCGTTCCGGCGTGGGTCTTCGGACCGGCCATGAGGTCGCATAACGAGCGTGTGCTTGGAGACCTGTGCCGGCCGTACTGCGGCGACACGTTCGTTGAAGCGTGCCAGGCGATGACGGAGCCCGAGGGCGGCTGCAACATCGAGAGCGCCGAGTACCGCGGCAAGGCGATTCACACGCGGGCTCGACTCGAGGGCGACCAGTGGGTCATCAACGGCTCCAAGCAGTTCCCGAGCGGCGCAAGCGTTGCCGACGTGTACCTGGTGACCTGCACCACCGACCCGGACCTTGCCGAAGAGGGCATCGCGCTCATCTACGTGCCGGCGGACACGCCGGGCCTCTCGTTCAGCAAGCCGGAGAACAAGATGGGCATGCGGTTCACCGACGTGAATGCGTCCATCTACCTGGACGACGTGCGGGTTCCGAAGGAGTACCGCGCCTCGATGCAGACAGGCAAGGATTACGAGAGCTTCCGCAACTTCCTGTCCTGGGGCAGGATTTCGAGTGCCGCGTTTGCGGTCGGCGTGGCGCAGGCCGTGCTCGACATCGCCATGGAGTTCACGGGACGGCGGTACTACGGAGGCAAGCAGGTGCGGCAGCACTCGCTCCAGGCGGCGATGCTCGCGGACATGATGATTGGCGTCGAGAGCGCCCGCTTCTACTATCTGACGGTTGCAGGCATGTTCGACAACCGGAAGACGTACGGGCCGCCGTATTCTGACGAACAGATAGCCCGCGCCACGGGGGCCAAAGTGTATGCCTGCGAGGTCGCGCTGAAGAACTGCAACATGGCGATGGAGCTCACGGGCTCCTACGGGTACATGAAGGACTACCACATCGAGAAGTATCTTCGCGACTGCAAGATAATGCAGTTGTGGGAGGGCGGCGCGCAGCTCGGCCGGATAGACGTGGCCCGGGGGCGCTACTCCATGGTGCCGTACGTCTAGGCACTGACGCACGGCAACCGCTCCAGAATGACGAGGGCGGGACACCTCCGAGGCGTCCCGCCCTTCTGTTTGCCTTCAGCCGGGCACGACTACGCGCGGTCGTACACCTGGCGGTTGATGCAGTTCGGAATGCGCTCGCCCCGCAGCCCCATCAGGAGCTGTTCGATTGCCAGAGTCCACATCTTCTTGCGCGTCTCCGGCACCGCGCTCCCGATGTGCGGCATGAGGACGATGTTGTCCAGGGTGAAGAGGGGGCTGTCGAGCGGCAGCGGTTCCGTGCTCGTCACGTCGATGGCCGCCCTGAGGATGCGGCCTTCCTTCAGCGCTTCATAGAGCGCCCCGTCATCGACGATCGGGCCACGGGCGACGTTCACCAGTATCGCCGTTGGCTTCATCACGGCGAATTCTTCGCGCCCTATCAAGTTCCGTGTCCGGTCGTTGAGGGGCAGGGTCAGGACGACGAAATCCGATTCCGCCAGCAGGTCGTGGAGCTTCGCGCGGTACTCCACTCCCAGGAGCGTTTCCATATTCGCGACGCGGTTCCTGTTGTGGTAGAGGACGCGCATGTTGAAAGCCCGGGCGCGCTTCGCTACGTGGGAACCGATATGGCCCAGGCCCACTATTCCGAGTGTCTTGTTGTTCACGTCCACTCCCGGAAGGTCCAGATGGGCGTGCGCCGTCCATCGGCCGTCCCGGGCGAAAGCCTGGCCCTCGACTATCCGCCGGGCCGCTGCGATAAGGAGTCCCATAGCCAGGTCGGCGGTCGTCTCGGTCAGTACGTTGGGCGTATGGCCGACCGGTATTCCCCGGCGCGTTGCTTCCTGCAGGTCGATATGGTCGCATCCGTCCCCCATATTGCTGACCACCCGCAGCTTCGGCGCCGCCTCGAACACGTCTCTCGAAATCCTGTTCCCCACGGGAACGAGCCCTTCGACGTCCTTCATCTCGCGCAGCAGCACGTCGTGAGGCGTCTCCGCGTGGCCGTCCCATACCTTGAGGTCGTGGACGCTCTTCAGCCTCTCGAGAACGTCCGGAAAGAAGTTCCTGCAGATATAGACCTTCGCCATCGACTCCCCCTTCGTCCTCATCGAACAGGTCCTCGCGGCGTGGTCGCTGGACCCCCCTGGACGGAGCATGCGGAGTGTGCATCTCAGGCGCACCCTGATCTTCGGGGTCGGTTTCGTCCGGCAGTTCCGCCGGGTAGTCGTGCTCGCTCACTGCTCGTACACGTGCCTGTGTTTCCGGATGTCCGCGACCATGTCGCGGACGGAGCGCTCCAGGTCATAGCGGAGGTTCCAGCCCCAGTCATGGCGGGCGAGTGTGTCGTCAAGTCGCTCCGGCAGGTTCATCACCAGCTCAATCATCTTCGGGTCTGGTTTGAACTCCAGCTGTGCTTCCGGAATCACTTGCTTCACGACCTCGGCCAGCTCGCCACCGGTGGCGAGAAAACCGAACAGATTGTACACGCGTCGAGTCAGCTTGTCTTGTGGCGCGTTCTTCAAGTCCAGAAGACCCCACGCCGCATCCTTGACGTAGGTGACGGAAATGGGTGTTTCGGGCGCTACGTAGATGGCGTAGGGTTTGCCGAGCACCGCGTCCTGCACGGCGCGATAGATGTAGGCGCTCTGGGCCGTATCGAATCGTCCCATGCCCATGAGCGGCGTGAGACGCACGCCGCGAAAATCGATGCCGAACCTGCGGTGGTAGTACTCGCCGAGTCTCTCGGCGCAGACCTTGGTGGTGCCGTACATGCTGGGTGGGTGCTGTGCCACGTCGTTGGGCACGATCCTGGGCACGTCGCGCCCGAACGTGGCGAGCGTGCTGAGCAGTATGACCTGCTTCACCCCGAACAGTCGCGCCGCCTCGAGCACATTGAACGTGCCCGTCACATTGATGGAGAAGGCTGCCTGCGGGCTCTGCTCGCTCACCGGCGGCAGGATGGCCCCGGCGTGGAAGATGCACTCCGCGCCGCTTTCCTTGACGGCGTCGAGAACCTGCGCCCAGTTGCAGACGTCGCCCCGGAAGACCTTCACGCCTTCGGGGGCGGCGCCGAACCGGGACGCGCCCACGACGTCGAAGATGGCGACTTCTTCGCCCTGCTCGCGCAAGAGGTTCATCAGATGCTGGCCGATGAAGCCGAAGCCGCCGGTGATGAGGTTGGTGCCCATGCTACTTTCCGGGCTCCTTCGCCTTCTTTGCGGGCGCAGCCGCCTTCTTCGCCGGCGCTGCGACCTTCTTCGCCGGCGCTGCGACCTTCTTCGCGGACGCCGCGGTCTTCTTCTCTTCCGGGATGAGGCCCTCTTCGCGAGCCACCTCGATGGCCCACTGCGCCGCCTTGCCGCAGACGTCCGGACAGTGGGTCGTGTGACCGCCGGCCGCGAGGAACTTCTTCATCTCATCCGGGTCAGGCAGATAGTAGGGCCGGCCGAACAGCTTCATCTGCATCTCGCGGCAGATGATGCTGCCGAACTCGTCGATGAACTTCTGGTGCAGCCTGCGCGCGGTCGCGAAGGCTGTGAACCGGATTCTCTCCGGGTCGGCGAAGTTGTCTCTCTCCCGCCCCCGCAGGGTACCGAGGAAGAGGATGCCCGCGACGTATGCCCCGCAGCTGCCGTCGCCGACGGTTGCTCCGCCGCCGGCGTAACCGCTGAGCGACTTGAACAGGGAGGGATTCGGCATGTCCAGCGTATCCTGGAGCGCGGCCATAACGCACTGGCCGCAGCCGCCGTACTGCTTCTCGTACTCGAATCCGAGGTCGTACGCCTTCTTCAGGGCGTTGTCCTTCTGTTCCATGGTGTTGTCCTCTCCTTCCGGCGAAAGACGGCGGCATCGAGATGCAATGCCACCGGTCGTCCGCCAGCCCGGCTGCATATTCTAGAACTTTATCATCTGGTGAGGTAGCCACAGGATGATGTCGGGGAACAGGATACAGAGTATGAGAGCGATGACGATGATGCCGACAAATGGTGTCACGCCTCGAATGATGTGTCCCGTGTCTATGTTCCACTCCGGCTTCGCAATCCCCTTCAGATAGAAGATGGCGTACGCCATCGGCGGTGTCATGAAGGACATCTGCAGGTTCACCACAATCATCATCGCAAACCAGAGGGGGTCAAAGCCGAGCACGGGAGCGAGCGGCGAGACGAGCGGCACCATGATGAAAACGATGCCGATCCAGTCGATGAGGAATCCCAGGGCGAAGATGATGAACTGCACGGCGAAGAACGTGCCCCATTTTCCTCCGGGCATCGCGAGCAGGACGTCCTGGATGACCTCTCCTCCGCCGAGCCTCAGGAAGACGCCTACGAACATCTGCGCGCTCCAGCCGATGACCAGGGCCATCGACGTGATGCGCATCGTTTCGAGCATGCAGTCGCGCATCACGGGCCAGGTGAGCCGCCGATAGAAGAACGTGAGCGCTACCGCGGCGAGCGCGCCGACGGCAGCTGCCTCGGTTGCGGCGGCAATGCCGAAGAATATGGCGCCCAGAACGCTGAACATGAGAAACAGCGGGGGCAGCATGCCGGTGACGAGCACATGCAGCCGGTGTGTCATTGAGACCTGCCGCTCCTCAAGAGGCATCGGCGGCGCATCCTCAGGCCGCAGCCACGCCCGGATGGCGACGTACACCATGTAGAGACCCGAGAGCAGGAATCCCGGCCCGAATGCTCCCATGAAGAGCTTGCCCACCGATATCTCGGCCATGGGGCCGTAGACGACGAGCATCAGGCTGGGCGGGATGAGGATGCCGAGCGTTCCCCCCGCGCAGACGCAGCCGCAGACCAGCTCCTTGTTGTAGCCGCGTTGCAGCATGCTCGGGGTAGCGATAAGGGCAATCATGATGACCGACGCGGCGATGACGCCGACGCAGGCCGCAAGAATCGTGCCCATGAGGATGGTGGCGATGGCAAGTCCACCGCGGAACGGTCCGAACGCGAGGTGAAGCCCGGCGTACAGCCTGTCCGCTGCGCCGGATTTCTCGACCATCATCCCCATGAAGACGAACATGGGAACGGCGAGAAAGACGTAGTTCGACATCATGTCCCAGATGCGCGCGTAGAACAGGCTCCAGGCGCCCGACGCCCCGAGGGCAAGCGTTCCGACCAGCATCGCGACCGTGCCGAGGACGAAGACCAGCGGGAAGCCGATGAGGATGCCGACCGTCGCCAACCCGAACATGACGATGGTCACCAGTTCCGGACTCATGTCTACCATGGCTCGCGTCCTCCCTTCAGAAGCCTGGCGACGTCACGCATGAACGTTGCGGCGCCCTGGAGGAGCAGCAGGAAGAATCCGAGGACGATGATGGTTTTGAACGGCCAGAGGAGGGGGTACCAGAGGCTGTCGTATGAGGTCTCGTGTGTCAGGAACGACTGCCACGCGTTTGCCCCGAACACCTTCGTCCACATGAACACCAGCGGGAAGAAGAGCAGTACGGTCAGCACGATGTCGAGCACGAGCCTGGCCATCGGGGAAAGGCGCGAATAGACGACATCCACGCGGACATGAGAGGAGTGGTAGTGCACGTACGGAAGCCCCAGTGAGATGGTCGCCGTTCCGAGCATGTAGCTGAGCTCGTATGCCCAGTTCGTGGGGTTGTTGAACACGTAGCGCATGAACACGTCGAACGTGATGACGATGACGAGGGCAGGTATGGCAACCGAGACGATGCGACCGGACCACTCGCTCAGGCGTCCGACCGTGTCGTACACCTTCTTCAGAACCGTCATACCATCTTCTCCTCACATGGCTCCGGCAGCCGCGGGCGCGGTCACCCGCGGCTGCCGGCTGAACGATGCCTGGCTCGCGACGACTAGTCGAACAGCGTGTAGGCCGGTTCGATGCCCTTCAGGGAGTGCCAGGTGCGGAAGAAGTTCGTCTGGTGCTCCAGCACCATCTTGAACGTTGCGTCCGTTCCCGAGTACTTCTCCATCTTCGCACGGCTCCGGGCAGCGATGTCCGCCTGGAAGGCCTCTTCAACCTCGAAGATCTTGGTGCCATAGGCGATGAACTTGGCCATGGCCTCCGCGTCAGCCTTCTTCGTCTGAAGCTGGCCGTAGTACTCCATTGCCATTATCTCGTCCATGAGCAGGCCCTGGAGGTCGGCGGGCAGCTCGTTCCAGGCTGCGTGGTTCATCAGGATGACGTTGATGTAGCCGGGAGACTGGATGCCGGGCACACCGATGTAGTCCATGATCTCCTGGAAGCCCAGCGGCCAGTTGTAGCTGGGCGGGCCCAGCTCGAACGCATCGATGACGCCGCGCTCAACCGCCTGGTACAGCTCGCCGCCGGGTATCTGCACCACGGAGGCGCCGTAGTCGGCCAGGATTTCGCCCCACAGTCCCAGCGTGCGGAACTTCAGTCCCTTGAAGTCGGATGCCTTGGTCAGGGGTTTCTTGGAATGCGCAAACAGCTCCGGCGCCCCGGGGTCGCCGCCCAGGACGATGCCCCAGTCCTTGTAGACGTCGCGCATGACCTGAAGGCCGTCGCCCTGCCGTATCCAGGCGATGAGGTCAGCCGTGGACGGGCCGGCAGGCGTCCCTGAACCTCCCATGAGGTACATGGTCGGGCCCATGCGGTTCAGGTCCATGGATGCCGCGTTCGTCGCCATGTCGAGGCCGCGGTCCTTCACTGCGGGTGTGGACTCGTCTCTCGGGGTGATGGCGCCCTCCGGATAGAGGGTGATGTCCAGCCGGCCACCGGAGGCCACGCGGACCTTGTCGACCAATTGCTGCAGCACGATGTAGATGGCTGCCCCGGACGGGCTGATGTCCTGCCATACGTACTTGTACACCTTCGCAGCCGGCTGCGTCGGCGTCGTGGGCGTCGTTGGTGTTGTTGGTGTTGTCGGCGACGTGGGTGTCGTCGGCGTGGTCGGCGTCGCCTCAGGTGCGCAGGCCAGTACCGTGAGGCCGAGCACCATCAGCAGTGCCAGTACCAGGTGCAGTGGTCGCTTGGTCATTCTCCTCCTCCTTCGCACATTGCACTACACAAGGGCACCTGTCAACGAAGGGCCGGCCGGCATGGCGAGGCTGTCTGCGGTGAGAGCATCAGAGGGGGAGCACGTCTGTGCGCTGACCTTGTGCAACGCTCATCCTGTCTGCATGCTGCTTCTATCTCCAGGTGGTCTGGTCGCACAGGTTCGTAGCTATCCATGTGTACGCCGGCAGTATCCTGTTGTCAAACTGCTTCGTCGTACGTCGCCGGCACAACTTGTCGCCCGCGCGCTCTGTCGCGAGCTGTTCCATGACGCGCTCAGCGCGCCTCCCGCGCCAGTGCGATGCCTCGGTCCAGCGCCGCGAGGTTCCGTTCGAGCACCGTCCCCTTGAAGCGGTCGGCCAGGACGTCCGCCATGTCCTTTCGCTCCAGCGGCGCGACGTCGGCGCCCACCAGCACGCCGAGCATCACGATGTTGGTGAATATCGGGTCACCCATGGCGAGCGCCGCCGCGCTTGCGTCCACGACCATACACCGGGACGAGTAGCGTTTGAGCGCGCCGAACAGGTCCTTCGTTGCCGGATAGGTCGCCCTTCCGCTGCTCACGTCGGGCGGATAGACGGGGCGGGAGTTTGTGACGACCACGGTCGACGGGTTGCCCAGCTCCGAGAGAAGGCGCAGGGCCTCGGCGGGCTCAAGCGTGAGAATGACATCAGCCTGCCCTGCCGGTATCAGCGGGCCGTATGACCGGTCGTGGGAGACGCGGACGTGGCTGGCGACGGGCCCGCCCCGCTGCGACACCCCGTAGGTGTCGCCGACGCTGGCGGTGTACCCGCGCTGGACGAGCGCCTGCCCGACGAGCTGGGCCATCAGCACGTTGCCCTGCCCCCCGACTCCTCCGATGATGAGGTTCAAAGGCTCTCTGGAAAGCTCCTTCATGCTGCCTCCCTCTCGATGGCCTTCTGAGGACAGATGTCGGCGCAGAGGCCGCAGCCGGTGCAGATGGCCTCGTCTATCTTCGCTCGCCCGGCTGACTGGTCCCAGATGAGGCCGGGGCATCCGAAGACGCGGATGCAGAGGCGGTTGCAGCCGCAGGCATCGCCGACACATACGGAAGGGTTCACGCGCATGGTGTACGGCCGGGCCTTGTCGCGGCGCCCTCTCACCAGCTCGCAGACGCGCCGCATGATGAGCACGCGCGCGCCTCCCGACTCGTCCGCAATCATGTCCAGCAGCGTTCGTGTGCTGCCTTCAAGGTCGAAGGGGTCGCACACCTCCACCCGTGCGTCGAGCGCCCGGCACAAGGCCTCCATGTCGACCCTCGGTGCGGGGTCGCCCGTGGCCGCCCGTCCGACTCCCGGATGCGGCTGGAAGCCGGTCATCGCCGTGGCCGAGTTGTCCAGTATCGCGAAGATGAAGTTCGCCTTGTTGTAGACGCCGTTCACGAGCGCGGGGATGCAGGCGTGGAAGAAGGTCGAGTCTCCGGCGATGGCCAGCACGGGCTGGTCAAAGCCGAACTCCTTGAGGTTGCCGAGGCCGTTCGCCACACCCACGCCGCCCCCCATGCAGTGCATCGTGCGCTCCTGGAAGAACCCGGCGCCGATGAAGCCGAGGGAATAGCATCCGATGTCGCCGGCCACAAGCCCGTGGCGACCGTCTATCGCCAGCGCATTCTTGAATATCCAGTAGGAGCCGCGGTGCGGGCATCCCGGGCAGAGGTTGATGGCGCGCGGCGGCACCATCTTCGCCGCCTCGCCCAGCCCCTGCGAGTAGGCCGCATCCCTGCCGGCAACTTTGTACGGCACATTGAGTATGGCGCCGAGCGTCTGGGCGACGAGGTCCGTGCTGAGCGCGCCCCAGGAGGGGATGTGGCCCGAGCGCTTGCCGAGGAACGTCCTCGGCGCGAGCGCGCCGCCGAGGCTCGCGGCGAACTCCATGACGCTGCCCTCGGTGAATGCGTCGATCTCCTCGACGAAGAGAACCTTCGTCGTTCGCTCGAGCTGCTTCCGTACGGCCTGCTCGGGCAGCGGCCACGTCGTGCCGAGCCGGAAAATGCCGACCCTGCTTCCCACGCCGAGCATGGCCACAGCCTCCTG
Organism: Dehalococcoidia bacterium; assembly: GCA_023229725.1. Taxonomy (GTDB): domain Bacteria; phylum Chloroflexota; class Dehalococcoidia; order GIF9; family AB-539-J10; genus SKVJ01. Next base: position 41,896 of record JALNYR010000002.1, on the reverse strand, counting down.
GCAGTATAGGTGGCAGACGCCCGACGTGATGACAAGCAGCTCGGGCTTCTCCGGCCCCTCATAGGTATTGAAGGCGGACGCCTCGAACAGGGGCACGACTCTCTTCAATCGTTCGTGCGCCCGGTGATGCAGGATGCCGAACGGGCCGGATGTGAACTGGCTCTTCGCCGGCTTGCACATGTCCCACACGTCCGGGAATCGTGCGGTCCGTCTCTCTGTCGGCAGCTCTCCCAGCACAACCTTCCCCCGCGTGTGAGCCAGCCTCGTCGTCTCCCGCACGAAGCAGGGGTTGTCGACGAGACGCGAGATTTCGAAGGCCCATTTCACCATGTCCTTCGCGTCCTGCGCGGTCGACGGCTCCAGCAAGGGCATGTCCATCCACTTGCATATCCAGCGCGAGTCCTCTTCGTTGGAGCTGGATATCGCCGACGGGTCGTCGCCGGTGACCAGCACAAGCCCGCCCGTGCCGATCCCCGTCATGATGACGTTCACAAGGAAGTCCGAGCAGACATTGACGCCGTTCTGCTTCATGGCCGAGAGCGCGGGTATGCCCGCGAACGACGCGCCCGCCGCCGCTTCGCACGCCACCATCTCGTTGACCGACCACTCGGTGTGAATACGCATGTTCTTCGACACGGCGGCAAGGACCGAGAGGATCTCAGACGAGGGAGTCCCGGGGTACTGTGAGGAGAAGCCGACACCGCCCTCCAGCGCTCCGCGCGCTATCGCCTCGTTGCCCATCAGCAACTGCGTGGTTCCAGGGGCATTGACGTCAATACCCTCCATGTCTGTCCTCCTTCATCGCGCTGTGCATGTGGACATCGACGGCAGCGGTGCTCATACGCCGCCCTGCAGTGCCTTGACCACCCTCGGAGACGCGCCCAGATAGGCGAGGTCGTCCTGCTTTCCAGTCAGGGTCGTCAGGTTGCGCACCGCCCTCAGCTTCTTGTCACGCGACGCTTTCTTCTCCTGCGCCAGGTTGTCAGCGGGCAGCGGCTTCACCTCCAGTGCCCCGCCCTTGCGCGCGGCTTCGAAGGCGCGCCGGCCGGCTTCGGTGCGCACGAAGACCGTGTTCCAGTCCTGCTGTCCCCGAGCGGAGCCGACCGAGATGTCGGCCAGCTCTCCGGTCAGGTCCCAGCAGAAGCTGCACGCCTTATTGGCGACCTGCCGGTCCTCTCCCGGCTCGAGCCATCGCTTCGTGGCGCAGAACTCGGCAATCAGGAGTTTCACGTTCCGGGCATCCACCCGGCTCCCCACGGGGTTGCCCGTCCGCTTGCGCAGAGAGGCAACCTGGCAGGGGAGACAGGCCATGCCGAGCTTCGCGCTGCTTTCTTTCGGGATGCTGTTGAACGCGGCAAGGACACGGGCGAATCGGTGTGGTGCTGAAAGATGGGCGACGACCGCGGCGGCGTCGCTCATGAGAACGGGAGTCGGCGCGCCGGAGCTTCTGGACGAGGCGGCCAGATTCCTCAAACGGAGGCCCTCGTGGCCCTCTCCGTCCAGGCCGGTCCCGGGTATCGCATCGATGGCGCCCTGCTCGAGCGAGAAGCGCAACAGCGCGGCTGCGACTCCGCCGCCGCCGGCTGCGGCCCTCGTCTCCGGGTCGGTCGCCTGCGCGAGGTAGCCGCCCTTCACGATGCCGAGGTCATCCGGGCTGAACGGCTCACCGAGCACGGACCGGCTCAGTTCATCGAGGTCCGTCGGTGTGCGCGGGCAGTTGCTGTAGCAGCTACCCTCCGGCAGCGTGCAGCAGTCGAGCTGTACGATGCGGCCGTTGTGCTCTCCCAGGTAGGGGCAGCCCGCGGCGCAGCCGCCGCAGAGGGGGCAGAGGCCCCCGTCGATGACGTCCGCCCTCAATTTGAACGAGGCGTAGGCCTGTGTCTCCACGTGCACCTCCTGTCCAGGGTCGACGGCCGGCCGGGGCAACCACCGGTTGCCTCGACTTTGCGAGGGCGCTCGTGCTGCCACTGCGCCGGTCGCTATCCGCAACGCCACCGGCTGTCGCCGGAAGTCGTCACATCCAGGGAGTTGTGCGGGGAGACGGGTACGGGACCAGCCGGTGCTGCGCTGCCGCAGTCGCCGGCGCTGCCATTGGGGTAGGCAGCGTAGACAGGAGCACTTCAAAAGTCAATCGCGCGACATTGCGTAGCTGTGCCCGGAGTTGGCGTACGAATGGCGCGCCGCGAGATTCCCGCGCCTACCCGCCGGCCATGTAGGCGCCCTGCATCGCCGAGACGGCGAGGCGGGTGTAGGCGCCGAGGATGCCGGACGTGTAGCGACGCGGTGGCCGGCGCCAGGCGGCGCGGCGTTGCGACAGGATTCGAGCGACTTCTCCACCGGTCGAAAGCCCTTCGCGTACCGCGACGATGTTCAGCGAGCGCCTCGAGAGGCTTATCTCCACGGTATCGCCGCTCTCGATGATTGCGATTGGCCCGCCCGCGACCCCCTCGGGCGAGACGTGGCCGATGACCGGGCCGGCGGTGGCGCCGGAGAAGCGGCCGTCCGTCACGAGCGCGATGGAGCTGCGGTACCGCGGTATCGCCACGATGGCCGCGCTGGTGTTGAACAGCTCCGGCATGCCGCACGAGGCCGGGCCCTCGTTCCGCACGATGAGCACGTCGCCCGGCTCCACCTTCAGTCCGGTGACGGCCGCGAAGCAGTCCTCTTCGTTCTCGAAGACCACCGCCCTGCCACGGTGCTCGTACATGGCCGGGTCGCAGGCGCTGTACTTGAACACGGCGCCTTCGGGCGCAAGGTTGCCCTTGAGGATGGCCACCGAGCCGAAAGTGTTGCGCAGGTCGCATGCGTCGCGTATGACATCGGTGCGCCATAGGCTGCGTGAGCGGTCGCGTGTGGCGTAGTTCGACAGGTATCCCTCGCCGGTCCGGAAGAAATCGGACGCCCGCACGTCCTCGAGGTTCTGACCCAGCGTCTTTCCTGTAACCGTGAGGGCATCCATGTCGAGGAGTCCGCTGTCGGCCAGCAGCTCGATGACCCGCTGGACGCCCCCCGCGTACCAGAATTGACGCGAGGCGTACTCGCCCGCCGAGTGCAGGTTTGTGAGGTAGGGCGTCTTCTGTCCCAGCTCGTCGAAGAGGCGCACGTCGAAGCCGAGTCCCGCGGCGGCGGCGATGGCGGGCAGGTGCAGCAGGGCATTGGTGGAGCCGCCTGTCGCCTGGTGGATGACCACCGCGTTTCGCAGCGAGGCCTCCGAGAGGATGTCGCCGGTCTTCCGCCCGCTGCGCAGCATCGCCGTCACGAGGTGCCCTGCCCGCCGGGCGGAGTCCAGGACATAACGCTCGTTGGCGGGCGCGAGCGCCGACGTTGGCGCTGCGAGGCCGAGCGCCTCGGCCATCACCTGCATGGTGGATGCCGTGCCCATGTACTGGCAGGCGCCTTCGCACGGCAGCGAGTGGCGCTGGACGTGCAGCAGCTGCTCAGCCGGCTCCATGCCGGTCTCCACCTTCGCGAACTCGGCGGCGATGTCGCCGCTCATGAGGTAGCAGCTGCCGATGCCGCCGGAACCGCCGGGCAGGATGACGGCCGGGATGTCGTCCTTCAGCCGGGCTGCGGCGATGAGCGCCGCGGGAAGCGCCTTGTCACAGCTTGCTGTGAGGACGGCTGCGTCGAAGGCGTGCCCCTGGACGTACGCTTCTATCATCCCCGCGATGAACTCGCGCGAGGGGAGGACGTAGTTCATGCCGTCGTGGCCGGTCGCCACGCCGTCGCACAGGTCGGTGGTTGTGAAGCTGAACGCTGATCCGCCCGATTCATGGATGCCGAGCGTCGCCTGCTTCACGAGCCGGTCCAGATGGTAGCTGCCGGAGTGAGACTGCCCGAACGTCGAGTGCACCAGCACCAGCGGCTTGCCGTAGTCGGCCTCGGTGAACCCGCCCGAGAGGTAGAGTGCGAGCGTCTCCGGCGCGTTCTTCCTGAGTGCATCGCTCCTGAGTGCCATATCCCGCCTCCCGCGTGTGAGCCCGCCGCCCACGTCTCTATACTGGTATTGTGCCACACGCGGCTCACCGTCATGATGTGAGCGCGGCACGCGACCCGTTTGCGGCGTGCGAGCGACTTGGTGCACTATCAATGGTGCTGACGGAGGAGACTTCCATGAACAGAGTGGCGCTGGTAACCGGCGGAGCGCGCGGCATCGGCCTGGGGATAGCCGGGCGCCTCGCCGCCGAGGGATGTGACCTTGCCGTGTGCGGTGTTCGTCCGCCCGCGGCGGCGGAGGCCGCGGTTTCCGGCCTGCGCGCGACCGGCAGCGATGTTATGTATGTCCAGGCCGACGTCTCCAGCGGCGAGGACCGGAAGCGCCTCCTGTCGGAAATCAGGAGCCGCTTTGGGCGACTGAACGTGCTCGTGAACAACGCCGGCGTCGCTCCCGAGGTGCGCGCCGATATCCTCGAAGCGAGCGAGGACAGCTACGACCGCGTCATGGGCACGAACCTCAAGGGACCGTACTTCCTGACCCAGGCCGTCGCCAACTGGATGATTGCTCAACGAAGGGAGGACGCGGGCTTCGCGGGTTGCATCGTCAACATCTCGTCGATGTCGGCGACCGTCGCCTCCCCCAATCGCGGCGAGTACTGCCTCTCCAAGGCCGGCCTCGGCATGGCGACGAAGCTGTGGGCCGTGCGCCTGGGCGAGTTCGGCATTCCCGTGTACGAGGTCTGTCCCGGCGTCATCATGACCGACATGACCGCGGGCGTCAGGGAGAAGTACGACCGGCTCATAGCCGGGGGGCTGACCGTCCAGCAACGCTGGGGCTATCCGGAGGACGTCGGCAAGGCGGTCGCCATGCTGGTGCGGGGCGACCTGCCCTACTCCACGGGACAGTCCATCATGGTGGACGGAGGGCTGACGCTGCAGAGGCTGTAGTGGGCCGGCTGTGGCGATGACGCCTCACCGGGGGACACTTCCATGCATGAAGAGATAGTGACGGTCTCAGGCATCGACCTGCCGCTGACGCGGGTGCACACGCTCGTCATCGGCAGCGGCGCCGCGGGACTGAACGCCGCGGTGCAACTGCGCGCCAACGGCATCGACGACGTGCTCATCGTCACCGAAGGCCTGCGCATGGGCACCTCCATCAACACCGGCAGCGACAAGCAGACCTACTACAAGCTTGCGCTCTACGGGGACGACGCGGATTCTCCGCTCGCCATGGCCGAGACGTACTACTCGGGAGGCGGCATGCACGGCGACCTCGCGCTGGTCGAGGCCGGCCTTTCGACGCGGGCGTTCATGCACCTCGTCAACCTGGGCGTGCCCTTCCCCCGCGACCGCTACGGGCAGTTCATCGGCTACAAGACGGACCACGACCCGCGCCAGCGGGCGACGTCGGTCGGCCCGTACACGTCGCGGGACATGTGCCGCGCGCTCGCTGCACGCGTCAACGAGCTCGGCATCAACGTCCGGGAGGGGGAGAACGTCGTGCTTCTGCTGACCGTCGATGAGATCGGCGGGAGGCGCGCCGCCGGCGCCGTCGCTGTCAGGCAGGACGGCAGCCTCGTGGCGTACGCGGCCGAGAATGTGATACTGGCGGTCGGGGGACCCGGTGGTCTCTACCGCAGCAGCGTGTATCCCGAGGTCCACACCGGCGGCATCGGCCTCGCGTTGCTGGCGGGCGCCGGGGCGCAGAACCTGCCGGAATCGCAGTTCGGCCTTGCCTCGACGAAGTTCCGCTGGAACGTGTCCGGCAGCTTCATGCAGGTGATGCCGCGCTTCGTCAGCATGGAGGCTGACGGCGTCAGTGGCGAGCGCGAGTTCCTGCGCGACTACTTCGATTCGGCGGACGAGATGTGCTCACGCGTCTTCCTTAAGGGCTACCAGTGGCCCTTCGACGTGCGCAAGGTGGCCGGCGGCTCGTCGCTCATCGATATCCTCGTCTACGTGGAGTGCGAGGTGAAGCATCGTCGCGTCTTCCTCGATTTCCGCCGGGATGCCGGCGGATTCTCCTTCGAGGGCCTGAGTGGGGAGGCGCAGGAGTACCTGCGCAAGTCGGGGGCGCTGCAGGAGACGCCCTTCGCCCGCCTGGCGCGTATGAATCCGTCCGCAATACAGCTGTATCGGGACCACGGCATCGATATCGAGAGCGAGCCGCTGGAGATAGCGGTGTGCGCCCAGCACAACAACGGCGGCCTCGCCGGGAACGTGTGGTGGGAGTCCACGAACGTGAAGCACCTCTTCCCCGTGGGGGAAGTCAACGGCTCGCACGGCGTCTACCGCCCGGGCGGCTCTGCGTTGAATGCGGGGCAGGTCGGCGGCTTCCGCGCCGCGGAGTACGTCGCGAACCGGTACGCGAAGTGGACGCTGGACAAGGGGGCGTTCAACTCGGCGCTGGCGCGCGGCGTCGCCGATGTTGCCGCCTTCCGGAAGAGGTGCGGGGGAGCCGCGAGGTCGTGGCGAGAGGAGCGCGACGAGTTTCAGGCGCGCATGAGCCGCGCGGGCGCTCACGTTCGCAGCCTCGACGTCCTCGACGAGGCGCTGCCTCAGGCGTGGGCCCAGTGGCGTCGAATCGAGACGCAGGGATGCGCGTATGCCGGCAACGCCGGCCTGGCAGAGGCCATGCGCAACCGGCACCTCTGCTTCGCCCACGCCGTGTACCTGGAGGCGATTCGCTTCGCGCTGGCGAGCGGCGTCGGCAGCAGGGGCTCGTCGCTCGTGCTCAACCGGGCAGGCCTTCCTGTCCACGATGCGCTGGGAGAGGAATGGCGGTTCGCGCCCGAGGATGTCGCCTTCCGGGACCGGGTTCTCGAGACTGCCGCTTCACCTGATGGCTCGGCGCACAGCGAGTGGACGCCAAGGCGGCCGTTGCCGCACGGCGAGGCGTGGTTCGAGACGGACTGGGCGCGCTTCCGGCGCGGCGAGGTGTACGACTAGCGCAGCGGCCTCACCGCGGCGCTGTCACGAGCGGAGCAGCTGCTCCACCTGCTCGAACTCGGGCCGCGCCCGGTAGAACGGATCCGTCAGGTAGCAGCCGGACACGAGCCCGTGTCGTGGCGCCGTGGTGCACCGGCTGCACGCGCGGCAGACGCGGTTCCTCTGCAGGGGTCTGCCTGCCAGCACGTCGGCTACCATCTCCGGATAGCTGATGGCCATGCGCCCGATGCCCGCGAAATCGGCATGTCCGTTTCTGACGATGGCCTGCGCTACGTTGGGCAGCCACTCCTGCAGGTACGAGAGCCCGCTCACGACGTACGTCAGCTGCGGGCGAAGGCGCTTCAGCTCGGCCGTGACGCTGACGAGGCGGGCCACTCCGAGCAGCGGCTCCTCGGGCGGCAGGTAGCTGCCCTTCGACGGTATGAAGCAGGGCCTGATGATGTGGTAGTTGTAGTAGCCGCAGCCACCGGTGATGCAGACGAGGCGGATACCCAGCTCCGCAAGCGTGTCCAGGAAGGCCAGCGGCTCGGTCAGGTCGATGCCCACTCCCGTGCCGTCGCCGCCGAAGGCGTACGGATACCGGTCGCCTGTGAACGGAGCCGGCTCGCCCGTTCCATCGGCGCCCGCCCTGAAGGGAACGAAGTCAAAGGCGCTGAGCCTCACGCCGATGTCCAGCCCGGGGGCCTCCGACCGAATGCCGGCAACGACCTCCCGCAGGAAGCGCGTGCGGTTCTCGAAGCTGCTGCCGTAGCGACCGGGCCGGTCCACCGCACTGAGCACCTCGTGCCCCAGGTAGCCGTGACAGTGCTTGACGTCCACAAATCCGACGCCTATCTGCTGTGCCAGCACCGCGGTGTGGACGAGGTCGTCGATTGTCCGGGCGATATCGTCATCCGTCAGGACGGGCGCATCGGCTGCCAGACCGACCGTGCGGTCGAGGATGGGGTGATGGTAGAGAACGCGGGGTTCCGGCTTCTTCGTATCGAACGGCCGCGTGAAGCGGCCGGCGTCGCTCAGTTGCAGCCCTACCAGCAGGTCGTCGCTCGTGCCGAATCGCTCCTCGTGGGCGTCCACGAGGGTGGCGAGCAATGCCGCCATGTCCTGCTGCGTCTCACGCGTCAGGGTCAGGCCGTTGGGGTTGCCGCGGTATTCCAGCCTGGCGGTGACTGCTTCGCCTCCGAATATGAGCTTCGCCCCGCTGAGGCCGAAGCGCTTCCAGCGCCGTGTCGTCAGTTCCGAAGGTCGTCCGTCGGGCGTGGCGTCCCATCCCTCCATCGGCAGTATCGCAAAGCGGTTGCCGATGGTCCTGTCACCCAGGACATAAGGCTGCGCCAGAGGAGAATCCGCCCCGGACTGCACGGCCTCGTCGAACTCCAGTGTCACGCCGGAGGCCCTCAGGTGGTCCCGAAACTCCGAAGCCGTACGCAACTGTGCAACCCGTGTCATTTCTTTCATCTCTGCACCCTCTCAGTTCCGCGGCGCGTTGAGCAACGCCGGCGCATGCGCGAGCTGCCCTTGCCGCAACAGTCTACCAGAGAACTTTTCCGGATTCCGGCAGCCATAGTTGGGGGAGAACCGTCGTCTCCTCTTTTTCCGTGGGACGTGAGACGGAGGATGCCGAGGGGGATTTGACAAGCCGGAAATGGACGTGTATAAAACCATATACGATATACGGTATACGAGAAATGATGATGTCAGTTCCACCCAGATACAACGCACAGGAGTTCCCCCAGCACCTCACCATCGAGCAGTCTGTTGTGCAGCGGCTGCAGGAGGCCATCACCCAGGGACGCCTCGTCCCCGGCCAGAAGCTGGTCTACGCGGACATCGCCGAGCAGATGAACGTCAGCGTGACGCCGGTTCGGGAGGCGGTGAAGACCCTCCAGGCCCTGGGACTGGTCACGATTCGCCCTCACCGCACGGCCTTCGTCTCGTCTCTCACGGAAGAGCAGGTGCAGCAACTGTATTCGCTGCGGCTGCTGCTCGAAGGCCTGGCTGTCGAGCGCACGGTAGAGGACATGACCGCGGACGATGTCTCCCACCTGAAGAACGTCTATGAAGAGATGGACAGAGTGGTTGAAGTCCTGAACCGCGATGTCAACGACGTTGTTAGGACGGAGGCCATCGTCTCCCTGCAGCACCTTCACAACGATTTCCACTCGAGCCTCTATTCGCGCAGCGGCAACCAGTACCTCGACCAGGTGATAAAGGTTCTCCGCAGCCAGGTGGCCACCTACTGGCCGGTCATCAACAGGTACAGCATCGAGCGGGTCAACATGAGTCACCGGCAGCACTTCGCCATCCTCACCGCGAGTGAGCAGCGGAAGCCGGCTGAGGCCTCGAAGCTGATGCGGAGCCATCTGGAGGGAACAGTCCCGTGGATTATCGAGCACATCAGGGCCGTCAATACGGAGGCCGGGGAGGGGAAGACGAGGAAGAAGCACGTCATCATTCCCACTGTGGAGTCTCGTCCTGGGCAGTAGCAGGGGCGCTCTCGTCGACAGCGAATCGCAGCTACCGCGAACGCTGGACCGGGATGAGTCTCCCGCGGTTGATTGCCCGCGTGGATTGGGCCACGCAGCGTACGGCGATGGTTCGGTTGGCCATACCCTGCCCGGCGGTGGCCTGTTCCTGAACGCCGGGAAGGTTCGGACATAAAGGAGGAAATCGAATGGCAGATCTCTCAGTCAGCATGTGCGGTATGAAGTTGAAGAACCCGCTCATCGTTGGCGCAGGACCCAACACCAAGAACACCACGACTGCGCTCAACTGCATGAAGGCGGGATTCGGGGGCATCGTCGTTCGCAGCCTGCACATGCAGCACGCGGATGATGTGAAGACGTCCACCCGCGAGATGTATCGGGTCTACGGCAACACGAAGGACTTCACGAAGCACCTCTACTCGTTCCAGTCCACGGGCGCGCCCGTGCGCAAGATGCGACCTGATATCCCTCTCGGCTGGGGCGGCGCCACGACGGTCCCGACCCTGGAGCAGTGGACCGAGGAGGTCGCCAAGATAGTCCGTGCGGCCAAAGACTACGACTGTACGATTATCGCGAGCCTGGGGTGGTGCGGCAGCAACCTCACCGATGAGAGCCTGTGGACGACAGAGGCGGCGGCGATGGAGAAGGCCGGCGTCAACGCCGTTGAACTGCACACCGGACCGAGCCCGGCGACCGAACCCGGCCGGTACATGAGCATGGACTCGGACCACTACCTCGCCATGCCCATCAGGGCGGCGCGCAAGGGCACGAAGCTGCCCATCTTCGCCAAGATCCCCGTGGACTGCTGCGACGCCGTGGGCATGGCCCAGGTCGCGGAGAAGGCCGGCGCCAGCGGCGTCGTGCCGGTCACGCGGTGGTCGACCATCAGCGTCGACGTCGAGAACGAAACCGCGCCCGAGTGGCGTGGCCCCGGCATGGGCGGCCCCTGGTCAGTGCCCATCATGAACGGCCTCATCTTCCGCATGAGGCACGCCGATAAGCCCATTACCTATCTCTTCAGTAGAGAGCAGGGCAAGTTCCCCAAGGGCGGCCCGGTGACTATCCCTATCATCCCCTCCGGCGGTGTCCGCACGGGCGCCGATGTCATCCAGTACCTGATGATGGGCGGCGATGCCGCGCAGATATGCGCCCAGGTCATCCTCGAGGGCGTCCAGGTTGCCGGCCGAATCGACAAAGAGATGCGCGAATGGATGGACCGGAAGGGCTACAAGACGCTGGCCGACTTCCGCGGCAAGGTCAACCTGCTGCAGCCCAACCAGGCGAAGGGCATCCCGCAGTGGCTCCCGATTATCGACAAAGAGAAGTGCACCGGCTGCCAGCGCTGCGTGAAGGCCTGCCCGAACGTGGCGCTGTCGCTCCAGGACAAGAAGGCGAAGCTGGACGAGCGGTTCTGCGAGGGCTGCCGGACCTGCTACTACGTCTGCCCGGTCAACGCAATCACGCTCGGTGAGGCGAAAGACTGACATCAGTGTCTGCACGCAGGAGGTACACAACATGCGCTTAGTGACATTCGAAGCATCGCCGGGCTGCCAGAGGCTCGGCATCCTCATCGGCGACCATGTCGTCGATGCCGCTCTGGCCAGTGCGGCGTACGCACCTGCCGCGAAGGCAGGTGCACCCACATTGCCTGATGGCATGATGGAGTTTCTGAATCAGGGTGACACCGCGGTCAAGATGGCGGAACGCGTCGCCAGGTGGGCGGGCGCGAAGCTGTCGAAGCGCGGTGGCAAGGTGGTGGGGCTCGACGGCAGGACGGTATCGTACAGGCTGAAGGACGTCCGGCTGTTTGCCCCGGTTCCTCGACCTCCCAAGATCCTCTGCCTGGCGCTCAACTACAAGGCCCACGCCGAAGAGGGCAACGTCAACCTGCCGGAAAAGCCCTACGTCTTCATCAAGCCCGGCTTCGCACCCGTCGTGGGAACCGGTGACCCGGTTGTCCGGCCGCCTCAGAGCCAGAACTTCGTCTTCGAGGGCGAGCTGGCGGCCGTCATCGGAAAGCGCTGCAAGCTCGTCACGAAGGACAAGGCGTACGACGTCATCGTCGGCTATACCAACATCAACGACATGTCCGCCAGGGACCTCGGCAAAGTGCCGACTATCCCCGGACTGTTCGACTGGTTCGCGGCCAAGGCGTTCGACACGTCGTTGCCGATGGGGCCGTCGCTGGTCCTGAAGGATGAGATTCCCGACCCGAACAACCTGCGACTCCAGGTCCGGGTGAACGGCAAGACCGTGCAGGACGAGACGACTCAGCGGATGCTGTTCAAGCTGCCCGAGACCATCGAGTACATCTCGGGTCTCATCACCCTCGAGCCGGGCGACATCATCTGCACCGGGACCCCCGGCGGCTCGAAGGGTGCGCTGAAGGCCGGCGACGTGGTGGAGGTTGAGATAGGGGACATGGGTGTCCTGTCCAACCCCATCGCGGACCGGAAGTAGTCAATGCAGCACGGTGCGAGTACCGGCGTCTCGCCCCGGTTGCGTGTTCATAGAGGGAAGGTTTGAGATTCGGTAGGAAAGGAGACTAGTCGATGCGTAAGTTGCTGCTTGTGCTCATGACGCTTGCACTGGCCGGCTCCATCGTGGCGTGTGCCGCTCCGGCGACACCCACGACGCCCACGACCCCGGCGCCCACCACTACTCCCACCACTCCCACTACTCCCACGACTACCCCTGCAACGGGTGACATGCCCGCCTCGTCCGGCCAGAAGGCCAACTGGACGATGAACTGGGGTTACGCGCCCGCGATGTCTGCGGACGGCGCCGCCGGCTCGCCCAACGGCCGGTTCGAGCAGACGCTGCTCGAAAAGAGCCAGGGCCGGTTCACGCTGGACATTCGTGAGACGATGGTCCCCCGTGAGCAGGAACTGGACTTCATCGCCCGGAACAACGCCCAGCTCGGCGACATGTCCATCACGTACGTGGCCGGCACGTATCCTCTGCTGGACTTCGGCGCCCTGCCGTTCCGCTTCTCCGACATCTGGGAGTACGAGAAGTGCATGAACGACCCGGACATGATTGGTGTTTTCGACAAGGTCCTGCGCGATGCAGGCATCGAGTACCTCTCCTCCCTGCCCAGCGGCAACATGAAGTTCATCTGGGGCAAGGAGCCGCTGACGACCGTTGCTTCCTTCAAGGACATCAAGCTGCGCACCACCGGCGCTGTCGCCACCAAGGCGTTCCAGCTGCTGGGCGCGGCCCCCGTGTCCATCCCCGGTCCTGAGATGGGTGACGCGATGTACAGGGGCGTTGTCGACGCATGTGTCACCACCCTGGACTACGGCGTAGAGCAGGGACTGGACGCGTTCTCCACGGCGATCAGTGTCTGGTCCGTGATGCCGGTCATCTCCGGCGCATGGTGCGCGAACCTCGAAGCCTACAACAAGCTGCCCGCCGACCTGAAGTGGGCGCTCGACGAGACGGCGAAGGAAGTCTCCCGCCAGCAGTACTATGCGGCGGTTCCCGAGTTCGCCGCCTACCTGGCGTGGGTCTCGAGCACCAACATCTCCATCGTGTACCCCGACATGGCTGAGGTGGTCAAGGCCCGGACTGCCACCACCGAGACGGTCAACGACTGGCTGAAGACCGCCGGCCCGTACGGACAGCAGGTGCTTGACATCTCCGCGCGATACATCCCAAAGTAGCACTGCGCCCTTTGTTGAAAGGTGTCCGGACACGGGTCATTCGGCCCGTGTCCGGACACGCTAACTCGATATCAATGCCGGCGAAGGTGGAACACATGAAGAGACTCGTAGAGAGATTCGCAGCCGGCCTGGACAGGATCTGCGATGGCCTGGGAATGGTGTGCGCTGTCCTGGTTGTGTTCATGGGTTTTCTCATCACGTTCGAGGTGTTCATGCGGTACGTCGTGGGCCGGCCGCCTCTGCTCGCCGACGAACTCTCGAAGTACTTCCTCGTTGCCATGACGTTCCTCGGCATCGCGTGGGTCTGGAAGGAGAAGGGACACGTGCGCGTGGAGGCGCTGGTCCAGAGACTGGCGAAGTCCAGAGCCAACGCCGTCAGGATTGCGACGCTCGTGCTCGCGTTCGTGTTCTCCCTGAGCATATTCACGGGCTCGCTCGATTTCATCGAGCGCTCTTTCAGCCAGAACCGCACCTCGGATTCCTGGATGCACATGCCTCTGAAGTACCCTGAATCGACCATCGTCATCGGCTTCCTGCTGCTCACGCTGCAGGTGGCGGTGACCATCTGGCGCGCCGTTCGCAGAGCGAAGGCAGGCGAAGCGCTTGAACAGGAGGCCCCGAAATGAGCCTTGGCGCCACTGCACTGATACTCGTTGGCGGCCTGTTCCTGCTGCTGGCCCTCGGCGCCGAGATATTCGTCGCCATCGGGACGATGGCCGCGATCGCCCTGGTTGTGTTCATGGGACAGGGGCTCGACCAGTTTGCCTACACGTCATGGTCTGAGCTGGCGTCGTTCTCGCTCACTGCGACGCCGCTGTTCATCTTCATGGGCGCCATGTTCGCCAGCAGCGGTGTCGTCCGTACCCTGTTCCGCGGCTCCGACAAGCTGCTTTCGTTCCTGCCGGGAGGCATGGCTGCCTCCAGCATCATCGCGAGCGCCGTCTTCGGAGCTATCTCCGGGTCGAGCATCGCGTCGGTGGCCGCGTTCGGCAACTCAATCCTGCCTGAGATGGTCCGCCTCGGCTACAAGCCGAAGCTGTCCGTCGGAGCGATTTGTATGGGAGGCACGCTGAGTGTCCTCATTCCTCCCAGCGTCATTCTCATCATCTACGGCGCTTACCAGCAGGTCTCCGTGCCGCGTCTCTTCGCGGGAGGCCTCGTACCGGGCCTCATCCTGGCGCTCTGCTACCTGGTGACCATCTTCATACTCGTCTGGCGTGACCCGAGTCTCGTGCCGTCGCGTCCGCCGATGACGCTGAGCGACAAGCTCTCGGGTTTCAAGGACGTGCTTCCCGCCGCTTCCATCATCGGCATCATCCTCGGCTTCATCTTCGGTGGCGTCATGACCCCGACCGAGGCGGCCGCGGTCGGCGCCATCTTGAGCATGGGGCTCGCAGCGATGTACAAGACGCTCAATCGCAAGACGCTCAAGGAAGCGGCCCTCCAGGCCGTGAAGGTGACGGCCATGATTATGCCGCTCATCGTCGTCGTGAAAGTATTCGGCTACGCGTTCAAGTTCCTGGGCGCAACCGACGTCCTGTCTGACCTGCTTCTCGGTCTTCCGTTCGGCAAGTTCGGCATCATGGCGGTTATCTTCCTTATATACATAATACTTGGCACGTTCATGGAAGGCATCTCCATCATGCTGCTCAGCCTTGCCTTCGTGGCCCCCGTCATCGCCAACCTGGGATTCAGCTTCATATGGTTCGGCGTCATCATCGTCATCGTGAACGAGTTGGGTCTGGTCACTCCGCCGTTCGGACTCAACCTGTTTGCCCTGCGTGGCGTGGCGCCGCAGTATTCCTTATTCTTCATCGCGGGTTCTTGTGTTCCGTTCTATCCGGCCGTGCTCATCACCCTCGGACTGTGCACGGTGTTCCCGCAGCTCGTCACCTGGCTGCCCGAGTTGCTGTTCTAGGCAGGTGATTTGGCGTCTTTCCCTCCTGTGGATGGCTGCCGGGAGACCGCGAAACAGACCGGGTCCCCGGCAGCCATCCCGCTATCCGGCGCCGCGGCGGAACGCCGGAAGCGCACCATCTGAGGATGAACTTCGGAAACCAGGGTCGCTATGACACCTGAAGCTGACGCACTCTCGGAGCGCCCCGGCGGGTCGAAGGCCGGCGCCCGTGGCCCGCTGTCGCGACTGCCCGTCTCCCGGCTCGCATGGATAGTCTGGGGCGTCGCTCTCCTTGCCCAACTGCTCAACTCGTTCCACCGGGTGTCCGCGGCCGTGGCCGTCGACCGCCTGATGCTCGAGTTCGACCTGTCGGCTGCCGCTGCGGGCAGCCTGCTCGCGGTCTACTTCTACACCTACGCCGCCATGCAGATACCTTCCGGCATCCTGGCTGACTACTTCGGTCCGAGGCGGGTGTTGACGACCGGCTGCCTGGTCGCCGGCGCCGGCTCCATCCTTTTCGGTTTGGCGTCCTCCGTGACGGCCCTGTACGCCGGACGCTTCCTTCTCAGCTTCGGCGTGTCCGTCGTGTTCGTGAGCGTGCTGAAGATACAGGCGAACTGGTTTCCCAGCCACTACTTCGGACGGATTTCATCCCTCATGGGCTTCGTCGGCGGCGCGGGCTCCCTCATCGGAGCCACGCCGATGGCTCTTCTCGTCGCATATGCCGGCTGGCGTGGCTCGTATGAGCTGCTCGGCGCCATCGGCTTCCTCGTCGCGGGTTGTTGCTGGCTCGTGGTGAGGGACCGTCCCGCCGTAGTGGCCGTTGCCGCCGACACTGCCGGCGCTTCGAGGAACACGCTGCCGGTTGCGAAGCGAGACGGCGGCGCCGCCATGGGCCTTTCCGCCAGGCTGGGCACGATGGTATGCAACAGGTACGTGTGGCCCCCGCTGCTCATCGGGATCGGAGCGTACGGGACGCTGCTCGTCTTCCAGGGCGCGTGGGGGGTGCCGTACCTGATGCAGGTGTACGGGCTGAGTCGGGATGCGGCAGCCACGTTCACCTTGCTCTTGACCCTGGGCTACATGTTCGGCATGGTGGGTCTGGCGGCGCTGTCGGAGAAGTACCGCACGCGCAAGAAACCGGCGGTCGTCAGTGCGTTCGTGTATGCCGGCCTGTGGCTGCTCGTGCTCCTGTGGAACGCGGGCAAGCCCCCGCTGGATGCGCTCTATGCCATCTGCCTCCTGCTGGGCCTGTCGTCCGGCTTCACCATCAGCACCCTCGCCTGCGTGAAGGAGGTCGTCCCGCGCGCTATCTCCGGCATGAGCATGGGACTCGTGAATATCGGCCCGTTCATCACGGCGGCTGTGCTGCAGGTCGTCTTCGGCCTTGTCCTTGACCGGTACTGGGGTGGCGTGGTCGTGGACGGCGTGCGCGTGTACGGACCCGAAGCCTTCCGTGCCGCCATCGCCACCATCTTCGTCGGGTCGCTGGCCTACGTCGTGGGAGCGCTCACGCTCAAGGAAACGCATTGCCGCGACCTCTGTGCGGACGATTCCGGGACGTGACTACCCCGCGGACAACCTCGCCGAAGGCAACACCGGAACGCGAGGCGGCTTGACGCGCCGCTGTGCCGCGAACACAATGTATGCGCCATGGACGAGCCCTCCGTTCCTCCAGCCGTCTACGTCGACGCTCATGCTCACCTCGACGAGTACCCGGACACGTGGCTCGGCGTCGTGTTCGACCAACTCGACGAGCTGCGCATCGCGACCATCAGCACCGCGATGGCGCCGCAGGCGTACGAACACACGCTCAAGATACAGGAGCGCTCCCGGTGGGTGCTGGCGACGCTGGGCATCCATCCGTGGAATGCACCGTACTTTGTGACACAGCTGGACGACCTTGAATCCGACCTCGAAGGCAGCCCCATGTTCGGGGAGATAGGGCTCGATTTCCGGAACGTGCGCGACGCCTCACTCTACGACTCGCAGTTGCGCGTGCTGGAGTTCTTCCTCTCCGCCGCGAAGGAGCAGGACAAGGTTGTCAACCTGCATACCTCCGGCGCCGAGGCCGAGGTGCTGGAGTTGCTGGAACGGTACGCCATCCGGCGCGCCATCATCCACTGGTACTCGGGGCCTCCCGAGCCGCTCAAACGGCTGGTCGCCCGCGGCTACCACTTCACCTTCGGCTGCGAGCTGCTGTCGTCGGGCTTCATCCAGTCGATAGCCGGCGAAGTACCCGTTGCTCAACTCCTCACCGAAACGGACAATCCGGGCGGGCCGCAGTGGGTCTTCGGCGAACCGGCCATGCCGGACCTCGTGCCGACCGTGCTGCAGGCGCTTGCCGTCACCCACGGTATGGACGAGGCGGACATGGCTGAGTGCGTGCGGCGGAACCTGCTCGACCTGACGCGCGGTGACGCTCGACTCGACAGGCTCACGCAAGCGCTCACCGGGGAACGGCGGACCTGAGCGTGGTCGTTGTCCCTCTCCGGTTGCAGACAGAAAGAAGGCGGCTGTTCAGCCGCCTTCTTCGAAATCCGCTGTGAACCGGCAGTCCTAGTCGAGCGCTCCCACGAGCCGGCGGGCCCTACTGGGCTTGCGCAGCTTGCGCAGCGCGCCCTTCTCCAGCTGTCGAATGCGCTCGCGCGTCAGGTTCATCGTCCGGCCGACCTCTTCCAGCGTCCACTCGCGGCCATCGACGAGTCCAAAGCGCAGCTCGATAATCTTCCGCTCGCGGTCGGGCAACTCCTTCAGCATTTCGCGAATCTGGTCGCGCAGCACGCTGCTCGAGGCAATCTCCTCCGGCGCGGGGGAGGATTCATCCTCCACCAGGTCGCCGAGTGACGTGTCGCCGTCTTCGCCCACCGGCAGATCGAGCGAGAGCGGCTGGATGTGCTGCAGGTCGTCGAGCATCTCGACGAACTCCCGCGATGACTCCATCGCCTCGCCCAGCTCATCGGTGGTCGCCTGGCGTCCGCTCGACATCGTCAGGTCGCGGCGCGTCCGGTTCAGCTTGTGCATCTTCTCGGCCATGTGGACCGGGATGCGTATCATCCGCCCCTGCTCGTCCACCGCCCGCCTCACTGCCTGCATGATCCACCACGTGGCGTACGTGCTGAAGCGGTAGCCCTTCCGGTATTCGAACTTCTCAACCGCCCTCATCAGGCCCACGGCGCCTTCCTGTACCAGGTCAAGAAGCGGCAGGCCCCAGTTCAGGTGCCTCTTCGCGACGCTGACGACGAGCCGCATGTTCGCCTGGACAAGCTGGTCGCGTGAGGACTTGGCCTGAGCCTTGATGCCGCGGAAATGCCTGTCGAGCCCGGCCTCCATGTCGTAGAGACCGACCTGGAAGCTGTCGAGCGCAATCACCCCCGCGAGGTCGGACGCCTTCTTCGTGGCCCCGGCAAGCTCGATGACCTCGTGCGGCAGCAGCCGCGGGGCAACGGAGAGTTCCCTCACCGCGTGCTCCAGGGCGGCCTTGCCGTCGGCCACCGGCATGACATCGTCCAGCAGTTCCCTGCTGTAGATGCCGTCGCTCAGGGCGCGGAAGCCCGGGTCGGTTATCGTGGCAAGCAGCCCCTTCTTGGGCGAGACGCCCGAGTGCAGGGCCATCACGGACACCACCCGGTCGAGTTCGATGAGCCGGCGCAGCATCTCGAGCACGAGGTGCGGGCTGTCGGGAGCCATACCCTTCTCAGCCTGGAAGGCGCCCTCTATCTCGTTGAGGACCTCGCCCTCCTCCACCGTCCTCGCCAGGTCCACCACTGCCTTGTTGCTGAGCAGGGGCACGCTGCCTATCTCCCGCATCCACATCTGCTCGATGTCCGCGGACGAGTCATAGTCCCGCGGGCCAACCATCGCGGAGAACTCATCGTCGTCCATCTCGGCTGCGGCGACATGCTCGACTGCCTCGACTTCCTCGTCGGGTGTCAGAGCTTCATCGACAGGTTCGAGTTCGGTATCGGTCTCGATCCTGGTTACGTTTTCCATCTTCACTGCTCCTCCTTCCTTATAACGTGGAAGCACGGTCGGAGGTTAGGTCCTTGTGACACTTTCGTCGTGAAAAAGACTGCGGACCCCCCGGGAACCGAGGAGTCCGCCCCACGACGTGTGGTCAACGCTACTCCTCACGCCCCGTCTGCGCCTCCGAACGGCGTAGTTGCGGTTCGCTGGTCTCTACACGCGCAAAGTTGCCTTGTTACCGGTCTCATCTCTCGCGCTTCCCACAGCATTTCTGCTGGCAGAGAGCATGTTAGACTTCTTCACATGAGTTGTCAAATCAGTGCACGAACGGACGCAAGAGATTATTGTCATGCCACGGGGAAAGTCCGCAAGAGCACGGTCGCAATGCCCAGGAAGAAGACGAACCCCGTGATGTCCGTCAGTGTTGCGAGCAACACACTCGAACCGAGGGCGGGGTCGGCCCTGAGGCGGCGCAGCACGAGCGGAAGGGTGATGCCCTGCACACCGCCCAGACCGACGGTGATGAACATCGCCACTGCGAAGACTTGAGCCAGCCACAGGTCCTGCATCCAGACGTACGCGATGAAACCTGAGGCGCAGGCGATTGCTGCTCCGTTGAGGGCTCCAAGCGCGGTCTCGCGCGCAACCGCTCGCCGTATCAACGGCTGGCGCAGTTCGCCGGTGGCGAGGCTGCGCACGACGACGGTGGCTGTCTGCACGGCCGTGTTGGTGCCTACGGCCGAAATGAGCGGAAGATAGGCGGCGAGCGCCACGTACACGGCTATCGTGTCGTTGAATGCGTGGACCACGAGCCCTGAGATGAACGCGAAGCCGAGGCTCACGAGCAGCCACGGCAGCCTCTTGCCGAGAGATGCGGGGAGAGGGCTGAAGAGTCGTTCCGACTCATCGACGCCGACCATGTGGTACATGTCGGCGGTGGCCTGTTCCTGCGTGACGTGGAGCAGCTGTCGCGGCGTGATGACGCCGAGCATGTGGCCGTCCCTGTCCACCACCGGCAGCGACGATATGTTCTTGTCCTCCATCAATCGCACGCACTCGCGCTCGTCCATGTCCGCGCGCGCGGTCAGAACCTTCTTCTCCATCAAGTTGCGCAGCCGCGCGCTGCTGCGCGCGAGGACGAGTTGCCGCAGCGTCATCACTCCCCGGAGCTTCCCGCGCTTGTCCACCACGTACAGATTGTCGACCGAGTCGCGGCGGGGGCGCTCTGCCCGGAGAGCCGCAATCGCCTCGTCGCACGTCATGTCCGGGGCGAGAGAGACGAACGACGGTGACATGTGGTAGCCGGCCGTGCCCCGTTCGTGTGAGAGCAGAGGGACGATGGTCTCGCTCTCTTTCATGTGGGCCATGACCTCATTTGCCCTGGCTTCCGGCAGCCCCCGCAGCACGTGAGCGGCCCGTTCGGGAGCGGTCTGGTCGAGTACGTCCGCCAAGGTGTCCGCGTCAACAGCGTCGCAGAACCGGCACACGTCGGTATCCGGCAGCGTCTCCATCATCTCGGCGAGGTCGGTAGCGCTCAGCTGGGCCAGCAGTTCGAGCGTCCGTTCGCGGTCGAGCAGGCAGACGAGTCCCGCCTCCTCCGCCGTGCGGATGTCATGCAGCTTCTTCAGCACGTTCTCCCAGTCCCGCAGGCCGATGAGCCGCTCGAGTTCGGCAGTGTCTCCACAGGTTTCCTTTGCTGGTTCGGGTGTCATCGTTGCCATGGCGTGCTCTCCTCCCTGTGCACGCTTCCACCGGCGGTGCACGTCGTGACGTCAGCTGCGAGTGTCTCTCCGGCGACGGCACGTTGAGCTGCGGGGCCGAACTCCGCCCGACTGCACGTGTGACCGGTCTACAGAGATGGGGGGGCAGTCGTCCGTCCCGGGTCAGGGTCTGGCTCAGCGTGGTATGACCCAAACGCCGGATGCGTAATTCTAAGGTGATTCATTGTCAACTGTCAAACGATGTCGCGAACCGTACGGCGTAGCTGGATGCTGCGGGTCTTGGTGTTCCCGGCGAAAGCTGGTACCATGACGCTGTTCCTCCCCGCGGTCTGCACCAGCAGCACTTCGGCTGCTCCAGCACCGCATGGAAGTCCGGTCGGAAGACCTTCGTCCTCTCGCGCGCACTGCGGCGGCCGGCGGAAGGCCCTCTGGCGTCGGAGGCATCCCGTCGGATGGGCAAGGTGACGTATGCGCAGGAAATCGCTGGTGCGGTACAGACGTGGCATGACCATAGCTGCGCGCGCGCCTCGGTGCACTCTGCATCCCTGAACGGGTGATTGCGGCCCCCGGTCTCAGTCGCATCGGGGCGGAAGGAGCCCCTGGTTGGCGGCTCGCCTCTGCGACCGCCGTCGCGCGTGAATACAACAGGAGACATGATGCACCATGACAGAACCACGAACGCAGGACCAGAACGAGATACGTGACGAAGCACGCGTGCTCAGGCACGTGCTCCAGGATTTTGCCGTCGAGAAGGCTCTCTGTGACCGGCTCGTCCGGGCCGGCAAGCTGAAGGAGGCGGAAGTGGCCCTGGAGCGCACCCGGCGCCTGCACGCGGAGCTTGTCGAGACAGCGGACACGAAGAATGTCACCCATCGGCGTATGGTGCGGAACCGGCGCATCGACCTTTCTGTGTTGTGCGGGCAGGTCGAGAGCTGCCGGCTCAAGAAGCAGGCAGCGGCCGTGCGCAGGAAGCCTCGACGAGAGAGTGAGGTGCCGGTCGAAGGGGCGTGACGCCAATTGCGGCGGGCCCGTCTTCGTGTCGTACGTGCCTAATGCCGGCCGTTCTGCTACATTTTCTGGTGCTGGGGGCACAATGAGCATGACCGACCCGTACGAGAGCTTCGCCGAGCGGTACGACCTGTTCTTCGGGCCGTTCGACGAGCACGACCCGAAGACGACGGAGTTCTTCCGCACGCTGTTCGCGCATCACCACGTCCACAGCGTGCTCGATTGTGCCTGCGGGACGGGTCGCGACCTCTACCTCTTCCACCAACTCGACTGCGAGGTGTTCGGCTCGGACATCTCCGCGGCGATGCTGGCGCAGGCCGAGCGCAACCTGGCGTCGCACCATGTGAGCGTTCCCCTCGATCAGGCCGACTTTCGCGAGTTGCCGCTGACGTACGCGAAGGAGTTCGATGCGGTTGTCTGCCTCTCGTCCGCCTTCTTCGAGATGCCGGACGAGGTCGAGTTGCGCCGCGCCCTCGCGAGCATGAGAGGTGTCCTGCGTGACGGCGGTATCCTCGTGCTCACCGCGGGCATGAGCGACCGGACCTGGCGGGACAAGCCCCGCTTCATCCCCGAGGTCAACCGCGGGGATTTCACGCGGCTGTTCGTCATCGACTACTTCGACGCCGGCGCCCGCTTCAACGTGGTTGACCTGTTCCATGACCCGGCACGGAAGGACATGCAGGTGTGGAGCATCTGCTACAACCGGGTGTTCCTTCGCGACGACATCGAGGGGGCGCTGCGCAAGGTGGGCTTCCACCGGTACACGTTCTACGGGAGCTACGAGTTCCAGCCATATGACAAGGAGATGAGCGGCATGCTCATCGCGGTTGCGGAGAAGTAGCGGTCAGGGCACCGGGCTGAGCCTGTGCCCAGGGAGGAGACGCGAATGAGACTCTTGAGAGGTCGCACGTTTGTGAGACTTGTCCTGTGCATCGTGTTGGGTGGTGTGCTCGCGGTCGGCGCGGCGGGCTGCGCTTCGCCGAACGAGGTCGCCCCGGGCTACCCGGGAGGCTGGTCGGAGGGTGACGAGGAAAGCGGCTACACTCCCGGTGCGCCGGTGCCGACCATAGCCCCCGGCGTTCCATCGACGGGAGACGGCCAGACGCCTGCGAAGCCGTCCGATGGCTCTGTCTCCACGCCGGACCGCATGGTGGTGCGCAACGGCTCCATGGAGCTGGTCGTTGACGATGTGACGGCGGTGGCTCAGGACATCGGCCGTCTTGCCGCCACGTTCGACGGGCACGTGGTGTCGTCCTCTCTCTACGAAGACAACGGGCGGACGTTCGGCACGGTTGTCGTCAGAGTCGATGCCGACCGGTTTGACAGCGCTCTCGCCGCGCTGCGCGGCCTCGCCGTCGAGGTGGTCCGGGAGACCACGTCCAGCACCGATGTCACCGAGGAGTACGTCGACCTCACGGCGCAGCGCCGCAACCTGCAGAGCACCGAGGCGAAACTGCTTGCCCTCCTGGAGCGCGCGGGCTCGGTCGAGGAGTTGCTCGAAGTGCAGCGCGAACTGTCGCGCGTCCGCGGCGAAATAGAGCAGCTCGAGGGGCGCATCCGCTACCTCGAACAGACGTCAGCCTCGTCGCTCATCGAGGTGTACCTGAGAGAGTCGATTCTGACCGTGTCGTTCGCCGCTGAAAGCCGTGCGGTGGACGAGGGCAAACCGGTGATGTTCGACTCCGAGGTGTCGGGGGGGTTCACTCCGTACACGTACGAATGGGACTTCGGCGACGGCGGCACAAGCACTGAGGCGAACCCGTCCTACATCTACCGGGACGAGGGCCTGTACGGCGTGCGCCTGACCGTCACGGATGACAAGGGCGCGTCGGAGACGGAGTACCGCGACTACTACATCCAGGTCAGTGGGGTCTGGAGTCCTGGAGGCGCCTTCAGGGATGCTGCCCGGGGGCTCGGCTCGCTTGGCCGCGGCCTGGCCGGCCTGCTCATCTGGCTGGTCGTCTTCAGCCCTGTCTGGGCGGGCATCGCCGCCATCACCATTCTGGTGTACCGTCGCGCCATGCGCGGCCATCGTGCGACGCAGGGAGGGAAGAAGAGCGCGTGACGGATTGCGGAGACACCATTCCTTTGTGAGGTGCTTGCCGCGCCGACCTGGCGGCGCGCATTCATCGACTCCTGTAGGGGAGGGTCTCAGACCCTCCCGTCATCCGGTCTTTGCATGCCCGCCCTTGCGGCCGGCGCACACCGTTGCTGTGTCGGGTGCTTGCCACGCCGACCTGGTGGGGTGAATGTGTTGTCTCCTGTAGGGGAGGGTCTCAGACCCTCCCGCTATCCGATCGCCGCACGCGTACCGTGGCTGCCAACGCCCAACCTTCGCCTCTTCCGTAGGGGCCGTTCGTGAACGGCCCGGCCGCCGTCTTGAATCACGGGTGAACCGGCAACACAGCATTCCGGTGTAGGGGCACGTTGCACGTGCCCGCCATCCGACGGTCAGACGCCCACCGTTGCAGCCGGTCACTCCCTGACGAATCCAATGTGGCCCTTCGGCTCCTCAGCGGGTGCAAGCGAGCCGTACCGCTGCTCGTACCGGTGCATGTTCTCCTGCAGCGCGGAAATCATCCGTTTCATGTGGCCGGGGCTCATGATGACGCGCGACGTCACCGCGCCGCCCCCCGGCCCCACCATCAGGAAGTCGAGGATGAACTCCTCTTTGGTGTGGACGACCATCATGTTGTTGGCGTAGGCGCCGCCCTTGAGCTGGGAGGGGAACTCCAGCGGTATCTTCTTGTGCTGGCTCGCGGGCACGGGTGGCTGCTGCTGTACCATGATGACCTCCTGTGCGGTTCGCTCGGCCCGTATACTAGCACGCGGCCTTTCCTCCCGTGGGAGGGTCTCGGACCCTCCCACCATCGACGTGCCGGACGCCCGCCGTTGTCACCATGAACCGCGTTTCACTCCCGTCACCGGGCCGTTCTCGAACGGCCCCTACATCCGGACGCCGCGTCCCTGCCCTGCATGGACACGGGGTGCTGGGATTGTCGTAGGGGCGAGGCATGCCTCGCCCGCTGCGTTGCGTCGGCACGCCGTGGGCCCACTCGCCACCTGCAGTTGCACCCTCCGGTGCAGGGGCGGACCTCTGCGTCCGCCCGCGGCGGGGGCCCTTTCTCCCGTAGGGGCAGGCTTCCACGCCTGCCCGCGTACGTGGTCGATGGACCCGATGGACCGGATGGATGCAATGGACGTGGCTGCGGTAGGGGCACGCGGCTGCGTGCCCGCCGTCCGGTTGCCACACGCCCGCCGTTGCTGCCGTTCGCCTGCTGCACTGCCGGTCTCGTGTCCGCACTGCGCGATGGTGCATACTGTCTCCGGTCGGGTCGCAATACCCCCGGCTTGAGCAGCACATGACATCGTCGGTCCTGGTGACGGACGCGCAATCAAGAGCGGGCCTTGTCGTCATCCGTTCCCTCGGTGAGAAGGGCATTCGCGTGACGGCCCTGGACAACGACCGCGTCTCCGTCGGCTTCTTCTCGCGGTACTGCCGGCGCGCCGCCGTTTCGCCGGACCCCGAACGTCACCCGGACAGGTACGCGGACTTCGTCTTGGGCGACCTCGCGCGGCACCCCTGTGACGTCGTGATTCCCGTCCTCGATGACGCGCTCTTCGCGCTGGCGCGCCGGAAGGGCGAGATCCAGCAGCTCGCCCGGTTCCCGTTCACGGGCTGCGACGCGCTGCGCCGCGCGCACGACAAGGCGCTCTCCGTGGAGGTGGCGCGACGCTGCGGACTCAGGGTGCCGGCCACCTTCGCGGTGGCGGGTCCGGGTGACGTCGCGGCGGCGCTGGCGCAGTTGCAGCTGCCGGTCATCGTCCGTCCGCGCAACTCCCACGGCAGCCTCGGACTCCGCAGGGTTGAGCGCGCCGAGGACGTCCGGCCCTCCTGTGAACACATCGAGAAGGTGTTCGGCCCCGTCATCGTCCAAGAGTACGTTCCGTGGGGAGGCCTGACGTACGACGTGGACGTGCTGCTGGGCCGCGACTCGCTGCCGCGTGCGGCGGTCGTCTGCAGGCGTATCCGGACGTATCCCCCCCCTTGCAGGCCCCACTTCGTGCGGCCAGGCGGTGCGGTGGCCGGAACTGGCCGGCATGGCGCTCGCCATGCTGAAGGAGATGCACTGGTACGGCCCCGCCGAGGTGGAGTTCCGTATCGACCCGCGCGACGGCAAGCCCACGTTCATGGAGGTCAACCCGCGGCTCTGGGGCTCGCTCTACACCTCGACGGTTGCCGGTGTTGATTTCCCGTACCTGCTCTACCGGCTGGCGATGGATGGCGACGTCGCGCCGGTCACGTCGTACCGCACGGACATGAAGGCGCGCTACTTCTTCACGCTGGATATGCTCTGCATGCTGAGCCATCCCCGGAAACGCAGCATCGTTCGACAGTGGCTTGCGGATTTCGTCGACCCGCACACGAAGATGCTTCTCCCGTCTTGGCGGGACCCGCTGCCCCTCGTCGGCAAGCTCCTGGCCAGCGCCGTCTACGGCTCGAGGCCGTCCCGGTTGCGCTCGCGGCTGGGCCGGGCCGGCGGGCGAATGGGGTGACGGCGCGCTGTCTGCGTCGCGCACGGTGGAGCACGTGAAAGGCCGGGGACAGGGAGGACGTGCTGGAGGGCAGCCTACCTGGGGGCCACCGACGGCACGGTGACCAGCATCACCATCTCGCCATCGGTCGAGCGCCCCATCTGCAGCGTGCCGCCGCGACTCTCGAGTTCATGGCGGAGATCGGCGATGAGCATGTGGCCGGACTCCGTGGTTGTGTTCGCCGACTCCGCATGCCCGACTGCCGAGAGTCGCAGCACCGTCTTGCCGCCCTCCTGGCTGAGCACGATGTGGACCTGCTGAACCGAGAAGGGCTCGGCCAAGTGCGTCAGCGTCTGCTGAACGATGCGGTACAGCAGCAGACCGGTGCGGCGCTCGATGCGTCTCAGCCTCTTCGGTCCCTGAACCGAGCAGGGAATGCCGGTTCGCCGTGCGAACTCATCCGCCTCCCACTCCATGGTCGGAATCAGACCCAGGTCTTCGAGCATCGCCGGGATGAGGTCATCGAAAAGCGACCGCACTCGTGCTATCGCGCCGTCGAGCGTGGAGGTGATTGACGCGAACAGCGGGCTTGCCGACGGCTGCGCGGTCGCCGGGAACTTCCTGGCCCAGGCGTCGAGGTCCATCTTCACCGCCGTGAGTGCCTGGGCGATGTCGTCGTGCAACCTGTGTGCGACGACCGAACGCTCCTGTTCCCGGGCGAGTTGCAGCCGGCCGGCGAAGTTACGAAGTTCCTCGTGCGTCGCACGAAGCTCGGTTTCCACGGCTGTCCGCTCTGCTATCTCCTGCCGCAGCAGGTGGTTCTCGAATACGAGAGCGAGGTCGCTCTGGATGAGGTCGCGGAACTGGCTCAGCACGCGGCGGTGCAGGTCCGAATGGCGGCGCTCGACCTTGTCCAGGACGCAAACCGTCCCGAAGATGTGGCCCGAGGGCCATTCCAGGGGGAGACCAAGGTACGATACCATTCCGCGTTTGATGTCCGGCTTGCGGTCCCAGTCGGGGTCTTTCCGAGCGTCGGGTACGAGAAGCTCGCTCCGCGTTGCCATCACGGTCTCGCAGTAGAGGCCGGTGTTGAGACGTGACCTCTCTCCCACCTTGTAGACGTTGCCCTCGCGTTGGCCGCTTGCGAACACCTCGACCTCGTTTGTGTGGGCGCGCACCACCAGCGGAGCCGGGATATCAAGCAACTCGCCAAGGAGTGTCAACGCAGCCTGCCACCTCTGGCGAAGCGAGTCGGGGATATCGACGTCGAGTACTTCAGGTTGCGATGGCGGAACCATGGGCGCGCCTTACCTTCATGCCGTCCGGACAGGAAGGACGCCGGTGCGGATGAGTCGCACCGCGGACGGGGAGCATGCACCGATAGTACCATAATACTGTTGCGGGTCCGCGGTTCTGGGTCCCTGCGGTCACGCGGGACCGTATTCCCTGGAGCGATGAGAAGCGAAGCGCCGCTCGTTGACGGCTGCAGTGCGTCGGTGCACCATACAGGCTGCTGCACGTACCTGTACGAGGGAGGAATCGAGCATGGCGCTGATTACGGTTGCCAGGAAGAGCCAGATAGCGAACGGCAAGATGCTTGGTGTCGAAGCCGGCGGCAGGAAGCTGCTGCTTGCCAACGTCGGAGGGACTGTCTACGCCCTGGATGCGGTCTGCTCACACATGGGTGGAGACCTCACAAAGGGCAGGTTTGAGAGCGGCATCGTGATATGCCCCCGTCACGGCGCACAGTACGATGTGAAGACTGGCACGGTCGTGAAGAATGTCGGCTTCGCCGGCAAGGCGCTCACGGCCGGCAGGGGCGCGAGCGGGCAGCAGACGTTCAAGGTGGTGATGGACGGCGACGACGTGAAGGTGGAAGTCTAGCCCCGGGGGCAATTGCCTCGTCTGTCTTCATCGGCCGCTGCTGCCCATTTGGTTCCCGCTTGATGGTGGTAGGGCATGCACCGGTCTCAACTGAATCGACGCCAGCGGGTGCTTTCGCTACAACCGTCGGCTGCTCCGCCGTAGGGGCGGACCTCCGCGTCCGCCCGCCATCCGGTTGTGGCTGGCCCACCGTCGCTGCCCGTGCGCACCCTTTCCGGTCGGGCAAGACGCGCTCACCTTATGGCCCTTCCTTGACGTTCCGCAGCGGCGCTGCCATAATTGCGACCAGGTGCAGCTACGATGACATGCGTCATAACGCTCAGGCAGAAAGGGTACAAGCTCACGCCGCAGCGGCGGCTCATCGCTGATATCCTCCACGACACAGGAGCCCACCTCACGGCGGATGAGATTATCGCTCACGCCCAGGAACGCATGCCTGGCGTGGACAAGTCGACGGTGTACCGGACGCTCGACCTGCTCGAGGAAGCGGGCTGCGTCTTCAAGAGCCGCATCGGCGATACCTTCGTCTACCACCACGCCGAGGAGGGGCACCACCACCACCTGGTCTGCCGGAAGTGCGGCAAGACCGTCGAGTGCGCGGAGGACCTGTTCGCCCCGCTGGAGCAGTCACTCGCCCGGGACTATGGCTTCCACGTCGACCTTCACCATGTGGTGATGAACGGCCTCTGCCAGGCCTGCGCGAAGGAGACGTAGCGGCCCCGGCTCTCTTTTTTGGTCTCAGTACTGCAACAAGTTGCAATGACACTCTGAAGCGCGTCGTGCGCGGACGAGCCCGGGAGGAGACAACGTGCTACCGGCATATCCGGAATCTGAGACAGTGGTCGAGGCATCGGCCGCGACGTGGCGGGCACATCGCCGGCGCGCAAGCCTCGAGGCCAACCTGCGCCGCGCCGGCATACGCGAGGAGGCCTTCTGGGAGCGCTACGGCGCATGGGTCGCCGCCATGCAGGGCGACTACCCCGGCGTCCTGCTTGACCGCGTCATGACGTACGCACGGCCCGGTGGCACGGTGCTCGATATCGGCGCGGGGACCGGCCTCTTCGCCGTTCCTCTGGCTCGCACGGCGCACAGCGTGACCGCCGTCGAACCGTCTCCTGCACAGGCGAGGCAGCTTCACGAGGCAATCCGGCGCGAAGGCGCCGGGAACGTGACGGTTGTTGAGAAGCGGTGGGAGGATGTCGACGTTGAGGAGTTGGGCAGCCACGACCTTGTCCTGGCGATTCACTCGCTCCAGATGGACGACATCGCCGCGGCCCTGCGGAAGATGTGCCGGATCGCGGACCATTGCCTCCTGCTCGTCCATACGGCGGGCAACAGCCTTTCGGCTGTCTTCAGGGACCTGTTCGGCATCGAGCCATGCCCTGACTACACCGGGCTGTGTGAGATGCTCACCGGCCTCGGCTACCGGCCGGAGGTCGAGTTCGTCGACTACAGCTACGATGTGCCGCTCGAGACTCAGATGGACATCTTTCGCTACAACCCCGGCCTTGACGCCGGGCAGTGCCAGGCTCTTCGTGATTACGTCATCAGCCATGGCATGACCACTCAGCGCGACGGCGACGCGTGGCTGCGGCGCTCGTACACGGACGCCCTCATCTCGGTGACGTGCGACTGAGCGAAAAGGAGACGATATGAGGACCATCGGACACGTGCTGTCGGCCCTGGTGGCAATCGCGCTTCTGGCAGGAAGCGCCGCCTGCACCGGGCCGGCTCCGTCGGAGAACCCGCAGAGCCACCCGACCACGCCCACGATGAGCCCGGTTCCCTCCGTCGCTCCGGTTGTCCTCCGCGTCGGCACGACGAAGCCCTTCAAGACCACCAACAGGTTCGCCGACTACTGGTACGGCGTGCTCTCCAATATCACCACGCACGACAGCCTCATCAAGCTCGGCCCGGACATGAAGCCCGTGCCGTGGCTGGCGACCGGCTGGACCATCTCGGATGACAGCAGGACGTATACCTTCACCATCGCGGAAGATGCCGAATGTCACGACGGCGTGCTGCTCACCCCGTACGATGTGAAGTTCTCCATCGAGTACTACCGGGACAAGGACCCGCAGGCGGGCTGGATGCAGGATGTCATCGAGAGCGTCACGGTGGACGGCAACGACGTCATCCTCTCCCTCACGCGTCCCTACGGCAACCTGCTCACCGAGTTCATGACCTACTCGGTCGTTCCCGAGAGCGTCTGGGGCGCCGTCGAAGATCCGCTCACTTATGAGGGCGCCGACAGGGTCATCGGCTCCGGCCCCTTTGCACTTGAGAGCTGGGACCCCGCCGCCGGCAGGTTCGTCTTCGTCGCGAACGAGTACTATTTCCAGGAGGAGACGACAATCGACCGGCTTGAGGTCAACGTCTACCGCACCATGGACGCGCTCGTCATGGCGCTCGCCAACGGCGAGATAGACACGTGGTGGGACTACTCCGGCGAGTTCCCCTACACGCACGTCCCGCCCCTGCAGGAGAGCGGCAACGTGGAGTTCGCGACGTCCACGTACCTCGGCGTGCCGGCCGCCATCGGCTTCAATATCGACCGCCCGGCGACGTCGGACCTCGCCTTCCGGCAGGCGGTCGCGGCCGCCATCAACTACGAGCAGATAGTCGACCTCGTCTTCTCCGGCTACGGCAGCACGCCCACCGCCGGCTTTGTGCCGCCCACGCATCCGAACTTCAACGCCGACCTTCCGGAGCTGGCTCAGGATGTGGCGAAAGCCAACCGGCTGCTCGACTCGCTGAGCTGGATGGATACGAACGGCGACGGCATCCGCGAGGGCGCTGACGGCAAGAACATCGTGTTGAGGTTGCTCACCCGCGGCGATGTCTCCAGCACGCTCCGCGCCACCGAGATGGTGGCCGCGGATCTGGAGGCCGTCGGCATCGACAGCGCGGTCAGGGGCGTCGACAACGCCACCTGGATCGCTGCAAAGGATGCCATGGATTACGACCTCGTCTTCTTCCGCGCCACTCCGTGGGGCACGCTCATGCACGCGAGCCACGGCTCCGGCTACTTCGACTCGCGCCGCACCGGCGCCGGAGTGTTGCACAACCTGGCGGCACCCGAGTATCTTGCCGTCTGCGACGCACGCCTCGCCACGGGCGACCCCGCGGAGCAGGAGCGGCTCGACAGGGAGCTGCAGCAGTTGCATTCCGACTACCTGCCCGGCATCGCGCTCGCCTGGACCGAAAGCCTCTACCCGTACCGCAAGGGCTGGGAGGACTGGACCATCGACAATATCTACGGAGGAGTGGTCAACAGCTTCTCCTGGTCTACCGTGACGAAGAAGTGAGGCCGTCTTCAAGGCACACATGGCAACCGTGACGAGCGCCGTACCTGTACAGCGGCACGAGCACCTCTCGGCCACGATAGCCGCCAGGGCGGCGAGGTATCTCGTCGTCCTGTTCGTCATCGTGACCCTCAACTTCCTGCTGCCCCGGCTGATGCCCGGCGACCCGCTCATGAACCTCGTCGGCGAAGAGGCGTACTACGCCGCCGGCGGCGCGCTCGACGAGTTGAAGGCCGACCTCGGCCTCGACCGGCCGCTGCTCGTGCAGTACGGACGCTATCTGATGGGACTGCTGACAGGCGACTGGGGCTACTCGTACCTCTACCTGCGACCGGTGCGCGACGCCATCGCGCTGCATCTGCGCTGGACGCTGGCGCTCGTCCTGCCGTCCGTCCTCATCGCGGCGCTGCTTGCCGCGCTGCTGGGCGGCCTCGCCGCCTGGCGCCGCGGCTCACGAGTGGACATCGGGCTCTCCGCGGCGAACCTTTTCGTCTACGCCATGCCGCACTACTGGCTCGCCATGCTGCTGCTGTTTGTCTTCAGCTTCCGGCTCGACTGGTTCCCCCTGGGGCGGGCCACGTCAGGCGGCGCGACGGACCTGCCCTACCTCCTGGACGTCGGCTGGCACATGCTGCTGCCGTTCGTGGTCATCACCGCCTTCAAGGCCACGTACGACTTCTTCATCGTGCGCGGCTCGGTCGTCTCCATTCTCGGCGAGGACTATGTCCTTATGGCGCAGGCGAAGGGCCTCTCCGGCATGGCCGTGCTCTTCAGGCACGTCCTGCGGAATGCGCTGGCGCCGCTCGTCACCGTCACCGCCATCCAGTTCGGCATGGTGCTCTCCGGAGCGCTGCTCGTCGAGGTCGTCTTCTCCTGGCCGGGCATGGGCACCCTCATCTACGATGCGATAGCGGCCCGGGACTACCCCCTGCTGCAGTCGGCCTTCCTCATCATCGCCCTGTGCGTGCTGGCGGCCAACTTCATCGCGGACGTGCTGTACCCGCTGCTCGACCCGAGGACGAGGTAGGCGATGCAGTTCACGGAGCACGTGCGCCACAATCGCCTGGCGCTCGCCGGGCTGGCGCTCTTCGCCGCGTTCGTCCTCGGGGCGCTGCTCGCGCCGCTGCTGGCGCCGCACGACCCGTGGGCGCACTTCGAACCGTTCCTGTCGCCGACCGCCACCCATCTGCTGGGCACGGACGATGTCGGACGGGACATCCTCTCGGAGCTCATCACCGGAGCGCGCGTCTCGCTCACCGTGGGCCTGCTCAGCGGCTTGCTCGCGGTGAGCCTCGGCGTGCTCGTCGGGCTGCTCGCCGGCTTCCGGCGCGGCCGGCTCGATGAGGCGCTCATGGGCCTCACGGATGTCGTTCTCGTCATCCCCGCGCTGCCGCTCGTCATCCTTGTCTCCGTCTACCTCGGGCCGGGCCTGTGGCACACCATACTCATCATCGGCCTCGTCTTTTGGCCGTCCACGGCGCGCGTCATCCGCTCGCAGGTGCTGAGCGTACGGCAGTCCGGCTACGTCGAAGCCGCTCGCGCGCTCGGCGCGGGCGATGGCTGGCTCATGCGGCGCCACGTCCTCCCGAACGTCCTGCCGCTCGTGCTGGCGAAGCTCGTGCTGACGGTGGCCGCCGCCATGCTCATGGAGGCGTCCTTGAGCTTCCTCGGGCTGGGCGACCCGACGACGAAGAGCTGGGGCATGATGCTGCACTACGCCTTCGCGCGCGGCGGCTTCATCCGCGAGCTGTGGTGGTGGTACCTGCCGCCGGGCCTCTGCATCGGTCTCTGTATCTTCGGCCTCACCCTCGTCAGCTTCGGCATCGAGGAGCGCAGCGACCCGCGCCTGAGGAGGGCGCTCGACCGGTGAACGCGCTCTTGAACGTGAATGACCTGCACGTGTGCTTCGACACACCGGCCGGCACCGTGCGCGCCAACAACGGCGTCAGCCTCGAGGTGCGGACCGGCGAGAGCCTCGGCATCATGGGCGAGAGCGGCTGCGGCAAGACCGTGCTCTTCCTTTCGCTGCTGCACTTGCAGCAGCCGGGACGCATCGTGAGAGGGCAGGTGCTGCTCGAGGGGCGCGACATCACGTCGCTCGGCGAACCTGAGATGCAGCGCATCCGGGGCCGGGTCATCGCGCTCGTGCCGCAGAACCAGGCGACTGCGCTCAACCCGGCGTACACGGTCAGACGGCAACTTCTCGAGGCGCTCGCGGTGCGGAGGGGCGGTGGGGGACTCCAGCCTTCGGGTCGCCGGGGCGACGACTCCGCCGACTCCGGCGAGTTCGCCCGCGTCTTCGGCAGCCTCGGCTTCGAGGCCGGGCCGGTGCTCGACCGGCTGCTGCGCAGCTACCCGCACCAGCTCTCCGGCGGCATGCGCCAGCGAGTGCTCATCGCCATGGCGCTCGTCATGCAGCCGAGGCTGCTCATCGCCGACGAGCCGACCACCGCTCTCGACAGGGCCGTCAAGGCACAGGCGCTTGAGGCGTTGCAGCGACTGCGCGGCGGGCTCTCGATGCTCGTCGTCAGCCACGATGTCGATGCGATTGGGGCCGCGTGCGACCGCGTGGCCGTCATGTACGGAGGGCGCATCGTGGAGTCCGGACCGTGCGCGGATGTCCTCAGCCGGCCGCACCATCCGTACAGCCGGCTCCTCCTCACCGCGCAGCGGCGGACCCGCGGCGAGCCGCTTTCGGACGTGGCCGCCGAGACGCTGGACCTCATCCACTTCCCCCCGGGCTGCCCCTTCCATCCCGCCTGTCCGGAGGCCATGACTGTTTGTTCGGTTCAAGCGCCGCCGGAATGCGAACTCCGTGGTGGAGTGACGGTGGCCTGTCACCTCTACCGGGAGACGAGCCGATGATGCTCGACGTCCGTAACCTGCGCCTCCACTTCGTGGTGCGCCACAACCCGCTGGCGCGGTATCACCACCCGGATCACGTCATCAGAGCGGTCGACGGCGTCTCATTCGCAGTCGCGGAGGGCGAGGTCTTCGGCGTCGTGGGAGAGAGCGGCTCCGGCAAGACCACGCTCGCCCGGACCGTGCTGCGACTGGTCGAGCCGAACGGCGGCAGCGTGCGCTGCCGCGGCCGGGACGTCTTCGCCATGGACAAAGCGGAGCTGAAGCAGTTCCGCCGCGAGGTGCAGCCCGTGTTCCAGGACGCGGATTCGACCCTCGACCCGCGCCAGCACGTCGCCGACATCCTCGAGGAGCCGCTGCTCATCCACGGGCTGGGCGATGCGACCTCACGGCGCGACCGCATCGCGGCGGCCCTCGGCCGGGTGAACCTGTCGGCGTCGTTCATGGAGCGCCACCCCACGGAGCTGTCCGGCGGCCAGCGCAGGAGGGTCGCCCTCGCCCGTGCCCTGCTGCTGGAACCCGCGCTGCTCATTGCGGACGAGCCGACCTCGGGGCTCGACCCGCTCGTGTCGACGCAGATGCTGTCG
The DNA here is from genome assembly GCA_023229725.1 of Dehalococcoidia bacterium. GTDB lineage: Bacteria > Chloroflexota > Dehalococcoidia > GIF9 > AB-539-J10 > SKVJ01. The sequence continues at coordinate 7,094 of JALNYR010000002.1, read as the reverse complement.
CTCCTGTTGCAGCTCAAGCGGAAACGCGGGCTGACGCTCATACTCATCTCGCACGACCTTGCCACGGTGTCCTACGCGGCCGACCGCATCGCCGTGATGCACCGGGGCCGCTTTGTGGAGCTTGCCGGCGGCGAGGCCTTCGAGCGCGAGGCGCTGCACCCGTACACGCGGTTCCTCTTCGGCCTCGAGGCGCGACTGCCCGACGCGCCGTTGCTGGAAGGCGTCCATGAGCATCTGCACGAGGCTGAGGAAGGCTGCTCCTACCTCCATGCTTGCCCGCACCACCTCCACGACTGTCACCACGCCGCCCCGCCCCTCCGCGAGGTATCTCCCGGCCATTCGGTGGCCTGCCACGCGCAGATGGCTTGCGCCCGAACGTAGGGGCACGTTGCACGTGCCCGCCATCCGGATGGCTGCGCGCCCGCGGTCGACGTTTCCGCCGTGACCTTTCCCCTGCGTTCGAACACCGCGTCCGCCCCTGGGCACGTGCAACGTGCCCCTACGTCGGACCTTCCTCATCCCCACGTTAAACGTCATTCGTTTGTCCCGCGCCCGCCATCGTTGCCCACGCGCACCATTCTCGCAGGGGTCGGTTCCCACACCGACATGGTAGGGTGAACGGGATGTCTTCGTGTGGGGGCACGTTGCACGTGCCCGCCCGCCATCCGGTTGTCTCACGCCCCCCGCTGCTGCCCACACCCTCCGGCGTAGGGGCGGGCTCCCACGCCCGCCCGCCACCCGGCTGTCTCACGCCCACCGTTGCTGTCCACACCCTCCGGCGTAGGGGCGGGCTCCCATGCCCGCCCGCCACCCGGCTGTCTCACGCCCACCGTTGCTGTCCACACCCTCCGGCGTAGGGGCGGGCTCCCATGCCCGCCCGCCATCTGGTCAACACCCGCCCACCGGTGCCGGCCACGTCGCGTCCAGAATGAGAAAGGGGCGGTCCGGAGACCGCCCCTGTGTCGTATTCCGATGAAGTGCTGTCGCTATCCCTTGAACACCAGCACCAGCGCCCCGATGAGCGCGCCCATCACCACCAGAATCGCGATGATGCCCGCCGTGCCGATGCCGGTGTCCTGCGTTGACGGCACTGACGCCTGGATGGTCCGCGGCGCCAGCACGGTGAGCTGGGCGCGCTGGCCGTTGATGTCGATGTCGTAGGTGCCCGGCACAGCCTTCACTACGTTGAAGACGACTGTCTTGCAGGAGCCGCCCGAGACGCTGATGCTCTGGGACTGCTCGGTGACCCCGTTCACCGCCAGCACCACGTTCCGGCTGCCCTTCACCTCGCCGCCGTTGCAGACGTTGACGGAGACCTGCACCGTCTGGCCGGGCAGCGCCTGGTACGCACTCAACGCCATGTAGTTCGTGTTCATGCTGGCGGGCTCGAGAGGCACCTCCCGCTCGCGGCGCTTCTCCGGCTCTTCGTCCTCTTCTTCCACGGCCAGCACCACGCCGCCCGGGTCGTGTATCTCGCCATTCCAGCTCTGGTCCATGTCGCCGTCGTCGCCGTCGGTCAGCGTGAGCGTCAGCACGTTGTCGCCATCGTGGTCGCCCAGGAGGTCCGTGACGTCGACCCACTCGCACTCGACGGGGTCGCACTTCCAGTACATCGCGTCCTCCGGTATATCCTCGGGATAGGTGAGCGTGAGCGTCACTTCCGCCGGTTCGAATCCCTCATCCTCGAGTCCTGTGATGACTATCTCCAGCAAGCCATGAGGGAAGTAGACTCCCCCGGGGACTTCGCAGCACACCTCGTCGATGCCTCTTGCGTTGAACTCGTCGAGGATGCCCGCATCGCTGAAGATAACGGTGATGTCGCCGCTGCCCGTATCCGACGCGACAGTGGCTGTCTGAATCCGGCTCTCGAATGCTCCGCTGTCCCACAGCGCCGTGCCGTCGAGGTCGCCGTCCTGCGGACGTGATGTCTGTATCTGGTCGACATCGACCGCGGTTCCGTCAATGGTGGTCCCGTCGACCACCGGGACGAAGTCGAGCGCGGGGCTATCCAGCAGGAGCGTGCAGACGTAGAGCGGGTCAAACGCGTCGGTCAGGGAGCCGAGCCCTGCCTCAACACCCACGGCGTCGTTCGGGGATGGGTCCACCTGCTGCATGGTGAACCCGGAACTGATGCCGAGGACGTTTCCCCCGTGGGACGTGACGGACTTGAAGGGGTTGCTGCCGTCGCCGTCGTAGATGTCCAGTCCGTCCTCGTCGGTGCCCTGTGAGGGCTCCGTCCCCGAACTCACATAGAAGGTGTTGTTCGCGACGATGCAGCCCTTGAGGGCCAGGGCATCCGCGTAGATGCCCCCGCCATAGTCCACGGCCTGGTTCCAGACTACAGTGCAGAAGCTGAGCTGCACCGGCACTCCGTCCGCGGCCCTGATGCCTCCGCCCTCACGGGCCCAGCCTTCCGCGATGGTGCAGTTCACCAGCTCCGCCGCGCCCTGGTTGACGTAGATGGCCCCGCCTTTGAGGCTGGGAGAGTTGCGTACGAAAGAGCAGCGCTCGGCGCTGAGGGCGTCGTAGATGGGTTGGTTGTCGCACCAGACCGCGCCCCCGCTGCCGTGGTCGACGTAGCCGCCGACCGATTCGCTGTAGCCGCCCATGCCGGCGCCGTTTCCTTCGAACAGGGTGTCCTGCAACAGGAGTCCTCCGGAGTGGGAGTATATGGCTCCGCCCGAGCCTCCCGGCGAAGCGCCGTCGAAACCACCGGGTTCAGGCGCGTCGGGCGTGTCTCCGCAGCCCGCGCCACCGTGGTTCCATGTGAACGCGCAGCCGACTACGTCCGCGGTGCCGCCGCTGCAGTAGATGGCGCCGCCATGGCCTCCCGCTCCCCGTAGGCCCTCAGGTCCCTCGCCACCTACCCCGGCGATATTGGATGAGAAGGTGCAGTAGTCCACGTCGAGCCAGTTGGCGCTATGGTACATCGCTCCGCCCAGGCCGCCCGGCCCCGCCTGCTGTGTCAGCGAGCTGCCTCCCCGCTCCGCGCGGTTGTTGCTGAACGTGCAGTGCTCCAGCGTGAGGGCCTCGTGGCTGACGTAGATTGCTCCGCCGCTTCCTCCCCAGCCACCCAGGCCATTCAGCCCCGGGGCACCGGGCTCGTCCGGGTCGTCACAGGGGTCCTGGAATCCGCCTCTGCCGGCGACGTTGCTCTGGAAGCTGCAGTCGTCGGTGATGTCTACGGACGTGCAGGTGTTGGCGTACACAGCGCCGCCGCGTCCTCCGTTGCCGGCGATTGAGCCGTCAGCGCAGTGGTAGAGCCTGCCGCCGTCGCCCGCTACGTTGCTGCTGAACGTGGTACTGCCGATCGTCAGCACATCGCCGAGGAAGCAGATGGCGCCGCCGTCTCCGCCCGCGCCGCCGCCCGTCCCGCTGGTGGAGCCATCATACGAGCCGGACGAACCGCCGTTGCCTGCATGGTTGTTGTCGAATGTGCAGCCGGTAATGGTGAGGTCGCCCGCGGCGCAGTACACAGCACCGCCGCTGCCGCCGTCGCCCCCGGAGCCGCCGCTGCTTCCACCTCCTGAGCCGGCGCGGCTGCTCACGAGCACGCAGTCGGTCAGTGTGAGATTGGCGGTCTCATTGTAGATGGCGCCGCCGTGCCCGCCGTCAGCGCCATCGGCGTTGTCGGGGGCGGCGCCATACCGGAGTGTGAGACCGGAGATTGTGACGTCGGTCGCCCCGTTGATGTGTATGATGCGTGTCCGCACGATATCGCAGTTGGACGGGCGTTGTTCGATGCTCAGAAGCGAAGAACCTGGTCCGGTGATGGTGACGTCCTCGGCAATCAGCAGCTCGCCGAGGTCTCCGATGTAGTCACCGCACGCTCCGTCGAACAGAATCCACGAGGTGACTATGCTTGCCATGTCGAAAGTGATGATGTCGGCGCCGGGGTTGCTGTTGGCCTGGTCGACGGCCCAGTGCAGCGTTCCTGTTCCTGTACCGGGGTAGTTGCTGGTCACCGTGTACGTGGCGGCGCTCACGCGTGGCTGAGGCAGGAAGGCAAGGAGCAGCACGGCTACAAAGAAGCCCGCGAGCACTGTTCGCGGGCGCGGAAGGTACCGTGAAAGCACCGGTGTTCCCGACATCATCTGGCGCTCCCTTCGGCGCGGCGGCTCACGAAGTACCGCCACGGCTGAGTGTCTCTTCCCGGGCAACAAGAACGAAAGTACTGTCTGTCAACATAACACCGGGCATTCGTCAAAGCAATGGGTTCCGGCGTGCCGGCGCCGCAAAGCGCTGCTGTTGTCCCGCCTTCAGCGCCTGGCGGCTCCTGCCGACGGCGGAATGGACCGGGTGGACTGCAGAGACGGCACGGATTGAATGCCGTGCCCGGTGTTGTGTGTCCATCCAGTCCATGGGGTCCATTCTGTCCACTCGCTCTCACCGCCACCCTTGTTCTCCTGAACACTATGATGATAGCATACTAACAGTATGCAACACGGTAGCGCAGGGAGGTCGGCTTGACGCCACGCGAAGAGGTGCTGGGCATCATCAGGGAGCGCCAGGGATACGAGAACGTTCTTGTTGTTCCCAGGGCGTTCATCGAGCTGACCGGAGACCAGTCTGCAGCGCTGTTGCTTTCGCAACTCCTCTACTGGACCGATCGCGCCACTGTCCCGGGCGGATGGGTCTACAAGTCCCACGCGGAGTGGAAGGAGGAGCTTGGCATGGGGCGGTCCACGGTGGACCGGGCCCGCCGCACTCTGGCCGAGCTCGGGCTGCTGCACCAGGCGTGCCGTCAGGCTCATGGCAGGCGGACCATGTTCTTCCGCATTGACCTTCCGGCGCTTCGAACTGCTCTCATGTCGCAGACTGCAACGCTGAAGTCCGTCAGGCCGGAACGTCGACTGGCGACAGGCCCGGGTGAGGGCTGCCGACAGACCCATGTGTCGAGTTTCGACACTCCAGAGACAGAGACTACAGCACAGACTACTTCAGAGACTCCTGCAGAGACTACGGCAAGCAGCAGCAGCACGCGCGCGAAGGGAAAGGGGAACGAGAGGAACGGAGAGAGCGGGTCCGGAGCGCCGGATGACCTCGGGAAACATCATGGCGCATCCCCGGGCAGGCATGGGAGCCTGCCGCAACAGGAGGACGCCGCGTCCGCCCCGGGCAGGCATGGGAGCGTGCCGCTGCCGGAGGACGCTGCCTCCGCCCCGGGCGTGCGCGCGAGCCTGCCGCTACAGGAAGACGCCGCGTCCGCCCCGGCCGAGGACCGGCTGTTTGATGTCCTGGAGCGGGTGAGTGGCTTCCCCCGCGACCGCGACCGGGCGAGGCTGCGCGAGCAGCTGGCGGACTACCCGGGGGTGGACTACCTGCTGGAGGTCAAGAAGTTCGCGGCCTTCTACGAGAAGCGCGTGCTTGACCGCCCGTGGTTTGCGCTGCTGACCTGGCTGGACAAGGCGTCGATGAGGGCGGCGCACGGGCTGTCTCCCGCCCCCTCCGTCGGCAAGCCGCCCCCGGCCGGGGCGTCCCACCCCGCGCCCACTGCCCGGCAGACGGCGGAACCCCTCCCGCTCGGCGTGACTACAGCCGGTCCGGCCTACCGGAAGATGATGCAGCGTCGGCAGAGCGAGAACCAGGCGCCGCCATGATAGACCCTGCGGGCAGCATGGACACCATGGACACAGCTCCGGGTCTCTCTCCGTCCATCAGGTCCATGAGGTCCATTCCGGTCCATCCGCCCTTCCGGCCGTCGCGCAGCCCGCGGCCTTCTGGACGCGGGCGTGGGGCCGTACTATGATGGCGCGGCACCCCTTCCCGAGAACCGAACAGGAAGCAGGAGGTCACAGAAGACGATGCAGCCGCCACGCACGCAATCGAAGCTCTCGCACGAGGTATTCCTTCCGGAGGAAGCCCGGGCAATCCGGGAGGAGGTCCGTGAGTTCGTGGAGAGGGAGGTCGAGCCGGTCGCGGCGCGCATCGCGCTCCAGGACGAGAGCCGGGAGACGTTCCCGCGCGACGCCTTCGACCGGATGGCGAAGCAGGGCCTGTACGCGGTCCCGTTCCCGGCGGGGTGGGGGCGGGGGCTCAAGTATCCGGTGCTCGACACGTGTGTCATGCTGGAGGAGCTTGGCTACGGGAGCGACAGCGTCGCGGCCGTGATCGACGTGCACTGCATCCTCGCCGGACACGTACTCATGTACGCGAACGATGCGTTGCGCGCCCGGTACCTCAAGCCGCTCATCGCTGGTGAGAAGGTGGGCAGCTTCGCGACGACGGAGCCGGAGGCGAGCACCGATCTCTCCATCCGCAGCCTGAAGACCATCGCGCGGAAGGTCGACGGCGGCTGGCGCGTGACCGGCCAGAAGCGCTTCATCACCAACGCCTGCGTGGCCGATTTCGTGACGTGCCTCGTGGCGGCCGACGGCCGGCTGTGCGAGATGGTCATCGACCTGAAGCAGGACGGTGTCCGGGTGGGGGCGCCGGACCTGAAGACAGGGAACCGCGGTCAGTTGACCTCGGACATCTACCTGGACAACGCTTTCGTGCCGGAGTCGAACCTGGTCGGCGAGCCGGGCAGGGGCCTGCACATCGCGCTGGGGACGCTCACGTACGGGCGAATGGGCATCGCCGCGACCGGCGTCGGCATGGCGCAGCGCGCCTTCGACGAGTGCGTCGACTACATGAAGAAGCGGACTGCGTTCGGCAAGCGGCTCGCCGAGTTCCAGTACTGGCAGTTCCGCCTTGCCGAGTACGCCGCCCGCATCGAAGGGGCGCGCAGCCTGTACCAGAAGGCAGCCTACCGCAAGGACCTCGGCGTTGAGTTCCCGGAGCCCGAAGCGGCCATGGCGAAGTTCACCGGCACGCAGCTGGCGGTGGACTTGGCGCGGGATGCCGTGCAGATATTCGGCGGCTACGGCTACATGCGGCAGCTCTCGCACGACGGCTCGACGTACAAGGTGGAGGAGCTGTACCGCGACTCGAAGATAACGGAGATCTATGAGGGCGCCAACGAGATACAGAAGATGCTCGTGGCGCGGGAGATATTCGGCAAGGAGTTCGCGGGGTAGCGCTCTCCTCTCCGTCCATTCCGTCCATCGTTCTGCTGTTTGGGCGCGGCGCGCGGACGCAGTAGAGTATGGCGT
>JALNYR010000122.1 GCA_023229725.1 Dehalococcoidia bacterium | reverse complement strand
AACACGCCTTCGTCGTACACGAGGAAACCGCGGAAGCCGGCCTCAATGTTGCGCATCAGGTCGGCAAGCCAGAAGGACACGTTGTCGGAGCCGCGCAGCCGAAAGCCCAGCAAGGCTCCTTCCCAGTTGGAGGAGGCTTTCGCGCCGACGTCCCACCCTTTGCGCGGACCCATCGCCATGATGACCTCGATGCCCTCGTCGTGCGCCAGCTTCGCCAGGGCGCGAAGCTCGGCTGCCGGAAGGTAGGTCGAGCCGCCGACTGTGGCGATGGCGCGATGCACCGGGACGTGCCGCTTGTGCGCCTCGTCGATGAGCGCCTCCATGGTCGAGGCGCGCTCGATGCCCGATACCTCGATGCGCCAGTGGGCGCCATCCGGGAACGTCAGGGGCGAATCCGGCAGCGCCCAGAGGTCGCGACCCGGTATGCCCATCGCCTCCATGAATGCCCGAATCTCCTGCAGTGTGCGCATCGCCGTTCCTCCTCCGGACGCTCAGTCTTCGCGTCCCTGTGGCCAGCAGCCATTGTAGAGAGTGCACATTGCTACTGACAACCCCGCAAGCATCGCATGCGAGAATTGACAGGCGCACGGGCCGTGCCCATAATGCGTCACGAATCACTGGTAGACTGACCATGCGAACCGTTCTGTTGCACGCAGCCGGTCGGTCGAGGACTCTCCTCGCCGGCAAGGGTATCGGGCTGCTGGTCCGGGGGGATCAGCAGCTTCTCCGCAGATAACCCTGCGTTCATACGTTGTTTCTCTGCCCGGGGCGCCTTACGCCCGGGGAATCCCTTCCGGAGGCGCGCAACCATGGAACAGGCTCGAACAGGCTTTGTGGACAGGCTCCAGGTCGTCGTTCTCATCGAGAACTCCCCCGCGTACGACACCTACCTCGAAGGCTGTTTTGGTTTGTCGCTGTGGCTCGAGTTGTGGACCGGCGCGACGTGCCGCCGGGTGCTCTTCGACGTCGGACCACGTGCTGATACCCTCGCCCGCAACGCGGAGGCGCTCGGTGTGCCGCTCAACCGGGTGGATGCCATCGTCCTCTCACACTGCCACTTCGACCACACGGCCGCACTGGCCGGACTGCTCAAGAGCATGGGTCGACCGGTGCCCGTTTACGGACACCCCGACCTCTTCCGCTCGAACTTCGTGCTGAGCCCCGAGTTCATGGACTATGCCATGGCGGGCGAGAACTCGAGGCCGAGCCTGGAGGCAAAGGGCGCGCGGTTCATGCTGTCGACATCGCCCGTGGAGCCATTCCCGGGGCTGATGCTGACCGGCGAGGTGGAGCACACGACGGACTTCGAGGAGCAAGGCGGCGTCTCGTGTTTCACCATTGACGGGAACGGCGCGACGGTGCCCGACCGGTTGCAGGATGACGTGTCAGCAGTCGTAAACGTCAGGGGGCTTGGCCTGGTGTTGCTGAGCGGGTGCGGGCACGCGGGCATCGTGAACATCGCGAAGCAGGCGAGGAAGGTCTCAGGCGGACGGGACATCGCGGCGATAGTCGGGGGCTTCCACCTGCTGCAGGCCTCGGCGGGCCGCCACGAGCAGACCGTGCGAGCACTGCGGGGCATCGCGCCGGGGATGTCGGTCATCGCACCGATGCACTGCACGGGGCTGCAGGCGAGCGCGCTGATTGCGAGGGAGTTTCCGGAGGCGTTCAGAGAGCTGCACGCGGGCGATCGCGTGGCATTCACTGCTTCGGGGGCAGCGAAAGGCGTCCAGGGATAGGGAAACGGCAGGTCGCACTCAATGTATCGGTTGAGAAGAAGAGAAAGGAAAGCATATGTCTCAAGCTAAGTCGGGATTGAAGCGGGACGTCGGCCTCTTCGGCGTCGTCGCACTCGCTGCCGGCGCGGTCATCGGCGGCGGGCCGTTCGTGCTGGCCGGACCGGCCTCTGCGCTCGCGGGTCCGGGCGTCTGGCTCGCCTATCTCATCATCGGCTTGCCGATGATAACCGTGGCTGTGAGCTACGCGGCCGTGGCCTCGGCCATGCCCGTGGAGGGAGGCACGTACTTCTACCCCAGTCGCGTTCTCTCCCCTTTCATAGGTTTCCTGGGTGGCTGGGCGCGCTGGCTGGCGTACATAACTCCCCTGGCGCTTACGGCGTTCGTGTTCTCCGACCACATCCAGACCGTGGCTCCGAACCTGCCCGCCGCGCTGCTGATGGTCGGATTCATCGGCTTCTTCTACGTGCTCAATGTCCTGGGCATCAAGATTTCCGCAATGGCGCAGACCGTCATGTTCTGCATCCTGGTCGGCGGCTTCGTGGTGTTCATCGGCGCCGGCCTGCCGAAGGTCAACCCCGCCAACCTGAGCCCCGTGACGCCGTTCGGGCTGGATGGAGCGGTGAAGGCGGCGGCGTTGCTGTTCTTTGCCTACGTCGGGTTCGACGCGGCTGCCGAGATCGGCGAGGAAGTGAAGAACCCGTCGCGGAATGTTCCGCTCGGCATCATCATCGGGCTGCTCATCTGCATCGTGCTCTACGTGCTGATGTCGGTGACGGCATCGGGCACGCTCCCCTGGACTGAGCAGGCGAAGAGCAACACGCCTATCTACGATGCGGCGAAGCTGGTACTGCCGGGTGCGGCAGCAACCCTGCTCCTTCTTGTCGTCGTGATGGCCGTCGCCACCTCGCAGAACGGCTTCCAGATTGCGGCTTCACGGATCGTTCTCAGTCTTGGTCGCGACCGCATCATCCCGAAGCGGCTCGGATCAGTGAACCAGCAGTTCGGCACCCCTGTGTGGGGTCTCACCGCCAGCGTGCTGATCGCCCTCATCTTCGTCTTTTCGGGCAAAGGGCTCGTCTTTGCCGCCTACACCTCCAATCTCACCTTCCTGTTCAGCTACCTCCCCGTCATGGTTTCGGCGATGCTGTTGAAGACGAGGAAGCCTGGTCTGTACGAGAAGGCGCCTATCAAGCTCAAGGGCTCGCTTCGCTTCATCGTGCCCATCATCGCCATGATCGTGTCGGGCATCTTCATGGCGCTGCAGGAGCCGGAAGCGATGCTGTGGTCGGCCGTCTGGGTCGCCATTGGCGCCGTCGTGTTCCTCGTCAGGAAGCAGCAGCTCAGCAAGGAGGGAGTCTCACTCAAAGAGCTGACGCAGCACATCCCGTCCGAGGACAAGTAGCAACCTCGATGCCTTTCCGCAGGGCGCGCCGCATCGTGCGGTGCGCCCTGCCTTTGTATTCGCCCGGTCGGCGCCGGTTGGAGCCGGCGACGCTTGCGTTGCGGGTTGAAGCTGCGACTGCTACACTGTGGCGTTCTCGCGCCTTTTTCCCGAGCGGGAGCCGGCGCACGGTCCCGTTCTTCACGCCATGAGCACTACGAACACCGGAAGTACGCCTCGCCCGGGCAACGTGAGCCGACGCGGCTGGGTTGTGCTGGGCGTCGCCTTCCTCGTTATGTCCGCCGGGTTCGCCCTGCGCAACGCTTTCTCGGTCTTCTATCCCGCCGTCGTGGCCGACTTCGGCTGGAGCCGTGGCAGCGCAGCCATCATGTTCTCCCTGAGCATCCTCGTGTACGGTCTGCTCTCGCCGATTGCAGGCGGCCTCGTGGACAGGTACAAGCCGCAGGTACTCGTCTCTCTTGGCGTCGTCGTGCTGGCCGGCTGTGTTGCACTGTGCAGTCTCGCGACTGAGCAGTGGCAGTTCTACCTTCTGTACGGCGTCATCGGTGCGGTCGGCGTTGCCATGATGGGCATCACGGCGCTGTCGGCAACCGTGATGCCGTGGTTCGGTCGACGGCGGGCACTGGCGTTCGCAGTGCTGGCTTCGGGGTTCGGCGTGAGCCTTGTGTCCGCGGCACTCGTTCAGTATCTCATCTCCCTGTACGGCTGGCAGCGTGCTCTGCTCTACTCCGGCCTTACGGTGATGATCGTGGTGGCGCCGGTCGCCCTTGCCTTTCTGCGGAAGCCGCCGGCGAAACCAGCGTCGACAATTCCGATGAAGGCCGCGGATGTCCCGGAGACCGGCCGCGCCGCAGCGGAGACATCGGAATGGCACTCACGCGAATGGACACTGCGACGCGCGCTGAAGACACCGCAGTTCTGGATGCTCTGGGTCGCTGGCTTCTGTCAGCTGGGGCTTGCCGAGAAGGCGGCCATCGCGCACCAGGTCTACTTCTTCCAGGATGCCGGCTACACCCCGATGGCCGCCGCCTCCGTGTACAGCGTCTTCGGCGTTGTGTTCGTCTGTGGGAGCCTTGCGAGTTCCGTCTCGGACAGGCTCGGGCGGGAGAGGGTGTACCTTCCCGCCTGCGCGCTGGCGGTCGCGGGCACACTGGTGCTGTTTGTCATCAACGATGCGACACAGCCGTGGATGGCCTACCTGTTTGCCGCCGTGTTCGGGTTCGGCATGGGAGTGATGCCGCCGGTGCTGTTCGCCTCTGTCGCGGACCTCTTCCACGGAAAGTCCTACGGCGCCATCCAGGGGACGGTCGCGCTCGGATTCTCCGCCGGGGGCGCTATCAGCCCATGGCTGGCGGGGCATCTCCATGACGTCTCGGGCAGCTACCACTCAACCCTGTTCATGCTGCTCGGTTCGCTCGTTGTCTGCGGCCTCCTCATGTGGATGGCCGCGCCGCGCAGGCTCGTGCCCGTGCGGCCTCGCGGATGACATCTCTCCGGCGGCCGGTTGGCGTCCGGGAGGGCGTCGCGTAGAATTGGCCGTGGAGGCAACCCCCATGGACGAATCGCCTGGACCCATGCTGCGTGATGGTGTCGTACCTTCATCCGGCGCTGCTCGTCAGAATCCGGCCGACCTTCCGGTTCCGCCGGACGAAGAGGGCTTCTGGGTGTCCGCACAGAACCTGGAACGCCTTGGACGGGTTGCGTCGCGCTCGTCGCGGGGCGAGCAGATAAACGTGCTCATACGCGGACCGAAGGGTTGCGGCAAGACGACGCTCGCCCGCGTGTTCGCCGCCCGCTGGCGAAGGCCGTTCTTCGAAGTGCACTGCGGCGCGTTCGTCGATGCCGAACAGTGGTTCGGCAAGGACCGGTTGAACGACGGCGAGACGTGGTACCGGAAGGCGCGCTTCATCCACGCGGTCGAGACACGTGATTGCGTCGTCCTTCTGGACGAGATAAACCGCGCCCATCCCGAGGTGCTGAACGCCATCCTTGGATTGCTCGACTGGCGGCGGTCGCTGTGGAGCGACGACCTCACTTACGAAGTGCGTGTCGCTTCGGGTGTGGTGTTCTTCGCGACTCTGAACGAGGGAGAGGAGTTCTACGGAGCGAACCCTCTTGACGCCGCCGTGCGTGACCGGTTTCCACGGACGGTGCGCCTTGACTATCCGCCCAAGAACGAAGAGGCCCGCATTCTCCACTCGCACGGCCTGTCGATGAGGCTTGCCGAGAAGCTGACCGACTTCGCTCACACGCTGCGCAAAGCCCCCCGACCGACGCCCATCTCCACCCGCCAGCTTCTCGTGGCGGCGGAGGAGATGTGCGAAGGAGCCTCGCTGAGGGAGGCGGTGGAGACTGCCGTCATCTTCGCCGACGACGATGCGGCCCTGGAGAAGGCTGCCCTGCAGGCGCTGCAGTGGGTGGAGGATGACCCACGTGCCTCTTCCCCCGATGACAACTGAGGGCGCGACCGGTCCCGCGACGCGGAGCCTGTCGGACTACTGGCGCATCGACAGGTCGAGCGACCGCGCGCGCGAACTCGCGTCCATCCTCGGTGGCGCTGCCACCCAGTCGGAACTGGTCCGGGCGCGGCTGCGTCCGGCGCGTGCTCGTGACCGTGGCGCAGGCGGCGCACCGCTCGTGCTCGACCCTCGACTGTTGAGCGGGTTCGCCGCGCCGGTACCCGCGCCGGTGGTGGACTGCGTCGTGGGACTCGCGATACGCAATGCGGCGCAGCGGGAGCTGTCGATACCCGCGTCCGCCTGGGACGAGTGGCCGGCGCTGGACGACTTCGAGCGTCGCGAGTTCACGCGCGTCTACCGTGCCCTCGAAGAGGTGTACGTCGTTTCCCGGCTGTCGCGCCTCTCGCGCACACTGGCGATGTACCTTGAAGCAGCGCACGACGTGCTCGCACCGTGGTCGCCCCGCGACGCTGCTCCACACGGTGATGTCCCCCTGACGCGGGACAGCATCCTTGAGCTCTGGCTCGGCGTGAGACTGCGCGGCGGGCTTCTGCCGGCTGACCTCAACCCGGAGCTGCTCGGCGCTGTGGCTGAGCTGGAAGCGCAGGCACGGGAGTACGTATCGATTCGGGAGCCGCGGCGACGGCTGGCGCAGGCGGGGCTCGTGTGGCGCCGGCTGTGCGCGTTTCCACCCGGCGCGGGCGATGCCGTCATGCCGTGGTGGATGGCCTGTCAGGAGGCAACGGGGGAGTCCGCCGAGGCCCGGGCGGACCGTCTCCAGATGCGGAAGAACGTCCTGGGAGGGGCCGAGGCGGGGAGCTTCGTGGACCTCAGCCAGTACACGATGGACGCTGCGGTGATGGCGCCGTCCGGCGCCGGGGAAGCACCGGAAGAGCTGCGGGGCGCCGCCGTCGTGCTGACGAACGAGTTGCGGGAGCTGGGCGTGCGCGCGGCAGCGACGGCGATCAAGGATGCCCGCTTCGACCCGGACGACTACGAACGAGTGCGCGCGGAGGTAGCGCAGGACATCCAGTCGGTTCGGCGACTCTTCGCCAGGATGGACGACGCGCGCTCTCGCTGGAGGTACGGGCTGCGTCGCGGGAAGCTCGACGGGCGGGGGCTCACGCGCATTGCCGCCGGCAAGGACAGCGTGTTCAAGAGGCGGGACCGACATCGAGGCAGCACGGCCATGGTCTTCCTCATCGATGTCTCGGCATCCATGAAATCCCACATGCCGGCCGTGCACCGCGCGGCCTGCATCGTTGCTGAGGCATTGCGAGGACTTGCGCCTCGGGTCTGGTACGAGGTCCTGACGTACACGAGCGGGGGGCTGCATCCCGGTGCGCCGGTCCAGCTCACGAGGCTCGCCTCGTCCGCAATGCCGCTGTCGCTTCGCGACGTGTGGTGCGATGGCGGCACGCCGACCGGCGAGGCCATTGCGGCGGCGCTGCTCATCCTGCGGCGCCGTATGGCGCAGCGCAGGCTGGTGCTGCACTTCACGGACGGGCACCCGAAAGACACGTACGTCGTCAGGCAGGCGCTCGAGCTGTGTCGCGGGGCGGGGGTGGACGTGCTCACGGTGTCGGTCGGCGCCCCGCAGGAGGGGCTCTACGGCGCCGGCAAATGCGAGGTCGCGTACACGGTCTCAGAGTTGCCGGACGTGCTGGCGCGACTGCTGCCGCGGCTCTACCGCTAGCGGACTACGTTGCCGCTACTCGTCGGTGGTCGTGCCGAGGTTGCGTTGTGCGGCGGCGACCTCGGACGGGTCGGGCATCTTCGTTCGGGACTCGACGTACTGCTCCAACATGCGGCGTTCCTTGTGTCGACGCAGCAGGGTTTCGGCGCCACGGCAGAAGAACTGGCTCAGGGACTCTCCCCGCGCTTTGCTCTGCTCCTCCACGGCCGAGAAGAGTTCGGGAGGAACGGTTATCTCTATCTTCTTCACGTTCTTGTTCACGGAGCGTGCTCCTCGGAAAAGACCGTACGATGAGTGATTATAGCGCGCACGCGTCGCTTCGTGACAATGCGCGGCGGGAGCTGCGTTGACCGCCGGAGGACGCGATTCTATACTCTCGGATGCTCCCGTGGAGCCCGTGCTCTCGCGGGCAACACAAGCGAGGAGGGACAGCATGGGTACGACTGAGTGCATGGCGCCTGCCGACGAGCTCAAGCTGATGAGCACGGGCGACAGGGCGGGTACCTTCATGGTGGCGGCGGTGCAGGCGGCTCCGGTGTATCTCGACCGGGAGGCGACCATCGCGAAGGGGTGCAGACTCGTCGCAGAGGCGGCCGAGCACGGCGCCAGCCTCGCGGTCTTCCCCGAGACCTGGGTGCCGGGGTACCCGGTGTGGGCCAGTGCGGACTCGCGCTGGAACTACGGACCCGGGAAGCAGGCGTACGCTGAACTGTACCGGAATGCCGTCGATGTCCCCGGCCCGGCTCTGACGCCGTTGCTGGACGTGGCGCGAGAGCACCGCATCGCCGTCGTGATGGGCGTGAACGAACGCAGCGTGACGGGCACACTGTACAAC
>JALNYR010000121.1 GCA_023229725.1 Dehalococcoidia bacterium | reverse complement strand
ACTGGCGTTCGAGACCTCCTGCGACGAGACCGCGGTCGCGGTGGTGGAGGACGGCACGCGCATCCTGTCGAGCGTGGTGGCCTCCCAGATCGACATCCACCGGCGCTACGGCGGCATCGTGCCGGAAGTGGCGTCCCGACAGCACGTGCTCTCCATCGTCCCCAGCTACGAGGAGGCGATGGCCGCGGCGGGCGTCTCCCTCGCCGACATCGACCGGGTGGTGGTGACACACGGACCGGGCCTCGCCGGTTCCCTGCTGGTCGGCGTCAACTTCGCAAAAGCCCTGGCTGCATCACGGTCGCTGCCGCTCTACGGCGTGAACCACATCGAGGCGCACATCTACGCCAACTGGCTCGCCTTCCCGATCGCCCCGGACGACCGCAGCCGCTTTCCTGCATTGTGCCTCATCGTCTCGGGGGGACACACGGAGATGCACCTCATGAGCGGACACGGCGAGTACCGGCTGCTTGGCCGCACACGCGACGACGCGGCGGGGGAGGCATTCGACAAGGCCGCGCGGCTGCTGGAGCTGGGCTATCCCGGCGGGCCGGTGATACAGAAGGCTGCGGCAGGAGCGACCGGCCGCTATGTTTTGCCGCGCGCGTGGATGGCGGGCACGTCGGACTTCAGCTTCAGCGGTCTCAAGACGGCCCTGTACCACCTGACCCGGAGAGAGGCGCTGCTCGGCGACCCGGCGCTGGTGGCGAATGCCGCCGCCAGCTTCCAGGACGCGGCCGTCGAGGTCCTCGTCGCCAAGGCGCTACGGGCGGCCGCCGACACCCGGGCAAGGTCCATCGTGGTCAGCGGCGGCGTCGCCGCGAACAGCGCACTGCGCGGCCGCCTGACGGCCGAGGCAAGCATCCCCACCTTCATCCCACCGGTGGCCATGTGCACTGACAACGCCGCCATGGTAGGCGCGTGTCACTACTTCGCGCACCGCGACGACGCAACCGGCGGCGAAATCGACGTTGAGCCCGCGCTCGCGCTCGTCTGAGCCCTACGACGCGGCCCGCGCCGCGGAGACGTCCGCCACCACTCTGTCCATGCGGTCGAGCGCCTTCAGGATGCCGGCTCGCGACGTCGTGTACGCCAGCCGCAGGTAGCCGCGTCCCTGCTCTCCGAACACCGAACCGGCGAGAGTATCCCCGCCCGCGTCGTCAAGCAATCGACGCGCAAACTCGACATCGGAGATGCCGAGCCCGCTGACATCGGGGAAGGCGTAGAACGCCCCGGACGGCGTGTGGCAGTGAATGCCCCGCATCCCGTTCAGTCGCTGCACCAGGATGTCGCGCCGGCCGCGGAACTCCTCCACCATCGTGCGGACGCTCTCCTGGGAACCGCGAAGCGCACGTACCGCGGCATGCTGCACAAACGTCGTCGAACACGTCACACTGTTGGCCGTGAGCCGTACGAATGGGTCGACCAGCGCCGGGGGCAGGATGGCGTAGCCAAGCCGCCAGCCGGTCATGCAGTACGTCTTGGAGAAGCCACTGAGCACGATGGACCGCTGCCGCAGCTCCGGGTACTCCAGAACGCTGTGCGGTCGCTCGTCGTAGAATATCTCCTCGTACGTCTCGTCCGAGAGCACGAACAGGTCGTGCTCCTCCGCCAGCCGCGCAATCGCGCGAAGCTCCGCATCCGTCAGCACGCCGCCGGTCGGATTGTGCGGCGAGTTCAGCGTGAGCAGGCGCGTGCGGGGCGTGATGGCCGACTCCAACTCGTCGAGGTCCAGCCGGAACCCGTTGCGACCCCGCAGCGGCACCGGCACCGCCTTCGCGCCGGCGAAGCGGATGACCGACGGGAACGCGGCAAACGCCGGGTCGAGGTAGATGCCCTCGTCACCGACATCGAGCGTCAACAGCGCCCCGTAGAAGAGGACGGGACGCAGCCCGGGCGTGACCGCGACGCAGTTCGGGTCGACGTTCACGTGGCGAACCTGCGAGACGCGCTCCGCGATGGCTTCCCTCAGTTCGAGTATCCCCTGGGAATCGCAGTAGTGCGTCTGCCCCCTGTCCAGGGACTCCTTGGCAGCCTCCCGGATGTGAGCCGGCGTCTCGAAGTCCGGCTCCCCTATCTCCAGATGCACGACGTCGACGCCCTTCGACTGCAGTTGCTGCGCCTTGAGAAACGTCTCTATCGCCGGCTCGGTTGGCAGCCCGCCTACGCGCGGAGTGGTCTTCACGTCACCTCCTGGTCCAGACTGGTTAGCACGCAATGGTACCAGACTCAAGGGCCGGGTTCCCTCGCGGGGCCGTCCCGGCCGCCGGCGGAAGCACGACGCACCGTCCCCGCTCCGGGTGCGCGCCGTCTTCCGCTTCACGGCGCCGGACGCCCGGCGCGAAGCGGACAGGCACAGCACAGCGCGTGCCGGCAGTACTCGGCGTACACGTGGAGCATTCCCTGGTCCACGGCCGCCCGGCAGCGTCCCGCCGCAATGCCCAGCTGGGCGCGCATGTGCCGCGTGACTGAATTGGCGCGCGAGCCGGGATACTCCACGAACATCCCTACCACGCCCCGGAAGAGCGTCTCGTCCTGCTCGAGCATGGCAACGGCGAGCAGGAACGGCAGCAGCGCATTCACCACCACCTCGCGCGCCTTCGACGCACCGAGCAGGTCCGACTCCCTGGTGCGCCCGCCGAAATCGTACCGGCAACGCCAGTACGCGTCTCCGGAAACGACGAACAGCGTCTCGAGCGCGGCGGCCGACAGCCGTCCGGCTGACGCCGGGTCCGACAACCGGGACCTCGCCGCTCCGGTCAGCGGTTCCAGCCGCGGCGCGAGGTCGGCCAGCGCGACGACGCGCCGCACGGGCGAGTTATTCACGTACACGCCGTGCAGACTCCAGGAATCAGGCGACATGGACGGAAGAGAACCCGCACTGTCGCGCCACGAAGCCTCCAGTGCCTCCACCTCCGGACCATCGCACACGCCCGGAGCGAGCGAACGTTGCGAGGGCAGCAGCCCCGCCATGCCAAGCAGGTGCCCCAGGCGCTGCGGCGCGTCGCCGGACTGCAGCAACGACCACGCGGCATCGCCCGCCAGCAGGCCGCCCAGTTGCCGGCCCGCGTCAGCGTTGGCGGCGTAGCCGAGAGCCCGCGCAGCAGCGCGACACAGCACCACCCGCGGCCCGCTCAGGGAGCATTCCTGCGCCATGCGGACAGCGCGCGCCCGCAGGCGTTCGGTGCCGGCCGACCTCAGCACGGCCAGCGTCTCATCGGGCAAGCGCTGGAACGCATCCTTGCACGGCAGACCGCGCCGGGGCCGCGCCGGCGCAAGAACCAGCACCGGCGCTTCCCCTCCGCCGGGCACCGCCGTGGACGTCGTCCCGTCCGGATGCGAAACCGCGTGGAGCACCACCTGAGAGTAGGCCGGGTCGCCGCCGTGGCCGTGCCGCCGCCAGTCACCGGCAGTGACATGCAGTTCGACGTCGCCGCGGACAACCTCCCGGCTCCCGAACGCCAGCACCGCGTCCCGGTAGTCCGGTCCCGCGCTTCCGGGACACCTGCCGGGATAGAGCACGTCCACGTCGAGGCCGCCCTCGGTCCGCAGGCTCCGGCCCGCGGACCGCGCCCAGAGGCCGCTCAGCTCACGCTCGCTGCCTGCTATCCGTTTCCGTGTATCCATTGCCACAATGAAGGGACGCCTATCCCTTCTGCTGGTCCTCCCGGCCGTACTCGAACTCGCTGCGCTCCGCGACGAGGCGAAGCAGCGTGACGGATGTCCCCCGCGGCTCGTACTGACCCGTCTCCCACTCACTCACCGTCTGCTGCCGGATGCCGAGCCGCTCCGCCAGCTCGACCTGCGTCAGCCCGAGATGGCTGCGAAGCGCCCGTATGCGGCTCCGGTCCCAGCGTTGTCGTTCCATCAGCTGCGTAGAGTCTATACACGGTGCAGTGTACAAATCAAGCGTCCGGATGACTTGCACACCGCCGACGGTGTGCTATACTTTAGCAGTCTTGGCAGTCGACTGCTAAGTGCGAGAAAGGGAAGGAGGCCGTATGTCCAAACTGGTACCCCTTGGAGACCGGGTTGTCATTAAGCCCACTCCACGAGAAGAAGTCAGCAGGGGAGGCATTGTTCTCCCGGACACCGCGAAGGAGAAGCCCCAGGAGGGCGAGATCATCGCGGTCGGCGCCGGCAAGCTTACCGACGAAGGCAAGAGACTCCCGATGGATGTGAAGGTCGGGGACAAGGTCATCTACTCAAAGTACGCCGGCACCGAGTTCAAGGAGAGCGACGTCGAACTCGTCATCATGCGCGAGAGCGACTTGCTCGCCAAGAAAGCATAGCAAGGAGGAAGTGTAATGGCTAAGCAAGTACTCTTCGGCGAAGAGGCACGAAAGAAACTCAAGACCGGCATTGACACGCTCGCCGATGCGATTCGTGTCACGCTCGGTCCTCGCGGCAGGCCGGTCGCACTCGACAAGAAGTTCGGCGCGCCCATGGTCATCAATGACGGTGTGGCGATTGCCAAGGAGATCGAGCTGCCCGACCCGTTCGAGAATATGGGTGCACAGCTCGTGAAGGAAGCATCCACCAAGACGAACGACCAGTGCGGTGACGGCACCAGCACGTCGGTCGTTCTCGCCCAGGCCATCGTCCACGAGGGCTTCAAGAACATCGCCGCCGGCGCCGACTCTCAGTCACTGAAGCGCGGCATCGAGAAGGGCGTTGCAGCCGTCGTTGACGAGCTCAAGAAGATGGCCATCCCCGTCAAGGGCAAGGAGCAGGTAGCGCAGGTCGCCGCCCTCTCCGCCGTCGACAAGGAGATCGGTTCCCTCATCTCCGACGTGATGGAGAAGGTCGGCAAGGACGGCGTCATCACCGTCGAGGAAGGCAAGGGCCTCCAGTTCGAGACCGAGTTCGTCGAGGGCATGAAGTTCGACCGCGGCTACATCAGCGCGTACTTCATCAACAATCCCGAGACGATGCGCGTCGAGCTCGATGACCCCTACATCCTCATCACCGACAAGAAGATCTCGGCCATCAACGACATCCTGCCGGCGCTCGAGAAGATGGTCCAGACGACCAAGAACGTCGTCCTCATCGCCGAGGACGTCGAAGGCGAACCTCTGGCCACCCTCGTCGTCAACAAGCTGCGCGGCACGCTGAGCCCGCTGGCCATCAAGGCCCCCGGCTTCGGTGACCGCCGCAAGGCCATGCTGCAGGACATCGCCGTCCTGACGGGCGGCAGGGTCATCTCCGAGGAAGTCGGCCGGAAGCTTGACTCAGTGACCGTCGAGGACCTCGGCAGGGCCCGAAGGGTCGTCGCCGACAAGGACAACACCACCATCGTCGAAGGCAAGGGCAAGGCAGAGGACATCGAGGCGCGCATCAAGCAGATCCGCGCTGAGATCGAGACCAGCACGTCCGACTACGACAAAGAGAAGCTCCAGGAGCGTCTCGCCAAGCTTGCGGGCGGCGTCGCCGTCATCAAGGTCGGCGCGGGCACCGAGGTTGAACTCAAGGAAAAGAAGCACAGAGTTGAGGACGCCCTGAGCGCGACCAGGGCCGCCGTTGAGGAAGGCATCCTCCCGGGCGGCGGTGTCGCACTGCTGACGACCATCTCGGCGCTCAACAAGCTCGACGTCAAGGGCGACGAGGCCACCGGCATCGCCATCCTGAAGCGCGCCCTTGAAGAGCCTCTGCGCTGCATCGCCACGAACAGCGGACGCGAGGCCTCGGTCATCGTCAACCGCGTGAAGGAAACCGCCGCGGGCATCGGCTACGACGCCCTCAACGACGAGTTGGACGTCAATATGGTTGAGCGCGGCATCGTTGACCCGTTGAAGGTCACCCGCTCCGCTCTCCAGAACGCGGCCAGCATCGCGAACATGATTCTCACCACCGAGTGCCTGGTGACGGACATCCCCGAGAAGGAGAAGGCTCCCGCCATGCCTCCTGGTGGCGGCTACCCGGAGTACTAGCCGGCAGCTACTCGACCACAGATGGAGAGGGGCCGCGTGACACGCGGCCCCTCTCTTCATGTCCGGTCAATGCTGCCAGCGGCAGCGGCGGGACGCCTACAGCGACAGCAGGTCCTCGCTGATGCCGCCGTCCACGGGTCCCACGACCGCCAGGCAGAGGCGCTCCGTGGAGAAGTGCTCCTCGGCCATGCGCACCACGTCCTCCACGGTGACGGCCTCGATGCGCTCTTCGACCTCGTCGACGGTCAGCACCTTGTGTGTCAGCAGCTCCTGCGCACCATACCACAGAGCGGCGTTCTGGGTGTCTTCGAGCCGCAGCTCGAGCCTTCCCTTCGCGAGTTCCTTCGCTCGACGCAGCTCTTCCTCAGTCACCCCGGCCTTCACGCGGCCGAGCTCTCGAACGACGGCGCGGATGCACTCCGACAGCCGCTCCGGGTCGACGCCGGCGTACACCACAAGCGTGCCTCCAGAAAGGAAATGCTCGGGGTAGCAGTGAATATCGTACGCGAGCCCGCGCTTCTCACGAATCTCCGTGAAGAGGCGGCTGCTCATCCCTCCACCGAGGACGGTGATGAGAGCATCGACCGCATACCTGCGCGGGTCGCAGCGGGGGACGCTGTGAACCGCAACGCAGAAGTGCGCCTGCTCCCCATCGCGCCGGTCGACGCCGATGCGCGCCGCCCGCTGGGAATCGTCCATCTTGTACGTCCGCTCGAACCGTCCCGACGTCAGCATCCCGGCGTGATTCCCGATGAGCCCGCACACCTGTTCGTGCTCCACGTCGCCCGCGATGCCCACGACCATGTTGCCGGTCAGGTACTGGCGCGACATGTAGTCCAGGATGGCGCCGCGCCCCATGGCCGACACGGTCTCCTTGCTGCCGGCCACATCCCTGCCCAGCGGCTGGTCCGGCCACAGCAGGTTGTCGATGAGCATGCCGACCCGCTCCTGGGGCAGATCGAGGTTCATGTTGATCTCCTCGATCACCACCTTGCGTTCCTTCTCCATCTCGTCGGGGGCAATCACCGAGTTCGACACGATGTCGAACAGCAGGTCGACGGCCGTGGTCATGTGCGCGCGCGTCACCTTCGCCCAGTAGACCGTCTCTTCCCGTCCCGTGCTTGCGTTCAGGATTCCGCCGATACCTTCAATCTCGGCGCTGATCTCCGTCGGCGTCTTGCGCCGCGTCGTGCCTTTGAAGCAGAGGTGCTCTATGAAATGGGAGATACCGGCTTCGTCGTCGCGCTCGTAGCAGGAGCCGGTACCGGCGGCGAGGGCAACGCCCACGGAGCGCGCCCCCGGCATCCGGAAGGTGACGACGGTCAGGCCGTTGTCGAGTACAGTACTCTGGTGCATATCCGCACATTCTACGTGCGCGTTGCTGCACCGTCAACGCGCGAAGGAACCTGCCGCACGTGCGCGCACGTGTTGACGCTGCCCCCTGCCGCCGCTAGACTGTCGACGGCAGCCGTTCACCACCCCGGATCACCATCGCCCGCCCTGGAGGCATCATGCAGCGCAAGACCAAGATAATCTGCACCCTGGGACCCGCCAGCGAGTCATACCCGGTCATTGAGAAGCTCGCGCGGGCCGGCATGGACATCGCCCGGCTCAACTTCTCGCACGGCACATACGACGAGCACGCGGCGCGCATCGAGTACGTGCGGCGGGCATCAGCCGCCGTCGGGCGGCCGCTCGCCGTGCTGCAGGACCTGCCCGGCCCGAAGATACGGACCGGCAAGCTGCGCAGCGAGAAGGTCTGGCTGCAGGAAGGGACTCAGATCACCCTGACGACGGAACCGATACTGGGCGACGAGCACCGGGTCTCGGTGACGCTCGCCTCACTACCCGGCGACGTCGGCCCCGGGGACTCCATCTTCGTCAATGACGGCACCATCAGGCTCGAGGTCGTGTCCTCGACCGCCACCGAGATACTCTGCACCATCGCCGCCGGCGGCGTGCTCACGCAGATGAAGGGCATCAATGTGCCGGGCGTCCGGCTCAGCACGCAGGCCGTGACCGACCTCGACCTCCAGCACCTTGCATTCGGCCTCGAACACGGCATCGACTACGTCGCGCTGTCGTTCATCACGAACGCGGCCGACATCAAGCGGGCCAAGGACTTCATCGCGTCAAGGGGAGCGAACGTCCCCGTCATCGCGAAGATAGAGCGGCGGGAAGCTCTCGACAACATCGACGAGCTGATTGCCGCCGCC
>JALNYR010000120.1 GCA_023229725.1 Dehalococcoidia bacterium | reverse complement strand
CGCCTACCTGCGCCGGATCCACGAAATCCTCGTCTATCTGGAGATCTGCGACGGCAACATGGAGGAAGGCAGTTTCCGGTGCGACGCCAACATCAGCCTGCGCCCGTACGGCGCGACCGAATTCGGCGCCAAGATCGAGGTCAAGAACATGAACAGCTTCAGGGGCGTGTACCGCGCCCTGAAGTACGAGGAAGAGCGCCAGGCCGACGTGCTTGACAACGGCGGCCGGCTGCGACAGGAGACACGGGGATGGCTTGATGGTGAGGGCGTGACGGTGCTGCAGCGCACCAAAGAGTACGCGGACGACTATCGCTACTTCCCGGAGCCCGACCTCCCGCCGTTCGTCCTTGACCGGAACTGGGTGGCGAAGATCAGCGCCGAGATGCCTGAGCTACCCGACGTGCGACGGGCCCGATTTGTCACCGACTTCGGACTGCTTCCCCAGGATGCGAGCACGCTCGTCGCATCGCGCCCCATGGCGGAGTTCTTCGAACGCTGCGTGGAGAAGTCCGGCGCCGCCAGAGCCCGCGCGGTGGCGAACTGGCTCCTGGGTGACGTCAGCCGCCTGTTGAATGCGGACGGCGTGGAGATATGCGACTGTCGCCTGACCGTAGACGGCATGGTGGAACTGGTCGACCTCATCGACCGTGGCACGCTCGGAGGTCCCGCCGGCAAACAGGTACTCGAACACATGTATGGCTCCGGCAAGATGCCGGCAGCCATCGTCGATGAACTGAACCTCGGGCAGATAAGCGGCTCAGAGGCACTTGTCGAGGTCATCCGACAGGTCATTGCCGACAACCCCAAGGCGGCGGCGGACTTCCGCGCCGGCAAGCCACAATCCGTGACGTTCCTGACCGGCCAGGTGATGCGACTCACACGCGGACGCGCAAATCCGGCCCTGACCCGCGAGCTTCTGGAGCGGGAGCTTCAGTCCTGATCGGCCGCCCGCACCCGACAATTCACACGCCCGCAATCCTCCCGAAACGCATCCGAAACATTCGGCACCGACAATTGTCGTTGTCTAGAAGAGTGCGAAGACACACCGCACCTTAGTGAAGGAGGAGACATGGCCAAGCGAACAAGGGATGAAGCAAAAGAGTATGTGCTGAAGACAGCAAAAGAGCATGACGTCAAGTTCATCCGGTTGTGGTTCACCGACATCCTCGGATTCCTGAAGAGTTTCGCGATCACGGTAGAGGAACTCGAAGGGGCACTGTCCGAGGGCATGGGCTTTGACGGCTCATCGATCGAGGGTTTCTGCCGGATCGACGAGAGCGACATGATGGCCCTCCCCGACCCCGAAACGTTCCAGCTGCTGCCCTGGCGACCGAAGGAGCACAACGCGGTGGCGCGGATGTTCTGCGACGTCGTGAATCCCGACGGGACGCCGTTTTCGGGTGACCCCCGCTACGTGCTGAAGAGGAACCTGCAGAGGGCGGCCGAGCGCGGCTACACCTTCTACGTCGGACCTGAGCTGGAGTACTTCTACTTCAAGGACAAGTATGGTACGGAGTTCCTCGACGAGGGCGGCTACTTCGACATGACGCCTCTCGACGTTGCGTCGGACCTGCGCCGCGAGACCGTGCTGACCCTTGAGTCCATGGGCATCGGCGTCGAGTACTCGCACCACGAGGTGGCGCCGAGCCAGCACGAGATTGACATGCGCTACACGGATGCCCTGACGATGGCGGACAACGTCATGACCTACCGGCTCGTCGTCAAGGAAATCGCACTGGAGCACGGCGTGCACGCAACCTTCATGCCGAAGCCAGTGTTCGGCATCAACGGCAGCGGCATGCACGTGCACCAGTCGCTTTTCAAAGACGGCCACAACATGTTCTTCGACCCGAAGGGACTCTACTCTCTGTCCAGCCTGGCGATGTCGTACATAGGCGGGATTCTGAAGTACGCCCCCGAGTTCACGGCCGTCACCAACCAGTGGATCAACTCGTACAAGCGGCTCGTGCCCGGGTACGAGGCGCCGGTCTATCTGTCGTGGGCCCGCCGCAACAGAGCTGATCTCATCCGGGTGCCCGGCTACAAGCCCGGCAAAGAGGTCGCGACCCGCATCGAGTTCCGCTCGCCCGATCCGGCATGCAACCCGTACCTGGCATTCTCCGTGATGCTCGCGGCAGGTCTGGAGGGCATCGACACCAAGTGCCCGTGCCCGGACCCCGTCGAGGAGAACGTGTACGAGATGAGTCCCGACGAACGCAAGCGCCGCGGCATCGACACTCTGCCGGCGAGCCTGTACGAAGCCATACTGCTCGCGGAGAAGAGCGACCTCGTGCGCAAAGCACTCGGCGAACACGTCTTCGACGCATTCATCAAGAACAAGAAGGCGGAGTGGGATGAGTACCGGACGCAGGTGACCGAGTTCGAGATCAAACGCTACCTGCCCATCATCTAGCGGACCATCCCCGTCACCAGAACAGGGGGGCATGTGTGCCCCCCTGTTCGAGTTCCGCCTCACACGCAGCGCGCACAGCTACTTCTGCGGCCTTCCCGGGCCAGGTCGCACGATGGCGCAACTCGCTGCTTCGACCCTAGACCCAGCCGCGCAGCTTCATCGCATCGACCACCCGCCCGACCGCCTTCACGTACGCGGCCTGGCGCATGGTGATGTTATACTCCCGGCTCGTGTTCACCACCGAGTGGTAGGCGGACGTCATCTTAGCGTCGAGGCGCTCGTGCACGTCTGCCTCAGACCACGGGTACAGGTAGAAGTTCTGCACCATCTCGAAGTAGGAGACAGTGACGCCACCCGCGTTGCACAGGAAGTCCGGTATGACATGGACGCCCTTCTTGAACAGGATGTCATCCGCCTCCGGCGTGGTCGGTCCGTTGGCCAGTTCAGCGACGATTCTCGCCTTTACGGCACCGGCGTTCTTGGCCGTGATGACACCTTCGATCGCAGCCGGGATGAGGACATCAACGTCCATCTCAAGGAGCGCTTCAGCGGAGATGCGTTCCGTGCCTGGCGTGCCACACACCGTGTCGGTCGATGCCTTGCACTTCCGTGCGGCGTCCGTGTCGATGCCGGCGTCGCAGCGCACTCCCCCCTTGCTGTCGCAGACGGCGACAACGCGGCTGCCGAACATCTCCCTGCAGAGGCGCGCGGCATGGTACCCGGCGTTGCCGTAGCCGTGGACGGCGACGGTGGCCTTGCTCAGGTCGATGCCAATAATCTTGGCAGCCTCACGGATGCAGAACATGCCGCCTCGGGCCGTGGCATCGCCTCTGCCCAGGGAGCCGCCGATGGAAACCGGCTTGCCGGTGATGACTCCGAACTGCGGCTTCTGGGCGATAACGGAGTACTCATCCATCATCCACGCCATAATCTGCGGCGTAGTGTAGACGTCGGGAGCGGGGACGTCTTTGTCAGGCCCGAGGAACGGGAAGACGCTTCTCACATAGCCCCTGCTCAAGCGCTCCAGCTCGCCCGCGGACAGAGTCTTGGGGTTGCAGACGACACCGCCCTTTGCGCCACCCAGCGGCACATCCACCATGGCGCACTTCCAGGTCATCCAGGCTGCCAGTGCTCGCACAGTGTCGATCGTCTCCTGCGGATGAAATCGTATCCCGCCTTTGGTTATGCCCCTCGCATCGTTGTACTGGATCCTGAAGCCTTGAAACACCCTCACCGTGCCGTCGTCCATCCGCACCGGGATAGACACATGCAGCTCCCGTTGGGGGGACTTGAGCATGGCCGTCACACTCGGGTCCAGCTGCAGAATCTCGGCACATCTGTCTATCTGCTGCTTCACGATCTCGAACGGATTACTGCTCTCCAAATTTCCACGCTCCTTCTAGACTCAGACCCCTCTGTGCGTCAAGCGCCGGAAGAGCCCCGCCGTGCGGCATTGTCTGACCATCCTGTCGCCGCCGCGGAGGGAACCAACTCGGACGGAAGCCGCGTGCCTCCCATGGTCACGTCCCCGGGCAACGGAAGTTGCGCCCGCGTTCGAACCACATCGAGGTCCTCACGACAATCCACACACTGAGGGACCGACAATCAGTCGGCGCACACTATATCAGCCGCTGGTTGCCGCCGCAATGCGCCGGCGCCGCCGCGACGCCCCGACCGCCCATTGTGTACGAACCTGCTACAATAGGCCGTCGGGTGCGAGCAAATCGCCGTAAGCGAGACCAACTTGATGCAGCGAATGAGTGACCCCGGCAGACGGCAAGCGCTGTCGGTCCGGGTGGCGCTTGCGCAGATCAACAGCACGGTTGGCGACCTGGAAGGGAACACCGCCAGGATCGTGCAGAGCATCGCCGGCGCGGCCGAAGCAGGCGCCGACATCATCGTCTTTCCCGAGCTCGCCATCTCCGGCTATCCCCCGGAGGACCTGCTTCTCCGGCCAAGGTTCATCAGCCAGAACCAGTCATCTCTCCTGGAAATCGCGGCCCACACTCATGGACCCCTCGTCGTCGTCGGGTTCATTGACAGCGATTCGGACGTTTACAATTCGGCGGCGCTCATCGACGACGGTCAGGTCGTCGGCATCTACCACAAGGTCTTCCTTCCCAACTATGGTGTCTTCGACGAGAACCGGTACTTCCGCGCGGGCCATGATTGCCCCGTCTTCGA
This sequence comes from Dehalococcoidia bacterium, assembly GCA_023229725.1. GTDB lineage: Bacteria > Chloroflexota > Dehalococcoidia > GIF9 > AB-539-J10 > SKVJ01. Next base: position 3,575 of record JALNYR010000120.1, on the reverse strand, counting down.
CGTGGGCGGCATCGGGATCGGCGTGACCATCTGTGAGGACATCTGGTACGAGGGCGGCCCCGCGAGTGTCCAGGCGGCGAACGGCGCCGAGATAATCGTCAATCTGAGCGCCTCGCCCTACCACCGCGGCAAGTGCGACACCCGCCGGCAGATGCTAGCAACGCGGGCACAGGACAACGTTTGCACCTTCGCCATGTGCAACATGGTCGGTGGTCAGGACGAGCTGGTGTTCGACGGTGGAAGCACGATTGTGGACGAGCAAGGCTCGGTGGTTGCCGCGGGGCGCCCCTTTGTCGAGGACATCGTCCTCGCGGACGTCCAAATGGAGTCGGTATTCCGCGCACGCCTGCACGACCCTCGTTGGCGCAAGGCGGAATCCTTCATAGTCGGCCAGTGCCTGGAGCACTCCGGCATCTCTTTGCCCGGTCGCACATTCGGAAACGCCAAGCCACGCCTCGCCCCCTACGTGCCCGCAGACGTCGACCCACGGGAAGAGGTCTACCAGGCACTCGTCCTTGGCACCCGTGACTACGTCCGCAAGAACGGCTTCGAGACAGTCGTCATCGGCATGTCCGGCGGCATCGACTCCACGATGGTCGCCTGCATCGCACATGACGCGCTGGGGCCCGAGCATGTCGTGGGCGTGTGCCTGCCGTCCAGATTCACGGCCGCCCGAAGCATGACGGACGCTCAGATGGTTGCCCGCAATCTCGGCATGCGCCTGCTGGACATACCGGTGGAACCGGCACACCAGTCGTTTCTCGCCATGCTGGCCGAGACGTTCGCCGGCCTCGAAGCGGACGCTACAGAGGAGAATCTCCAGGCCCGCATACGCGGCACGATTCTTATGTCGCTTTCCAACAAGTTTGGCTGGCTCGTGCTCACTACTGGAAACAAGAGTGAGATGGCCACTGGATACACGACCCTCTACGGCGACATGGCCGGCGGGTTCGCCGTGCTGAAGGACGTGCCGAAGACGCTTGTCTACGAACTCGCAGCGTACCGCAATTCGGTCGGCTCATCCCCCGTCATCCCGAGGCAGGTCATCGAAAGAGCGCCCTCGGCCGAACTGCGTCCCAACCAGAAAGACAGCGATAGCCTCCCTCCCTACGATGTTCTCGACTCCATCCTGAAGTCGTACGTGGAAGACGACCGCAGCATAGCCCAGATCGTCGCCCTCGGACACGATCCCGCGACCGTTGAGAAGACCGCCAGGCTCGTCGACAACAGCGAGTACAAGCGACGCCAGGCACCTCCGGGCATCAAGATAACCACGCGGGCGTTCGGCCGCGACCGCCGGTTGCCGATTACGAATAGATTCCATGGTTGACTACGTGCCGACAGCAATCCCTTCCGGCGAAGGAGCAGACAATGATACAGAAGGCCTATCTCGTCCTCGAGGACGGAACCACATACGCGGGTGAATCGTTTGGCGCGGGCACGACCTCGTGCGGCGAAGCTGTGTTTGACACAAGCATGGTGGGCTACCAAGAAATGCTCACCGACCCTTCTTTCGCCGGGCAACTGCTCACCCTGACGTACCCGCTCATCGGCAACTACGGCATCAACGCAGTTGATGACGAGTCGAAACAGGTACAGGTTCGTGGGCTGGTCGTTCGGGAGCACTGCGACACACCGAGCCACTTCGAATCGAAACGGACGCTCGACGAGTACTTGAGGGACAGCGGCATTCCGGGCATCGCGGGGATCGACACACGCGCTCTCACCCGCAAGCTGCGCTCGTCCGGCGTGATGATGGGCATCATCACGAGCGAACTGACACCCGCGGAGGCGCTTGAGGCCCTCCGTGCCGCCCCCACCTACGGATCACAGGACCTCGCCCGCGGGGTCTCCACGGAACAGGAGTACGTTGTGGAACCGTCCATCCCGGGCCACGACCTTCACGTTGTGCTGGTCGACTGCGGCGTCAAGCGCAGCATCGTGCGCTTCCTCTCAGCGTCAGGGTGCAGAGTAACCGTCGTGCCCATGACCGTGAGCGCCCCGGACATCTCTGCGATGCACCCCGACGGCGTCCTCCTGTCGCCGGGTCCAGGCGACCCCGTGCATCTTTCGAGCCTCGAGGAGTCCACGAGGAAGCTCGTCGGCTCGGTTCCACTCATGGCGATATGCCTCGGGCATCAGCTGGTCGCCAGGGCACTCGGCGCGAAGACGTACAAGCTGAAGTTCGGACACCACGGCGGCAACCATCCCGTGCGCGACGTCGCCACCGGCCGTGTCTACATCACGACGCAGAATCACGGTTTCGCCGTTGACGATTCGTCGCTCCCGTCCGCTCTACAGGTCAGCCAGGTCAACCTGAACGACGGCACAGTCGAGGGGCTCACCCACAGGGACCTGCCGCTCATCTCCATCCAGTACCACGCTGAGGGCACACCCGGTCCCATGGACAGCACCTACCTCTTCCAGCGTTTTGTGGCGATGATGGAGGACGTGAGAAGCACGTCCAGGTGATGGCACACTCTCGTGGCGGGGAACCGAGGGTAGTCAACATATGATCCGTGATAAGTGCGCCGTCTTCGGCGTGTTCGCTCCATCTGAAGACGTCGCGCGGCTCATCTTCTTCGGGCTCTATGCACTGCAGCATCGCGGTCAGGAGAGCAGCGGCATCGTCGTCTGCGACGGCCACGAGCTGAAGCGCCGTGCGGCCGCCGGCCTCGTATCACAGGTGTTCGACGAGGAGTCCCTCAGCAGGCTCAAGGGCTTCGCCGGCATTGGGCACAACCGCTACTCGACGACGGGTTCCAGCACAGCGGCCAACGCTCAGCCGCTTCTGGTTTCCGGCGACGCGGGCACGCTGGCCCTGGCGCACAACGGGAACATCATCAACTCGCGTGAGCTGCGAGACGAACTCGTGTCGCGCGGATTCTCGTTCAAGACAGGCACGGATTCGGAGGTCATCGCCAATCTCATCCTTGCGTCTCCCGGCTCAGACTGGATGGAACGCGTCTCCGCCGCTACGCGCCGACTGGTCGGCGCGTATTCCCTGACGCTCCTGACGCACGACACGCTCCTGGCGGTGCGTGACCCTCTCGGCGTGCGCCCTCTCTGTCTCGGCCACCTCGGAGTCCACCCGGTCGTCGCCTCCGAATCCTGCGGGCTCGATCACATCGGTGCACGATTCGACCGCGACCTCGAGCCAGGCGAGATACTGAGCATCACCGCCGAGGGCACGCGGCAGTGCCAGATTGGCCTGCCGCTGCGCAGAGCAGCATGCGTGTTCGAATACGTCTACCTCGCGCGGGCGGACAGCATCCTCGAGGGACGGCTCGTGTACGAAGCGCGCCAGCGCATGGGCGCGCGCCTCTGGAAGGAGTATCCCGTCGATGCCGACTACGTGGTCGGAGTCCCCGACTCCGCTATCCCCGCAGCCATCGGACTCGCCGAGGCATCCGGCATACCGTACTGCGAGGGACTGTTAAAGAACCGCTACGTCGGCAGGACGTTCATCTCGCCCGACCAGCGGCTGCGCGACCTCGGAGTGCAACTCAAGTTCAATCCTCTTACCGACGTGATTGCGGGCAAGAGGCTTGTGGTTGTGGACGACAGCATCGTCC
>JALNYR010000119.1 GCA_023229725.1 Dehalococcoidia bacterium | reverse complement strand
CCCCGTAGGGGCGGACCTCTGTGTCCGCCCGCGGCGGGGATGACCCGGCGGGCAGGGCTGCGTCGTCTCCTGTAGGGGCACGCGGCTTGCGTGCCCGCCATCCGCTCCGTGGCACGTCCATCGTCGTTGCCCGCACGCGCCACCGCCATATCCCGTAGGGGTCGGTTCCCACACCCACCCGACGGGGTTGGGCTCGACGCCCGAATCCCCTGCAGGGGCGGACATCCGTGTCCGCCCGCGGCGGGGCGGTGAACACGGCACCCACAACCCGCCAACTCGCCACACCCGGCCTCCGGCCGGCCCACCCTTGCATCCCGCCTCACGCGATTGGTAGCATACACGCGGCCGGCCCGGACGGCTATCAGCGGTCCGTACACGTGCCTGTACGAAAAGTGCCTACGCCCTTGGACGCCCCCATCCAACGTATCGCCTCGTCCCGCGACGCGGACCTGCTTCTCGTGCTGTCCACCAGCCTCACCGTCGTACCGCTGGCCCTGCTCGCCGATGGCTGGCTGCGCGTGGCGTTCGCCGTCCCGTTCATCATCTTCTCCCCCGGCTACGCACTCGTCGCCGCACTCTACCCGCGAGCGGACAGCCTTGACGGCATCGAACGACTCGCCCTCAGCTTTGGCACGAGCATCGCTGTCGTGCCCCTCCTCGGCCTGGGCCTGAACTACACTCCCTGGGGCATCCGGCTCATCCCGGTGCTGCTTTCCGTCATGGTCTTCGTCCTGGCTGCGTGCATCATCGCGCGGGTGCGGCGCACGCGGCTCCTGCCCAACGAACGATTCGGACTCACCATCGTTAGACCTCACGTCGGGTGGCGGGAGATGCGACCCCTCGACCGCGCGCTCAGCGTGGCACTCGTCGCATCCATCGTCTTCGCCGTCGGCGTCCTCGTATACGCCATCGCCGTTCCGCGACAGGGCGAGGAGTTCACCGAGTTCTACATCCTCGGCACCAGCGGCATGGCCGAGGGCTACCCCACCACGATACGCACCGGGCAAGGGGCCGACCTCATTCTCGGCCTCGTGAACCACGAGGGCGAGCCGCTTTCGTACCGGGTGGAGGCACGGCTCGACGGCAACCCTGTCGCCGTGCGACTCAGCACGCAGGCAACCGGCGCAGCACGCGCCGCGGACAACGCCATCGCCGTGACCGACGTGGGCGATGAGCAGGAGTGGGAGGAGACCATCACCCTCATCCCGCTGGTCGCCGGAGAGGACCAGAAGCTCGAATTGCTCCTCTTCACGCCGAAGCCCCGCGTGGGCTACTACCTGCGGGCCCTTCTCGGCGAAGACGGCTACGCCTCCATCGAGCTGGACGAAGTCAAAGGAAGGGCTGACGTCACACTCAACGCGGGCGACACCTCATCCCACGACTGCCGCATCGAGGCCTGGCAGAACGGACAGATGACGACTCAGTCCGCCGTGTCCGTGCCGGCAGGCGAGGAAACCCAGGTAACGCTCCGCTATCCGGCTGGACAGACGCAGTTCCGGCTCTACGACGGCGACACGCTTGTGCTGGACGACTCCGGCGCGGCGTTGTCACTGCACCTGTGGGTGGATGTGACGGGCTAGGGCGTCCAATTCCCCTGTAGGGGTCGGTCCCCGCACCGACCCGGCGGGGGCGTCAGGGCGTCCTCATTTCCCGTAGGGGTCGGTCCCCGCACCGACCCGGTGGGGGCGTCAGGGCGTCCTCATTTCCCGTAGGGGTCGGTCCCCGCACCGACCCGGCGGGGGGGGCCAACGACGGGCCCACCCCTGCCCTTCAACGCCTTAACCGGGCTACAATCCCCGCATGACCTTCCCTGCAGGGAACGACCGCCCGCAACGACGTCGCAACCTGCGCCTTGATGCCTACGACTATGCGCTACCGGGCGCGTACTTCATCACCGTGTGCACCGCGGCCAGGGCCTGCACGCTCGGACACGTTGCCGACGGCGCTGTTGTGCTGAACGACGTCGGTCTGATCGTGCGAGACACCTGGATCGCATCCCCGGCACACTACCCCGGCGTGGCCATCGACGAATTCGTCGTGATGCCCAATCACATCCACGGAATCGTGGTGCTGTCAGGGCAGGGAACGCCACACGCCCCATCCACCGCCGGGTCGGTGCGGGGACCGACCCCTACAGTAGGATTGCCCGAAATCGTGCGCCGCTTCAAGACGCTGTCGACTGCGCGCACCAGCCGCTGTGTCCCTGCCGCTGTGTGGGATACGCTTCACGGGCACCTCTGGCAACGGAACTACTACGAACACGTCATTCGAAGCGACGATTCACTGCACGCAATCAGGGAGTACATCGTCAACAACCCTATGCAGTGGGATCTGGACGAGGAGAATCCCGGCAGGAGACGCGGCGGACACGGGACGGCGTAAACTCGCCGACCCGCACCAACCCACCCCACCGGGTCGGTGCGGGGACCGCCCCCTACAAGAACCCGCCTATCCGCCTCTCACCGTTCGACGTTTGAGAGCGCAGCCGGTCAACGGCTACCCTCCACTCCACCCCACCGGGTCGGTGCGGGGACTGACCCCTACAGTACCCACCGCGTGCCATCCCGCGGGCGGACTCCTGAACCCTACACGCGCCTCCGGCCCACCGCCTGAAGGCAGCTCCGCGCGATGCCTTCCGCATCCAATCCGCACTCACTGAGCAACGTTGTTCTCGGTCCGTGCGCCACGAACCGGTCGGGCAGTCCGACTCGCCGCAGCCGTACGTCGTGAAGCCCGGCTTCCTGCAACGCCGCCATCACAGCCGAACCGAAGCCGCCGCTCAAGACGTGCTCCTCCACCGTCACGACGGCGGCCACCTTCCCGGCCTCGCGCACAATGGCGTCCCGGTCCACCGGACGCGCCAGGCAGGCGTCCAGCACCGCAGCCGCGATGCCATCCTTCCGCAGCGCTTCGGCCGCCTCCAGCGCTGGCGCAACCATGGAGCCGAGCGCCACGATGAGCACGTCGTCGCCCTCGCGCAGCATCTGCGCGCGGCCGGTGAACGCCGCGTCCGGCGGCGCAAGCCTGCCTTCCACCGTTGCGGCGCACGCCCTCGGATACCGGACCGCGACCGGGCCCGGCGCTGCAAGCGCCCAGCGCAGCATCTGCGAAAGACGAACGCCGTCCCGCGGCGCAAGCACCGTCATCCCCGGCATCAGCCCGAGGTACGCCAAATCAAATGCCCCGTGGTGCGTCCTGCCGTCCTCGCCGACCAGGCCGGCGCGGTCAAGCGCCAGCACCACCGGCAGCCCAGGCAGGCACACGTCGTGCAGAATCTGGTCGAAGCCGCGCTGCAGGAACGTCGAGTAGACGGCGACCACAGGGCGCAGTCCTCCCGCCGCCAGTCCGCCGGCAAGCGTCACCGCGTGAGACTCCGCGATGCCGACATCGAGGACTCTATCCGGAAAAACCGAGGCCACGTCCGCCAGTCCCGTGCCGTCCAGCATCGCCGCCGTGATGACCACGACGCGCGGGTCAGCGGCGAGCAGTTCCTTCATCGTGCCCGCAAAGACGTCGCTGAACGTCTCTCCAGACGGCGTGCCGACGCTCGCACTCGCCGGCGCGAGGCCGTGGTACCTGACCGGGTCCGCCTCGGCGGGCGCGTACCCTTTGCCCTTCTGCGTCATGACGTGCACCACCACCGGCCGTCGCAATGCGCAGGCGCGGTGCAGCGCCTCCTCAAGCAGAGGGATGTCGTGCCCGTCGACAGGCCCGAGGTACGTCAGTCCCAGCTCCTCCAGCAGCATGAAGGGCGTGACCGCCGCCTTGGCTCCCATCTTGAGTCGGCGCAACAGCCAGCGCAGCCTCCCTCCCAGCGGGATGATGGATAGCTGTCTGTCGGTGCGCCGCTTCAGCCGCGAGTACGCCGGACCGGTCCGCAGCATGTGGAGTCGACGCGAAAGCGAGCCGGCGGTAGGCGAGATGGACATGCCGTTGTCGTTGAGCACCACGATGAGCCGCGTTCCGGCGTGGCCCGCGTGGTTGAGCGCCTCATACGTCATGCCGCTCGTCAGGCAGCCGTCGCCGGTCACCGCAACAACGTGGTGCGACTCGTGCCGCCGGTCCCTGGCGAGCGCGAGCCCGAGAGCGGCCGAGACGCAGTTGCCGGCGTGACCGGCAACGAACGCGTCATGTTCGCTCTCTTCCGGGTCGGGGAATCCGCTGAGCCCGCCCCGCCGACGTAGCGTGTCGAAGCGGTCCCGCCTACCTGTGAGCAGCTTGTGGACGTACGACTGGTGGCCCACATCCCACAGCAGGCGGTCGCGGGGGGAATCGAAGACACGATGCAGAGCCACCGTGAGCTCAACAACGCCGAGATTCGACGACAGGTGTCCACCGGTCTCCGTCACCGTCGAGACAAGTACCTGTCGGAGTTCTGCACAGAGCAAACGCAGCTCGTCAGGCGCGAGCGCCTTCAGGTCGGAATGCCCGTTCACTCGTTCGAGCATGTGGCACTGTCCTCAGTGCGCCCGCGAGCCGACGTTCACCAGCAGGGTGCGGACGCCCCGTCGCTCCATGGCGTGCAACTGCGTCGCAACGGCTTCGGCGTCGTAACCCATTGAGCTTATGGCCACGAACCATCCGGCCGCGCCGGTGGGTCGCGTGCGCTCCAGAGCCACCGACAGCGGGTTGGATTCTACCACCCGTCGCACGGCCTCCGCTTCCAGGCCAAGCAGGTCGCGCAGGCGCGACGCCGCCTCGCCCGGCGCACCTTCGAGACGCGCCCGTGCCTGCGCCACGTTGTGCACTCCCACCACGCGCAACACGCGTCGCGGAAGGGGCGCAACCACGATCCGGTGCACGACCTCGAGCGCCTTCCGCACCAGCGCGCGGTCACCCAGCGGCGCCGTCACCTCACTGTCCGCCCGCGAGTAAAGGATGAGCCTCGCGGCGAACGACATACGAACAACGGCCAGGGCTGCCGACAGCAGCTCGAATGCCAGGCGGTCCGCTTCGTCGGCGTCGGACGCCAGCAGGCTCACGGCCAAGACGCCCGAGGAAGAGGACTCGTGCGCGAACTCCTTCGTGGTCAACCGTTCCAGCCGGGCCGTGTGCTTCCAGTCGATTTCGTGCAGGCTGTCGCCGGGGGCGTAGAGTCGACTCGACTGGTACTCACCTCCGCGCATCGTGGAGAGGAACCGTTGCACGATGTCCGAAAGCTCGGCGCCCGTGAGCCCCGCAGCACCACCGGAACCCTGCAGGAACAGCCGCGCAACCCGCTCCGCCACGCGCGCCCTCGGAACCACGTCGAGTGAGACCGCGGGCACTTGCCGCGCCACGGTCGTCAGGCCATAGCGGTCGCAGAGCACGACGCCGAGCAGCACCTGCGTCGGTCCGCTGAGAGTCGGCGTGACATCTACATCCAGCGCGGCTGGTTCCGCGCCGATGGGAAACACCGCAGGCGTCACCTTCGACGCGATGCCCGTGTCGTGCACGCGGACCCAGCCATGCAAACCGTCGGACGACTCCAGCCGCATGCCCGTTCGCACCGGATGCCCCGCCACGACGGTGACGGACTCTGCCATCGCCGTCAGCTGCACCCGGCCGAGCCGGCGGGCAGACATGAGAGCCGACACGCCGAGCGGCAGAGCGACGATGCCGCACGCAGCCAGCAGCACGCCCGAGCCGACGAACGTGGCGAACAGGCCGATGACAACAAGTGACACCATCAGAGACGAGGCGAGAGGGGTCAGGGACGGAGCCCGGTGCGCCTCATCGCCCGGAAGCGCGTTCCGCGCCAGCGCGTCGAACAGCAGCGGCAGCACCGGAAGTGCGCAGAGCAGCGCGGCGTATCCCGCAAGGGGGTACAGGATGTATGGCATCGTGAACGCGGCGAACAGCGCTGCCAGAAGCCTCCCCGGTCGCCAGCTTGCCAGCGCCAGCGCCGCGTAGGCGATGGCGACCGCACACGACACGACCGCTATCTCCAGCCCACTGAAGGGCGACGCCGCCACGAGCAGCAGCGCCGGATAGGGAAGCGTCAGGCGTATCGCAAGCCGCGCCCACCGCGCAGGGGGCGGAAGGGCGGGGAGAGAAGCTACAAACTCGTCATCGTGACCATCGGCCATAGCGCAGAACGCCCTCCACTGGCGCGCGCGTTATGCCGGCTCTCTGGGGACCGGCACTTCGTCGAGCGCGGACGCGATGATTGTGTCCGGCGTCACGCCCGACGCCTCGGCATCCTCGGTGAGGACGAGACGGTGGTGAACCACGCACGGGAACAGGTACTTCACATCATCCGGCAGGACGTAGTCGCGTCCCGACAGGAACGCCAGCGCACGGCTGGCTTTGTGCAGCCCGATGGAGGCGCGGGGGGTCAGAGGCTGGGCGACACGTGAGTCGTGACGCACGTGCTCGATGAGCGCCAGCGAGTAGTCCGTGATGGACGCCGCAACGTGCGTCTCAGCCGCCAAGCGCCGCACCGCGAGGATTTCCTGTGGTTCGGTGACCGCTTCCACATCCGCGGCTTCAATCCGGTCGATTCCCGTCACCACGCGCCGTTCCTGGTCCGCCGGAGGCAATCCGCTCCAGATGCGGCACAGGAAGCGGTCCATGCCGCCGCCGATGAGCGGGTATGTGCCCGGACCACCGTACGGCAGCTGGCTGGCGATGACCATCATCGGCCGGGGCAGCGCGTGGGTGACGCCATCCACTGTGACCCGCCCTTCCTGCATCGCCTCAAGCAGCGCAGCCTGAGTGCGGGGACTGGTGCGATTCAACTCGTCCGCCAGTACGACGTTGGCGAACAGCGGCCCCTGCACGAAGGATGCCTCCCCCGAAGGACGGTACACGTAGAAGCCGGTCACGTCTGTGGGCATGGTGTCAGGCGCGAACTGTATCCGTCTGAACGTGCCCCCGACCGCAAGCGCGAAGACGCGGGCCAGAGTCGTCTTGCCCGTGCCCGGCAGACCTTCGATGAGCACGTGGCCGCCCGAGAGAAGGCCGACGAGCAGCATCCGCTTGATTTCGTCCTTGCCGACGACCACCCTGTCGACTGCGTCGAGGATAGCGGCAGGAACCCGCACCAAGTCTATCGCCATAGCTCCGTCGCCGATTATAGCATGCGTCTACGCCGCCAAGCGGTCATCCTCCCGTGGGGGCGGACCTCCGTGTCTGCCCGCGGTGGGGTGAGGTAGCGTCCCTTTCTCGTGTGGGGGCGGACCTCCGTGTCTGCCCGCGGCGGGGTGAGGCGACGTCCCGTTCTCGTGTAGGGGCGGACCTCCGTGTCCGCCCGCGGCGGGGTGGGGCACATCCATCCGCCACCGGTTTCCGCAACATGCACCGTGTTCGGGTGTACAATCCCGCTCATGTCTTCGCGGCACTTGCCCGAACGACGGTCACTTCGACTCCCCGCGTACGACTACTCCTCGCCGGGTGCCTACTTCCTGACCCTTTGCACTCGGCACCGGGTCTGTCTCTTTGGCACTGTTCGTGACGACGCGGTGCAGCTTAGCGATATCGGCCGACTCGTGTCGACCACGTGGTCAGAGCTGCCTGACCACTGCCCCAACCTGCACCTCGATATGTTCACAATCATGCCGAATCATTTGCATGCCGTCGCGTTCCTTTGCGGTGCAGATGATGACACCCCTTCCCCCACCGGCGGGCGGACACGGAGGTCCGCCCCTACACAGATACCGGACGTGATGCGCAGATTCAAGACACTCTCCACAACGCGCGCCCGGCTCATCACTCCCGCTCAGGTGTGGCAGGAACTCGACGGCCAGCTCTGGCAACGCAACTACTACGAGCATGTGATCCGAAACGACGATGCCCTCGATCGCATCCGCGAATACATCACGAACAACCCCACCAGTTGGGCACTCGACCGTGAGAACCCCGAACACGAGCCCGTCCACACACTCTCAACACTGACTCGCGTCACTGAACCGTGGATGGTGTGACGCCGCACCCATGGTCTCAACACGCACGTTCATCCACCTCCCGTAGGGGCGGACCTCCGTGTCCGCCCGCCGGGGCGCGGGGAGGAACCCGCAACGTGTAACGCGTTAACCCCGACCCTTCGGCCGGCTACTCCGTCCTCCGGACGTACCATCCGTACCACAACGCCGCGGCGACAACTACGACGACGACTATCGCCACGACCGCGGGGTAGGACACGACCAACCGCAGTCTCTCCATTCGCTGCTTGTTCCGGTCCAGGCTCGTATCGGTCGCGTGGTAGACCTGGTCGATGTACACCGGCGCGCTCACGAACGAAGCGATGGCCTCGAGGTTGTCGCTGCGGTCCAGCATCGCGTTGATGAGCAGACTGGCGTCGGCGGCCACCACGACGTCGCCCTCGCCGCTGCGCCAGCGCGCCCCGATGGGCAGCGGC
>JALNYR010000118.1 GCA_023229725.1 Dehalococcoidia bacterium | reverse complement strand
AGTTTCCGCGGCGCGACAATCAGGTACATGACCATCGAGGCGATGAGGGCGGCGATGACCACGAAGTAGGTGGACGTGTGGCTGCCCGAGAGGTCGTACAGGTAGCCGGCCAGCCACGGGCTCACGCAGCCTCCTATGGCGAAGCCGAGCGTGATGACCCCCGCGATGCTGCCATAGTGCGCGCCGTGGAAGACGTCGGCAACCGTCGCGTTGAGCGCGCACGAGAGGGAGCCGAAGCTGATGCCGAAGCCGACGGCGAAGAGCGGCGGCAACCAGGGGGTCGCCGTGTCCTTCAGCAGGAACAGCAGCGAGGCGAACGCGAGGCACGATGCGAACGCAGGATAACAGAATCGCTCCCGGCCGACCTTGTCGGATAGCGAGCCGAGGAGGTTCCCGATGGCGAGGCAGATTCCGAACGTTCCGTAGTACGTGGCGGCCGTCAGAGGCGAGTAGCCGGCGTCCCGGTAGAAATACACCTGCTGCGAGATTACGGTCTGCTCGACGAGGCCCATCGTGCAGATCCATATCAGGAACAGGAGCCAGAACTGGCGCGCCCGCAGTGCTTTGCCCAGGGTCCAGTCGCTTGTTCGGAGCCGGGACCCCGGCCGCCCGTCGATTGCGCGCGTCGGTCGCTCCTCCGCCTCGGCCGCCGACATCCCGTCCGGGAACAGCCCCTTGTCGGCTGGCGTACGGCGAATGAAGTGCACGCAGGTCGGGGGGATGACGATGGCTACGAACAGTCCGATGACGAGGTACGCCGTGCGCCAGCCCAGTGACGTGATGATGTACTGCGTCGAGTACGCCGCAATCAGACTCAATCCGAATCCGGCCCCGAGCACGCCGAACACCAGCGCCCGGCGTCGCACGAACCAGTTCGTGAGCAGAGTGGCAACCGGCACCCAGCCCGCCACGCTGAGCCCTATCGCGGCCACGACGCCGTAGAGCAGGTAGAACTGCCACCTCGCTGCTGCCAGGCTGCACAGCGACATCCCGATGCCCGTCAGAACGGCGCCGGCGGCGAGGACGTAGCGCGGCCGGAAACGGTCCGCCAGACCGCCGGCGAACGGTGCGACCAGACCGTACACGAGCACGTTGATGGAGTAGATGAGCGCCGTGTTGCCGCGCGTCCAGCCGAACTCGTCCACGATGGCGGGGTAGAAGACGGAGAACGTGTTGCGGCACACGTAGCCGGCTACGATGGTGAAGAAGCAGATGGCCAGGATGACCCAGCCGTAGTAGAGCTTGCGGAACCTTGCCATTCGGGACCTCGATGCGTTGTGTGCGGCGACTGCAGGATTGTCAGCAGGCTCCGTCAGAACAGGCCCATATTATGAGCACGACTTTGTCCTCCTGTCATCTCGGACGCACGATTGGATGCAGTCTGCGCGGCGCGACAAGCCGCATCAGGGTCGCCGTGGCGAGCAGGGAAGCGACGAGTATGGCGTACGTGATGATGTGGTCGCCCGTGATGTCGTGCAGGTGGCCCGCCAGCCACGGGCTCAGCGTGCCGCCCGCGGCGAAGCCGACAATCATGCTGCCGGCAATCTTGCCGTAGTTCCTGCCCTGGAAGAGGTCCGCCAGCGTTGCGTTGAGCACGCAGCACAGCGACCCAAAGGTCGTCCCGAAGCCCACCGCGATGACCGGAGGCAGCCATGGTGTCGCGGTGTCCCGCATGAAGAAGTAGAGTGACACGAATACCGCGCAGGCGAGACAGGCCGGGATGAAGAAGCGCTCGCGCCCCACCCGGTCGGATAGCGCGCCGGCCACGTTGCCGACGGCGAAGCAGACGCCGAAGATGCTGTAGAACGTCGCGGCGGTCATCGGTTCGTACCCGGCGTCCAGGTAGAAGTACACCTGGTGCGAGACGGCAAGCTGCTCGACGATGCCGAAGAGGACGAGCCAGCTCAAGAACAGCAGCCAGAACTGGCGCGTGTGCGCGGCGGCGCGCAGCGTCCACTCCCTGCTGCTCCACTCTCCTGCCCCTCGCCGCGTGGACAGAGTCTCGTGGTCCGCCCGCGCCTCCTCGGCGGTCATGCCGTCCGGGTACATCCCCTTGTCGGCGGGACTGCGACGCACGAAAAGTACGCACAGCGGGGCGATGAGCGCCGCGACGGAGAGCCCGATGGCGACGTATGCGGTGCGCCAGCCGAACGACGTGATGACGTACTGCGCCGCGTACGATGCGATGAGACTCGTGCCGAATCCCGCCCCGAGGATGCCGAAGGCGAGTGCCCTCCGCCGCGCGAACCAGTTCGTCAGCAGCGTAGACACCGGAGCGAACCCTGCGACGCTGAGGCCGACGGCGGCGACGATGCCGTAGAGCAGGAAGAACTGCCAGCGGGCCGTGGCGAGGCTGCACGAGACCATGCCGACGCCCATCAGCACCGCGCCGCCGGCGAGCACGAAACGCGGCTGGAACCGGTCGGCCAGCGCGCCCGCAAACGGAGCGCACAGCCCGTAGACGAGGACGTTGATGGAGAAGATGAGCGCCGTGTTGCCGCGCGTCCATCCGAACTCATCGACGATGGCGGGGTAGAAGACGGAGAACGTTGTGCGGCACACGTAGCCCCCCACCATGGTGACGAACCCGATGGCCAGGATAACCCAGCCGTAGAAGAACCTGCGCTTCGTTGTCACAACGTCTCTTCCGGCTCGCCGGCGCCTGCGGTGTCGCTGCGCTGTGCCGGGAGACCGTGGTGCGGAGGGGAGCCTTCACAGTAAAGCACAGCAGGGTCGTTCCGTCATCTGTCCCGCCCTACCGGGCTGAGTTTGCTCGGGGCGACAATCCTGATGAGCACCGCGGTGACCAGCATCGACGCGACGAGCAGCGCGAAGGTGCTCGTGTATGAGCCGGACGTGTCGTACAGGTGGCCGGCGAGCCACGGACTGAGCGTGCCGCCGAGGGCGAACCCCAGCACCATCGTGCCGAGTATCCTGCCATAGTGCTTGCCGTGGAACAGGTCGGCCACGGCCGCATAGTAGACGCACGGGATGGAGCCGAAGCTCATTCCGAAGGTGGCGGCGAATACCGGCGGCAGCCACGGCTGTGAGGTGTCACGTATGACGAACAGCAGCGAGGCGGCGGCCGCGCAGACGAAGCACGCCGGGATGATGAACCGCTCCCGGCCGATGCGGTCGGATATGGACCCGGCGAGGTTGCCGAGGACGAAGCTGACGCCGAAGATGGCGTAGAAGCCGGCGGCGGTCAGCGCATCGTATCCGGCGTCGCGGTAGAAGTACACCTGGTGTGCGATGGCAATCTGCTCGACGATGCCCATGAGGAGGAAGGCGGTGAAGAACAGGAGCCAGAATTGGTACGTGCGTGCGGCGCGTCCCAGCGTCCACTCGGTCCGGTTCCACGTCGTGGCGCTCGCGTCAGCGTCGCGGGCGGTTGCGAGGCGCGCGGTTTCCTCGGCTGTGATGCCGTCCGGGTAGACTCCCTTGTCCGACGGTCGAGTGCGGACGAACAACAACGCGAGTGGGGCTATCGTTGCTGCCGCGAAGACGCCGACGAAGACGTACGCGGTGCGCCAGCCGAAGGCCGAGATGAGGTACTGAGCGACATATGAGAACATGAGGCTGGCTCCGAAGCCGGCCCCGAGGAGGCCCATCGAGAGTGCCCTGCGTCTCACGAACCAGTTGCCGACGAGCGCCACGACCGGTGTCCAGCCTGCGACGCTGAGCCCGATGGAGGCGACCACGCCGTAGAGGAGGTAGAACTGCCACTTCTCGGTGGCGACGCTGCACAGTGCAACTCCCAGCCCCATGATGATGGCTCCGGCGGCCAGGACGTAGCGCGGGCCGAAGCGGTCGGCCAATCCGCCGGCGAACGGTGCGAACAGGCCGTAGACCAGCACGTTGATGGAGAAGATGAGAGCCGTATTGCCCCGTGCCCAGCCGAACTCCTCCACGATGGCCGGGTAGAAGACCGAGAACGTGTTGCGGCATGCGTAGCCGCCGACGACGGTGATGAAACCTATGGCGAGGATGACCCAGCCGTAGAAGAGGCGTGGACGCCGCCCGGACGGCATCCTCTGTTGAGAAGCCGCTGCTGCTTGCGGGCTCGATTGCTCACGTTTCTGCACCGGTACTGTTCCCTGTCACGACGACCAACCGGACTGAGGTCCTCTGCGCCTCGACCCTCCGGAGCAGTCCCGCTACGGCGAGCGGCGGCGCGAGATGAGGATGATCCCCACTATGCAGAGCACGGTGCCGACGATCCCGGCAATGCCGTGCTGGCTGGCGGCGGGCATGCCGGAGGCGCCGGCGGAACCCTGCGAACTGAGGCCGGTAGCCATGGCGTAGAGCAACAGCAGACAGCCAAGGAATGCCGGGAGGCGGAGCAAGAGATTTGTGTTCGTGGCAAGACTCCTTCGAGACCGCCGCCGTTGGTGCGACGTGTCCCGCTGCGGCTCTCCGGCGCGTGCTCGAAAGCGGCAGGCTGCCGGAGGCAAACTGCCCGCCATTGTAGCACCGCTGACACTCGAATTCGCCGTGTTTCCGGTCGGCGGTGGGGCGCGAAAGCCGGGGGTTTACCTATGTCAAAGGAGCCGCTGTTCGTACTTTGACATGGTCCGGGGGGGAGGATACAATATTGCAGGCCAAATCCCTCTCACCTCCTCTCGCTCGCCTTCGCCGTCGCATGGGCAGTACCACCCTCAGCGACGGCGAACTCGTCTCTGGAACCGCCCGCTTCGTCCGGCCGGTCATGCGTGTAACCCCGTGCTGTCCCTGTATTGCCTGCATCGCGACGAGCACCTATACTTGCGCACGCGACCGGTGGTCGGCCGGGTCTGCGTCAAGCCCGAGGTTGCCATGGCAGGAAGCCGCTGGTTCAGTTGGATGCAGCGACGGCGGACCACGCCGGATGCCGGGTCGCCCTCACGCGCTGTCTCGACGGAGCTGAGGAGCGGACTCGAACCGGTCCGTCCGGTGACAAACACGCCTTCCAAAGCAGAGACGACGCGCCCTGTTGTGCCGTCCCGGCACGATTGGATGGCGGAGCCTGCCCCGTTGCGCCGTGCGGGTGCAGGCTCCGGAGGCTCCGCGCACGAGGGAGCGCACAGCCGGTCGGGTGCAGCGGAGAGGATAAGCGAGCAGTTTTGCGACATGCTTGCCGATGCCATTTCGAGCCACGATGCGCCGGATGACAGGCTCTCGGTCGCCCTCCGGCCCGCGGTCGAGCGGGCAATCCGGACCTCGATTCGCTCGGACCCGACGTTCTTCGCGGACATCCTCTATCCGGTCATCGGCCCGGTCATCCGCAAAGCCATCGCCGAGGCACTGAGGACCATGGCGGAGTCGTTCAACCGCTCCCTGGTGTTGATGTTCTCGTGGAAGTACGTCAGGTGGCGGTTTGAAGCGCTCCGATCCGGCAGGCCCTTCTCCGAAGTCGTGCTGCTGCACACGCTTGTCTATCGCGTCGAACAGCTCTTCCTGCTCCATCGAAAGAGCGGGCTGGTCCTCCGCCACCTCTCGTCTCCGGGCGTCGAGGTCCAGGATGCCGACCTGGTGTCCGGCATGCTCACGGCCATCCAGGACTTCGTGCACGATTCGTTCGGGGGCGGCGAAGGGGCGCTGGAGAGCTTCCGGGTAGGCGAACTCGGCGTGTGGATAGAGCAGGGACCGAGCACGGTGCTCGCAGCCGTGGTTCGTGGCCATCCGCCTGCGGACCTGTATATGCTCCTCAGAGCGCAGCTCGAACGTGTCGAGCTGCAGCTTGGGCCCGAGCTGGCGGCATTCGCCGGCGACCCCGCGCCTTTCCAGCGGGCGGACGCAGTCCTCGAGCCGTGCATGGTCTTCGCCTCGTCGGACCACGCGTAGGCGCCGTACCTGCGTCGCGTGAGGGCATCCGGGACGTCTCCGACCGGCTCACTCTTGTTTGCGTGCTGTAGGGTCGCAGCCTATACTTGTGTACGTAGCTTTCGATTGTCTCTGGATGAGGAGGGGCCATGTCGGACGCAAAAGCGGAGAAGACCAGCGGCGCTTCCCTTGCCGAGGGCGGAGACAAGATCGACCGCATCCGGGAGATCCTGCTTGGCAGCAGTCTGGATGAGCTTGCCACGAGACTCGGCCGGCTGGATGGTCGGGTGCAGGAAGTTGACACCGAACTGCGGGGAGAGCTTGAGCAGCGCATCGGCTCCATCGATGCGAGCGTTGCTGCACGCATCGAGGAGAGTGCGCGAACCGAAGCCGAGTCCAGGCAGAAGCTCGCTGATGAGCTGAGCGCGCTCCGCAAGGAGCTGGCAAAGGTCCGCGAGGAACTCCACTCATCGCTCAAGCGTTCGCTGGCGGAGCTGGACGCGGAGAAGGTTGACCGGTTCGCGCTCTCCCGCATCCTCGCTGATGCCTCGGTCCGACTGCAGGGCGAGTCCGCGCCCGCCGCCCGGGAGAGCCGCAAGAATGGCTGACGGCAGGGGCATGTCCTCAGAGGCTCCCTCGAACGAAGACGACTCGCGTCTTGCCGAGTTGCGGGGGCTGCTCCTCAGGCCTGAACAGGTCAAGATAGAGGAGCTGGACAGGCGCACGTCGTCGCCTGAGACTCTCGCCGAGCAGATCGGCGGAGTGCTCGCCGAGGCAGTGTCCTTTCGCGCGGCGCCGGACGACAAGCTCGCCGTCGTGCTCCGTCCAATCATCGAGAGTGCCATCCACAATTCCGTTCGCTCCAACCCGCGGTTCTTCGCCGATATCCTCTATCCGGTCATGGGGCCGGCCATCCGCAAGTCGATAGCCGAGGCGCTGAGAACCATGGTGGAGTCGTTCAACACGTCTCTCGAGATGACGTTCTCGTGGAAGTACGTGAAATGGCGGCTCGAGGCCATCCGGACGGGCCGTCCCTTCGCCGAGGTTGTGCTGCTGCACACGCTGGTCTACCGGGTCGAACAACTCTTTCTGTTGCATCGGGAAAGCGGGCTCGTACTGCGCCACCTCTCCGCTGCGGGCGTCGTAACGCAGGACGCCGACCTCGTGTCCGGGATGCTCACCGCCATCCAGGATTTCGTGCACGATTCATTCGGAGGGGGTGAGGGTGCGCTGGAGAGCTTTCGCGTCGGTGAACTCGGTGTGTGGATAGAGCAGAGTCCGAATGCCGTGCTGGCCGCCGTCGTCCGGGGCAATCCTCCGGCCGAGTTGAGCGCACTCCTCAGGACCCAGCTCGAGATGATTGAACTCCGTTTCGGCCGCGAGATGGCCGCATTCCGTGGGGACTCCGGTCCCCTGGAGAAGGCGGATGAACTTCTGGAGCCGTGTCTCATCGTTGCCAGGACCGGCAAGAAGGGTGGAGAGTCCGGGACGGCAGCCCGGAAAGCCGGCTCCCCTCCGGCGGTTGCTTCCTCCCGGACGGAAAGGCTGCTGTTGCTGGTTGCACTGCTGTCCATTGTCGCGATAGCCATCTTCGCAATCGTTGCGCTGACGTCACCCCGGTGAGTACGATTGTCGATGCGGCGCGGGCCGGCATCGGCTGCCCGCAGGCGTGAAGCTGGAAGGACCGGACGGAATGATATCGAAGAAAGTGTGCATGCTCGGCGGCTACGCGGTGGGCAAGACATCGCTCGTCAAGCGGTTCGTGCATGGCGTGTTCTCGGAGAAGTACCTGACGACCATCGGCGTGAAGATAGACAAGAAGGAAGTGCGGGTGGGAGACGTCGACGTCTCTCTGGTGCTGTGGGACCTTGCCGGCGAGGACGGCTTCGAGAAAGTGCGCCTCTCGTATCTGCGCGGCGCGTCCGGCTACCTGCTCGTCGTGGATGGAACGCGGCGCGTATCTCTGGAGGTGGCTCTGGAGGTGCAGAAGAAGGCTCAGGCAACGCTGGGCGACGTCCCTTTTCTCGTGCTCCTCAACAAGAGTGACGTGAGGGACCAGTGGACTGTCCTTCCCGTCGACATCCAGACCCTCGAGGCGAGGGGATGGCGCGTGCTCATCACCAGCGCGAAGGAAGGGCTCTCTGTCGAGGAGGCGTTTCTCCAGCTCTCCCGGGACATGATTACGGCGAAGCCGGGCGATGCTTCTGTGCCGGGGTAGTCCGCCATGCTGAGAAAACTGCAGACGTTGCTCTCCTCGCTCAACATCGTCGTCCTCGAGAGGCTCGGTCAGGGCGATTTCCAGCCGTTGACCGTCGTGCCGCGCTGGTTCAGCACGGCCTTCGGCGTGGCGGACCAGTCGCAGCGACTGATGGTCGGCGAAGACCTGTTCTTCCTCAGCAACTTCATCATCGATGCCGAGGAGCACTGGCAGCGTGCGGGCGGCGAGCTGTTGTGGTCGGGTCCCTGGACCGAAGCTGCCGACGGCAGCGAGGTTATCCTCGAGGCCGGCGCCACGACGGTAGAAGATAGCCACGTGCTGCTGGTGAAGCTCCTGAACGAAACCTCGACCGAGATGCAGGACATACTGCAGACCG
>JALNYR010000117.1 GCA_023229725.1 Dehalococcoidia bacterium | reverse complement strand
CGTATCCGTGCGGCATGTCTCCCCCCGTCGTCGGTTGCGCTTCCACTAGAGCAGGTGCTCCATGATTATCATGTGCGCCAGGTGCGCCTTGTCGCCTCCCCGGAACTCGAACGTCTTGATGTCCTCGCCCTGAACGCTGATGGTGAGGGTCTCGCTCACGAAGAAGCCCTTCTGCACGAAGAAGCCCTTGCTGTCCTCGCTGGCCACCGAGGTGATGCGGCTGAACGGTACGCTCACGATGGCCTGCTTGTTCTTGAGCCACTCCCTGTCATAGTAGATGATGCGCTTGTCGGTGATGGCGAGGAACCCCGTGCCCCGCCCCTTCAGGTCGAACACGGCCCTGATGAGTTCGTCCGGCAGACAGAGAGGTTCTATCTTCTCAAGCTGGTCCCGCTTGTCAACGTACATGTCGCCCGCGTATTCCGGCATGGTCTCTCCTTCCAGAAGTGGTGAAGCAAACATGGTAGATGGCTCCCTCTGCAGTGTCAACCGGTCGGGGGATGGGCGAACGTGCCGGGGCGGCTGCGTGCCTGACCGGACGGGAAGGGGCGTTCTTCCCGTAGCGGCAGGCTCCCATGCCTGCCAGACGCGGGGATTCGCGGTACGGTGTAGGGGCGGACCTCTGCGTCCGCCCGCCATCCGGTTGTCACAGGCCCAGCTCCGTTGGCCGCTCTCGCCCGCGCCTTCTGCTGTAGCGGCAGGCTCCCATGCCTGCCCGGGGTGGCGGCGTCAGGGTCCATTGTCGGGGGACGCGCGAACGTGCGATGGAATGAGTATGGTGTGCCCGGATGTCCCTCTCACTGCGCAGCCGTGAACGCGCCGTCGCGCCTGCTGACGAGCCCGTCTCGCTCGAGGGTTGCCAGCGCCTCGTCGTACCGTGCGTCCCATCCGGACACTCGTCCGGCCAGGTCGTCGCGCGTGGCGGGACCGCTCTGCAGCAGCGACTTCAGGATGATGCCCCTCGCCTGGCGGCGCGAGCCCTCGAAACGGCTTTGCGGGTGGTGGTGGGCGCTGCTCCGGGAGGCGTTGCCGCTCTCCTTGAGCATGGCCCCGTAGTCCATCAGCGCCTGGTACCAGCGGCGGGGATTGGTGGTGTCGATGGTCTGTGCCACGAGCGGCAGCAGCTCGGAGTCGCGCACACGCTCCGCGTCGGCGAGGAACTCGTGGATGAAGACGGTGCGGATGTTCGTCTCGATGAAGGCATCGGGCAGGTTGAAGGCGAAGGCGCGGACCGCGGCTGCGGTGTACGGCCCGACGCCGGGCAGCGCCAGCAGTGCGTCGTATGCCGACGGCATGGCTCCGCCGTGCTCGGCGACCACGGCGCGTGCGGCGGCCTGCAGCGCCAGCGCGCGACGGTTGTAGCCCAGCCCCTGCCACGCGGTCAGCACTGCGTCGGCGGGCGCAGCCGCGAGCGTCGCGACGTTCGGGAACCGTTCGATGAACGCCTCGTACTTCGGCGCCACCCGTGCCGTCTGCGTCTGCTGCAGCATGACTTCGGAGACGAGGACGCGGTACGCGTCGGTGGTGTGTCGCCACGGGAAGTCGCGCCCGTGCTGCTCGAAGTGGTCGTAGACGCGCTGCCGGAACGCCGCGACGGCGGCGTCATCGAGCACCGGTGTCCTGTCCTCTGTCACCATTGGCGGCATTGTAGCGCCTGCGACTGCTTGTCTGGGGTGGGGTGGTGTGCGGTCTCGTGTAGGGGCGGATCTCTGTGTCCGCCTGACTCCCGGTTGCCGGTCGCCCGGCGTTGCCGCCTCCACCCACCCCGTCCCAACCTCCCGCGGGGAAATGCGGGGACACCATCGTGTGATTGCTCTGAACCGAATTGGTGCATGGTGTCCCCGTATTTCGCTGGCGCGTCGGCTGTGGGGCGCGGGCCCCCACGCCCGCCTGAATGGACCGCATGGACAGCATGGACGGAATGGACAGGGTCCCGCTGCATGCACAGGCGTCTGCCTTGTAGCGGCAGGCTCCCATGCCTGCCCGGGCGGTTGGCCTGCGGTCTCCTGTAGGGGCGGGCTCCCACGCCCGCCCGCCATCCGATTGGCGGACGCCCGCCGTTGTCCCGCACGTGCAGCCCCGCAGTCTCCACGTGGCGGCAGGCTCCAATTCCAGCCCGCCTTCAGGCCAGCACGCCTACGGCGAATGCCACCAGCGCGAAGAGGAGGGCCACGAACGCCCGCCGCTTAAGGACGAACACGTGCGCAGGTGACTGGTCCCTGAGCAGGCTCAGGGCGATGTGCAGCGCCCCGGCCACTGCCGGCAGCGCGGCGAGCAGGTATATGGCGTCTCCATGAAGTCGCGGGTCGATGGGCGCCATGAACGGGACGAGCAGCAGCAGGCCTGCGGCCGAAAGCGCTGCCGCGGCCACGCGGGAGGCAACGGTTGTGCCGCGCCGGGTGGACAGCGTGCCGGCGCCGCTCGCCCTGTCACCCTCGACGTCGGCGATGTCTATCATCACCTCAAAGCCGAGTCCGCCGACGTAGGCGACCGCCGCGCACCACACAAGCGCGGGCGAAAGGCACGCGCCCGACGTGATGCCGCCGAGGAGCAGTGGCGTCGGGAAGGCGCCCGCCAGCAGCAGGTTCTTCACGGGGTAGGCGCGCTGCAGCCAGCGGTTGTAGGCCAGCGCCGAGGCGCCCCCACCCGCCACGACCGCCAGCACGGCGGGTCCAGCCAGGAAGGCGGCGACTGCGGCCAGGACGAAGCACACGCCGCCGACGATGGCCGCGGGCCTGCGGTCGCGCCGGCCGGTGACCAGCGGACGGTCCCTGCGGCCGTTGGCGAGGTCGGCGTAGAGGTCGAAGTAGTCATCGAAGGCGTAGCAGCCCGCCGCGACGAAGAAGACGGCTGCCGCTGTCGCTGGGAGCGTCGCTGTGAGTCCCGTCGCGCCGTTCACGATGGCGCCGGTGACGACCCCGGCGGCGCCAAGCAGACAGTACTCAATGCGGATGAGGCGCAGCAGTGTCATAAGCGAGCTCCCGCGCGCGTGCGAAACGGGGACACCATCCGTACCTTCGCTTTGTTGAAGCCGCAACGCGACAGTCTCCGCAACATGCCGGTCAGCGGGGCACAATCTGAACGTGCCGTGAGACAGGCAGGGTGTCCCCGGAATTCCGATCGTGTCCAAGGAATGCCCAACCGCGGCTCCTTCACCGACCTACGGCAGAGGCATGCCTCTCCCGTACAAATACCACCGGGCCTCGCCCCCGGGGCTGCATCACTCCGCCAGGGGTACCCCGTCACGTTGCTTCTCGAACTCGGCCCGGACCTGCTCGAGGTCCGCGAAGACGCACTCCCACTCCCGGTTGAGCGCCACGGTGCGCTCCTCCATGTCCTTCTTGCGCTGCACTGTCTCCATGACGAGAGAGGCGTCGCTGTAGTGTTCGGGGTCGGAAAGCAACCGGTTCGCCTCGTTCACCCCGGTCTCGCACTGCTGCAGTTCCGCCTCTATCTCCGTGATGCGCTTCTCCAGCGGAGCGCGCAGGCGGTAGAAGCGGTTCCTCATCTCGCCGTCGCGGCGCTTGCGGTCCTTGTCGGAGTCGCGCGCGGACCGGGCTGAAGCCGAGCCGTTGTGTCCGTTGGCGGACATCGTCTCTGCAGCCAGTTGTCCCTGAGTCTCCCTCCAGCGGAGGTAGCTGTCGTAGTCGCCCTCGTACACGGTGACCTTGCCGTTCCGCACGTCGACTATCCGGTTGGCAATCTCCCGGATGAGCGTGCGGTCGTGCGTGATGAAGCACAGTGTGCCGGTGTACGCGTCGAGCGCGTCGGTGAGTATCTCGCGCGAGGGGATGTCGAGGTGGTTGGTGGGCTCGTCCATCAGCAGGAGGTTCGAGCGTTGCGTGAGCATCTTGGCGAGCGCCAGCCGGCTCTTCTCGCCACCGGAGAGGACGGCCACCTTCTTGTAGACGTCGTCGCCGGAGAAGAGGAACCCTCCGAGGATGGTCCGCAGCTCGGTGTCGGTCTGGTCCGTGGCCACGTAGCGGAGTTCGTCGATGACGGAGTTGTGCGGCTGCAGCAGCTCGAGCTGGTACTGTGCGTAGTAGGCGAGGCGCACGTTGGCGCCGAGCACGCGCTCGCCCTGCTCGAACGGCAGCACGCCGGCGAGCATGCGCAGCAGCGTCGTCTTGCCGGCGCCGTTGTGCCCGACGAGCGCCAGGCGGTCGCCGCGATGCAGCGTCACGTTCAGGTCGCGGTAGACCGGGTGCGAGCCATACGACTTGTTGACGTGCAGCAGCTTGATGACTTCTTCGCCCGTCCTCGGTCCGGTCGGGAAGTTGAAATGGATGTGCTTCACCGTGCGGGGGACCTCGATGCGCTCTATCTTCTCGAGCTTCTTGATGCGGCTCTGCACCTGGACGGCCTTCGTGTTCTTGGCGCGGAAGCGCTCGATGAAGCGCATCTCCTGCGCTATCTTCCGCTCCTGTCGACCGGCGGTCGCCTCCAGTATCTCGAGCGTGCGCTGGCGGGCATCCACGTAGGTGTCGTAGTTGCCGTGGTGGATGACCAGCTTGCGCTGTTCGATGGCGAAGACGGTGTTGACGACGCGGTTGAGGAAGGCCCGATCGTGCGAGGTGACGAGCACGGCGCCCTGGTAGCTCTTGAGGTAGTCCTCGAACCAGATGCACGACTCGAGGTCGAGGTGGTTGGTCGGCTCGTCGAGCAGCAGCATGTCGGGATTGAGCAGCAATAGCTTTGCCAGCTCGGCGCGCATGAGCCAGCCGCCGCTGAACTCGGAGACGGGCCGGGAGAAGTCCGTGTCGGCGAAGCCGAGGCCGCCGAGGACTATCTTCGCCTCGTGTTCGAGGTCGTAGCCATGTGCGGCTTCGAACCGCTGCTGGAGGTCGCCGTGCTCCGCCAGGAGGCGGTCAACCTCGTCGGGCGCCGCGTCCGCCAGCTCTTCCTGTACGAGCTGCAGCCGGTGCGCCAGGCCGGAGACGCGCGTAGCGCCGGCCAGTACGTGGGTGAGCAACTCGGTCTGTGAGGCGGGGCTTATCTCCTGCTCGAGGAAGCCGACGGTGGAGTTGCGGCGGATGCTGAGGCTGCCGGCATCGGGCTCGGAGCGGCCGGCGAGGATGTTGAATAGGGTCGTCTTGCCGGAGCCGTTGGGCCCGATGAGGGCAATGCGGTCGCGCGGCCCTATCGTGAAGGTGGCTTTCTCGAAGAGGACCTGGTCGCCGAACGACTTGGAGATGGCATTGGCGCTGAGCATGACTGACTCCGCGAGAGTGTACCACACGCCGCGCTGCGCGGCTGCGTGCCCTCGGGGTGGTGGGCGTGGAGTCCGTCGTAGGGGCGGGCTCCCACGCCCGCCCGTATGGACCGCGTGGACGGAATGGACGGAATGGACGGAATGGACATGGTGCCGATGCATCCACGGGCGTCCTCACGTAGCGGCAGGCTCCCACGCCTGCCCGGGTGGCGGGGTGGTAGCCGCCTCCACCCACCCCGTCCCAACCTCCCGCAGGGAAATGCGGGGACACCATCCTCTGATTGCTCTGAACCGACCGGGTGCATGGTGTCCCCGTGTTTCCCTGGCCCGTCTACTGCACGGGCCGTTCGTGAAGGGCCCGGTGATGGCGCGCCGCACACGGCTGATGGCTGCGACTGCCCTGAATCCTGCGTATTCCGCCGGCCCGTCTGTTGTAGGGGCACGTTGCACGTGCCCGCCATCCGGCTATCACGGGCCCAACGCTGTTGCCCCTATCCACCCGCGCCTTCGGTCGCTGCGGCGGGCATGTGAACCTGTCGCTTCGGGGTGAACGCGGGGGATTCATTCGCTCCTGCCGGCCTACGTCGGCCCGTGCAGACGGACGTTCTGAGCCTTCCAGGCGAGCAGAGGCTGGCGACGGATGCGCTCCTGGAGCGCGGCGTCGCCCGTGAGCAGGGAAGCGTCGATGTCTCCCCGGCCGAGCAGCAGGTCGAGGAAGGCTCGCTCGTTCGCCCTGAGAGGCAGGACGGCGGAGAGTCCCGCCCGGCACTCCTCCACTAGTTGCTTCCCGAACGTCTCCGGCAGCACGTTGTCGTTGCGCTGCGCGGTGTTGAGTGTCGGCAGCAGGTGCCGCGCAAGCTCGACCGGATCGGAATCGACATCGTCAGGGGATACGGTCCTCCAGTCCCTGCGATTCATCGCACCGTACACGGTGAACGCAAGGCGGAGCCGTTCAGGGTCGAGCAGGTTCGATGTCAGCAGCCTGTGGCTGTCGAAGAGGTCCCTCGCCTGCTGTCTCGACAGCAGGGCGGCCAGCTTCCCCGCCGCCAGCTCGTTGGTATCCAGTACCGGGATGTCCAGCGCCCGGAACGGTCCGAAAGCGTGGGAATCACGCCGCTGTACCTCCCAGAGCGGCAGTCGGAACATGAAGTTGAGGTCGACCTCCAGAGCGCCGGTCTGCCCCCGAAAGCCCGGATAGGTCACCCGCCATTTGCCGCCCGCATGGTCGAGCGGAATCCTCACCATGGTGAGTTCCTCCCGGGAGAAGACCGAGAGCACGGCAGCCTCGA
This sequence comes from Dehalococcoidia bacterium, assembly GCA_023229725.1. Lineage (GTDB taxonomy): Bacteria > Chloroflexota > Dehalococcoidia > GIF9 > AB-539-J10 > SKVJ01. The sequence goes on along the minus strand of JALNYR010000117.1, from coordinate 1,925 downwards.
CGTTCGGTCGCTCCGACTGCATCGCATCGCGTTCGACCGCACCGATGTAGTTGAGGTCGATGTCTACCGACAGCCTGGGCAGGTCGAGCACGAAGAGGTTGAGTGCCGTTCCGCCCTTCAGCGCCCAGCGTCCCTTGAGGTACTGATGTGCGTTGAGCGCGTTCAGGAGTCCGATGAGATGGAGGACCTTCTCCACCATCCCGTCGTCGAATTTCGCTGCGTGCGCAACCGGCAGCACGTCCTCAGCAAGGTACTTCACAGTCGCTCCTCCCACGACCTCTCAAGAATCTGTTCCGGCACGATGAGGTTCCAGTCCTTCACCAGCCTGGAGCGGCCCCGCCCGCGGCGCGACAGGTAGTGAGGCTGTCTCGGCCGCAGCCGGCGCAGGGCCTCGAGGTGCGCCTCGTCGACCATGAGTGTGTCCCGATGCTGCTCCAGGAAGAACCCTACCTTCGCGGCGGTGGTCGCATTCCCCAGCAGATGCACGTACTCGGCGACTCTGTCCAGGTCGAAGAACTCCACCAGTTCAAGCGACCGCCATATCTCCTCCCAGCTTCCGACCAGGTCGGGCCGGTCCAGCACATCGACAAACGTCCTCTCGAAGTCCGTCACCCTCAGTTCCGCGCCCGAGCGCTGCAGAGAAGTGACGCCGAACATCTGCCTGCCTTTGGCTCGCAGCGCGGGCGGGACGGGCACGCTCCGGATTTCCTTCGAGCCGAGCCGCAGCGGCACCGACCTCATTGTCGACGCGTAGGTAATGCGCGAGTAGACCGAGTAGGCGCGACCGTGGAACTCGAGCGCGGTGTGGTAGGCCAGGACCGCGTCCTCCGCCATCTTCGCGGCCACCAGGTACGGGTCAACCGCGCCGGCATCCGGTCGCGACCCGATGGGAACGACGGCGTACAGTCCCCGCCGCAGCCGGAGCACCCGGCCCCGCGCCTGGTAGTACGTCAGCAGCGACTTGCGCGTGTTGCGACTGCTCGAACCCCTTGCCGAGAGGAAACCGTCGAGTTCCGCAACGGTGAATACGGCGCGTTGCGCCAGGAACTCGCTCACGCGGACCGGCGGCGATACTTGGTCTTCATGCGACATGGTATGAAGAAATCTAGCACTATCACGGTGAAACGTCAACCAGCCCCGCTTGACGACTGGTTGACATGGTTGGGAGGGAGTTGGTGCTATCGCGCGCGGGCGTCAAGTCGGTCGCGGGCATGGTGTCCATCGTGAGCGCGGAGACTGAGTGCACGGAGTCCGCATCCCGTGGTGTATGCTGGATGGTGCCGGAATGAGGGAGGCCGCCGGACCCGGAGGCCGCTCAGCCGGTGCAGACACTGGATATCCGTGGGGCATGGAGGGCGCATGAATGTCACTGATGTGCTCGGGAAGAAGGTGCTCGACAAGGATGCTATCTCGCTTGGCAAGGTGGAGGACCTGGTTGTCAACACTTCGACGTGGATAGTCAGTCACATCGTGGTCAAGATGGGGCTCATCAAGAAGGCCAGCGTCGCAGTCGACAAGATTGAGAAGGTCGGTGACGAGGTCTTCCTCAACGTGGCCAAAGACGACCTGAAGTAGTCGAGCCCGCTGTGTGAATCAGGCGCGCTGGCATGTGGGCCACAGCGTCGGGCCTGTAAACGCCGCATGGCGGGCACGTGCAACGTGCCCCTACACCAGACCGCATACCACGCGGTGGGCGGGGACGGGTGGTATTTGTAGGGGCGGGACATGTCCCGCCCGTTGGCCGGTGAGGAAACCGCCGTTGCAGCGAGCACGCGCAGTGGGCAACACACGAGTGCGGTTACCACCCTACGGGCGACGCATGCGTCGCCCCTTGTATCTTGGTGTAGAGTCTCACAACGATGTCGCGGGGGAGGGGAATCAGACGTGCCCCTCAGGCGTGAGAGCCTGTTCCGTAGATTCCGATC
>JALNYR010000116.1 GCA_023229725.1 Dehalococcoidia bacterium | reverse complement strand
CTTCGACACGTGGAGGCGCCCGATCAGCGACTTCTGAAAGGGCGAGACCATCGACATTCCCGACGCTGCCCCGAATCTCAGGCTTGCCAGCACGCCCTCGGCGCAGAGCCGGCTTGCCACAGCCATCATCGTGGTTGAGGCGTACGGCCCTCGCGACATCGCCCTTGGTGTGCCCGACGCGGCTGTCGCACCCTATCTCGAATCCGCCCTGGACGAGTACGGCATTCCCAGCTACGACCCCCGCGGGGCACAGCTCTCGCATCACCCCGTGTTCCGTTTGCTGCGCAGCTGGCAGCATCTCCGTGCGCAGGGTTCCTACGCCGCGCTCAGCGACCTGCTGCGAAACGTCGATGTCCTCGACCACCTGCGGCAGTCGCACGGCATTCCCGCGCGAGCGCTGCTGACCGAGCTGGACGAGTTCCAGAACACGCACCTGCCGGACACAATGCAGCAGGTAGCGGACGGGCTGCGCGCCACTCGGGGCACGGACCTGAGCGGCGGCTTTCACACGCTGTCGGATGCGCTACAGGCTCTCCAACCTCTCATCGCCAGTCCCGCGAACGGCGAGGCCGAGGCGTCGCTGCGCGCCCTGCTGCAGACCGTCTATTCGACACGGGAGTTGCGCCCGGGCTCCCGCGACGACCAGGAGTTCCGCACGGCCGCAGCACGGGTGGACGAGTCACTGCGGCTGCTTTCGGAGGGCTGCGTCAATTCACTCCCGCTCACCACAGATGAGAAGACTGAGGCGCTGCTGGAACAGCTCGGCGGCGGCCGCTACACGCTGGAGCGTCAGCCGGATTCGGTCGACCTCGAGGGTTGGCTCGAGCTCGCCTGGAACGACGCGCCGTTGCTCATTGTCACCGGCATGAACGAGAACTCCGTACCTCAGCGTTCGGGCAACGAAGCCTTCCTGCCCGATTCGCTGCGCCGGCTCCTCGGGTTAAGGTGTGAGGACGACCGCCTCTCGCGCGACGTCTACCTCGCGCGCACGCTCGTCGAGTCCCGGCGGTCTTCGGGCCGCGTCTGCTTCATCGCCGGCAAGACCGGCGCGGACGGTGAGCCCCTTCGGCCGTCGCGCATCCTGCTGCGCTGCGGCGACGCGGAGCTTCCCGGCCGCGCCCGGAGGCTCTTCGGCATGCCGGACGACGTGCGCCCGAGTGTGCCTTCCAGCATCAGCTTCCAGTTGCTGCCATCCCGGCCGCTCCAACTCGACCCGAACCTGCGGTTGCCCTCGCGCCTCGCCGTCACTTCTTTCCGCGACTACCTCGAATGCCCCTTCAGGTTCTATCTGAAACACGTCTTGCGGATGGAGGAACTGGCGGACACGAAACGGGAGATGGACGCGCTCGATTTCGGAACGCTCGTACACGAGGTCCTCGCCCGCATGGCGGCGGACGCGGAACTGCGCAGTTGCCAGTCCGCCGCAACGCTGCGCGCCTTCCTCCACCGGCAGGTCGAAGACTGGGCTTGCGAGCGCTTCGGCCCGCATCCCGCTCTGCGACTCGCCATGCAGCTCGACGTGGCCACGGAACGGCTCAGCGCGGCCGCGGAGGCCCAGGCAGAAGAGGCGGCACAGGGCTGGGAGATAGTCCTGTGCGAGCGGGATATCGAGCTGTCCCTCGGCGGCATGCAGGTCCGGGGAAGGATAGACCGGGTCGACCGGCACAGGGAGTCGGGCGTCATCCGCATCCTCGACTACAAGACTTCGGACACTCCCAGGCCCCCTGGCGACCTGCATCTCGCCGCGGCGAAGGACGACACCCCCCTTCACGTACGGGTGCAGGTCGGAGAGAAGGCGAAACGTTGGACCGACCTGCAACTGCCGCTCTACGTGCAGATGCTGGCGCCGCAGTTCGACGAAGGAGCGCGCATCACATCCGGATACTTCAATCTTCCGCGACAGACCGACGGCACCGGCGTTCAGGTGTGGGACGAGCTGACCGACGGGATGCTTGAGAGCGCCGCCGCCTGCGCGCAGGGAGTGGTCGCCGACATCCAGCGCCGCAGGTTCTGGCCCCCGGCGGCAAAGCCGCAGCATGACGACTTCGAGGGCCTCTTCTCCGCGGGCATCGACAAGTGCGTCGACGGTGATTCCTTCGCGCGGTTCATGGAGGGAATCGAGCCACGATGAACGGTGCAGCACCCGGGCACGAAGCCATCTCGGCGTCGGCAGGCTCCGGTAAGACGTTCCAGCTCGCGCACCGCTACCTGCGGCTCCTGGCGCTTGGCGCGCGGCCCGAGCAACTGGTCGCTCTCACCTTCTCGCGAAAGGCGGCCGGGGAGATTTTCGATTCCATCGTCGGGCACCTCTGCACGGCCGCGACGTCGGAGGGCGAAGCGCGCATCCTGGCCGGGCGCATCAGTACGCCGGGTCTCTCGCAGTCGGACTGCACCGGACTCTTGCGCGGTTTGCTGGACAGCCTGCACCGGCTCCGCGTCGGCACGATCGACAGCTTCACGGCCGGCATCCTGCGCAGCTTCCCGCTGGAGCTGGGCATCCCGCCGGCATTCGAGCTGACGGATTCGGAAGGCGCCGCGGCGACAGCCATGCGGCAGCGGATCCTGGATGAGATGTCCCGGCAGGGGAAAGAACGACAGCGCGCCCAGGGTGACTTCGCGGCTGCGTTCGAACAGGCCAACCTCGGCCGGCTTGGCAAGCAAGTGGAGGAAAGCCTCGCCGGCTTCATCTCGCGCTACCAGTCCTCCATCCGCGCCCTGCCGGAGGCTGCGGCGTGGGGAGGAGAGACCGCCATCTGGCCGGACGGCTCCCCGTGGCTCGAAGGCCCGGCGGACGTCCACCGGGCGGCTTCCGACGTCCGGCGATTGCTTCCCTGCCTGGAGCTTCCCGCGGAAGCGGCGCGGCGATGGGACACCTTCATCGACGCCGTCGAGCCCTACTCGGCGCACACACGCTGGACAAGAGACATCAGCTACCTTTTCGAGAAGCTCGCCCCGTGCGCGGGCGAGCTTCGGGTCGGCAGCGCCACCGTCAAACTGAACCGTACTCCCTGCGACCTCGGCGGCGACCTCGCGCAGGGCGTCCTCGCTCTTGTCACCCACATCGTGAGAACTGACATCACAGCAGCGCTCACGAGAACGCAGGGCATCTATCGCACTCTGAGCGCGTACGAGCAGCGCTACGATGAGGCGATGCGGCGCGATGGCACGCTCAGCTTCTCCGACGCGCAGTTCCTGCTCACCCGGGCCAACGCGTTCAGCGGTGGCGCCCTGCTGAGCAGCCTTGGCGGCGGGCCGTCGCGGCTCTACATCGACTACCGGCTGGACGCCCGGCTGGACCACTGGCTCCTCGATGAGTTCCAGGACACGAGCGACCTCCAGTGGGAGGCTCTCAGGAACCTCGTCGAGGAGGTGCTGCAGGATGACTCCGCTCGGCGGACGCTGTTCTACGTCGGCGACGTGAAGCAGGCCATCTACGGCTGGCGGGGCGGCAACCCGCACCTGTTCGAGATGCTCCTCGACACGTACGGCGACATCATCGAGCAACGCACGCTCGAGGCCTCGCACCGCTCGTGCCAGGCAATCATCGACACCGTGAACCGGGTCTTCGGCGACGTCAGCACTTCTACCCTGCCACCCGGAGCCATCGCTCTGTGGCAGCGGTTCTGGCAGCGCCATGAGTGCGCGCCGGGAGTCCCGGACAACGGCTGTGCGGCCGTCATCGAGCCATCCCGGGACGACGAGTCCGCCTCCGGGCCGTCGCCGGAGCAGCGGTATGGGGTCGTCGCACGGCTGTTGCAGGAGATAGAACCGCTCCAGCGGGGCCTGTCGACCGCCGTCCTCGTGCGCTCCAATGAGCAGGGCCGGGCGCTGGTGGACTACCTGCGCGCCCGGCTTCCCGACAGCATCATCATCCACGAGGGCAGGGCGGCCATCAAGGACAACCCGCTCGTGGCCGTCCTGCTGTCGCTCATCGCCTTCGCCGCTCACCCGGGCAACACGCTCGCGTGGAGACACCTGCAGATGAGCCCTCTGCAGCCGGCGCTCGACTCGCTCGGCCTCGGCGTCGACTCGCTCGGACAGTTCATCCTCCGGGAGTTGCAGACGCGCGGCTTCCAGCCCGCGCTGCGACTCTGGGCGGAGCGACTCGAACGCGTCGAGCACATCGACACGTTCGGCCGCATCCGGCTGGAACAGCTGCTCGCGGCGGCGGGGGAGTTCGATGCCGGCGGCGACACGAGCTGCGACGCATTCCTGGACCACATCGAGCAGTACGAGCTTCACGAGACCGCGGCCGACGACGCCATACGCGTGATGACGGTTCACCAGGCGAAAGGCCTCGGGTTCGACGTCGTCATCCTGCCCGAGCTGGACAAGCACAGCATGGAGCACGCCCGGGACACGGACTTCGTCCTGTCGCGACGGCCCGATACGCAGGCGGCGAGGTGGGCGCTCGAGATGCCGCGCAGACTCGTCGCCGAGTGCGACGACACGCTCCGCAGCGAGCTCGAAGAGGCGGACGCCCGGGACTCATTCGAGTCTCTCTGCCTGCTCTACGTCGCGATGACGCGCGCGAAGCGCGGCCTCTACATCGTCACTTCGCCCCCCGGGAAGGCCTCGAAGGTCTACAACCAGTCCACTCTCGTCAGGCAGAAGCTCGCTGACGCAGAAGCCCGGGGGACCGGCGGCGGGACGCCGAGGCCCGGCGACGAGATATACTCGTGCCTCTACCTGCATGGCGACGAGCGGTGGTTCGACGCCATTCCCCGCACGCAGAGCGCGCCACCGGCCGCGGCACGTGCGCCCCGGGAAGCCCGGCTCGCGGCCAGGCCGTCGAGCCGCCCCGGCCTCGTGGCCGTGCGGCCGTCCGACGCGGATATCCTCGACGCCAGCGCCGCCGCACTGTTCGACCCGGACCGCCAGCTGCGGCTGAGCGTGGGCGCCGCCGTGCACGACCTGCTGCAGCGCATCGCGTGGGCCGAAGAGGCAGACGTCAACGCCGTCGCGGAGGAGTGGCGCGCCCAATCCAGGCTCGAAGCCGAGGTCGTCTCGACTGCCGTGGAGCATTTCCGCAGGGCGATGGCTTCGCCGCGCGTCAGGGCGGCGCTCGCCCGTCCGGGAGGCAACACGGCGCTGTGGCGCGAGCGCCGTTTCGACGTCGTCCTCGGCGACCGGTGGATAAGCGGCAGCTTCGACCGGGTCGTCATCGAGCGAGATGCAGAGGAGAGGCCGGTTCGCGCCACCATCTACGACTTCAAGACGGACGACGTCGACATCCGCGGGGTCGCCGCGCGGGCCCGCCTCTACGAACCGCAACTCCTACTGTACCAGGCCGCGCTTGAACGCATCCTGGGGCTGTCCCACGACCGCATCGCGCTGCGCCTCGTCTTCACGCTTGCCCGCGCCGTGGTCGACGTAGGGTAGTAGCCTCCACCACTGAAACCACGGCCAGCCCCGTCAGCCCGCCATCGGCTCGCCGTACTCGCCGCCCTCTCGTCTTTGTCACGCGCGCGGCAGGCTGCTATACTGCGACGTTGCGCTCGGGCATCCGGGGCCATTTTCGGAGGTCAGGCGCGGCGCTCGCGAGACTGCCCCCGGACACTCCCGCCGAGCATTCTCGGAGTCGACGTCTGCCATGCGCTCACGCTTCTTCTACGGCTGGGTTATTGTCGCCATCGCGTTCATCATGATGGCGGTCGGCTACACACAGCGCAGCACCTTTGCGGTCTTCTACCCGGTGCTCGTTGAGGAGTTCGGCTGGGACCGGGGCAATACCGCGCTCATCTTCTCCATCAGCATCATAGTCTATGGCCTCGCCGCGCCGGTGGCCGGAAGGCTTGTCGACCGGCTGGGGCCGCGCGTTGTCTTCCCGTTCGGCGTGTGCCTCATGAGCAGCGGCATCGCCCTGTGCAGCGTCGCGACGCAGCAGTGGCACTTCTACGTACTCTACGGCGTCGTTGCCGCGGTCGGTCTCAGCATGGTCGGCTCGACACCGCTGAACGCCCTCATAGCGAACTGGTTCGTGAGGAAGCGTGCTCTGGCCTTCGGCATCTACAGCACGGGGTTCGGCGTCAGCCTGCTCGCATCTCCTCTGATTCAGTCGCTCATCACCGGTCTCGGCCGGCAGCGGGCCTATCTGACGATGGGAATCGCCACTGCCGCCATCGTAGTCCCCCTTGTCCTCATCTTCATGCGCCGCAGTCCGGGCGAGAAGGGAACCGTGCCCGATGGCGACGCTCCAAGGACAGCTGCGCCCGGTGCGACGGCTCCACGACGCGTGGAGACCACATGGATGCGCACGGAGTGGACAGTGCGCCGTGCGGTGCGCACACGCCAGTTCTGGCTGCTGTTCGTCGCGGACATGTGTCTCATGGGCGTGGCACAGCAGACGGTAATCGCTCACAGCGTGTACCTCTTCCGCGACAGCGGATTTGGGGCACAGACGGCCGCCAACGCGTTCAGCTTCTACGGCGTCGGCATCACCATCGGATACCTCTGCGCGAACCTGTCCGACCGCATCGGTCGCGAGAGGGTAATCATCCCTGGCTGTCTGCTTGCGGCGGCGGCGACCGCTCTTCTCTTCCTCGTTGACAGTCCCTCGCGCCTCTGGCTCGGGTGCGTGTCCATGTTCTTCTGCGGCCTCGGCATGGGAGCGATGGTCACCACCTTCTTCGCCACCATCGCGGACCTCTTCCAGGGACGCGACTACGGAGCTATCCTCGGCCTGATGACCTTCGGGTTCTCCATCGGCGGGGCTTTCAGCCCCTGGTTCGCAGGCTGGCTCCACGATGTGACCGGCAGCTACTCCGTGGCAGTGGCTCTGGTCGTCTCGGCGCTGCTTGTGGGAGCCGCGCTGGTCGCACTCGTCGGACCGCACCGGCTCAGGCCGGTGCGAGTGCTCGCATCCACCACGCCGGGAGGGAGAGTCTGAACCCCGTGCGACGCCCGCGGTTCTTCTACGGCTGGGCGGTGCTTGCTGCAGGCTTCACGCTCATCCTGTTCGGCTACGCCATGCGGAACACGTTCTCCGTCTTCTATCCCGTCATCGTCAGCGACTTCAGCTGGACCCGGGGCGACACGGCGTTTATGTACTCGCTCACGATCCTCTCCTACGGCCTGTTCGCACCCGTTGCCGGTCGGCTCGCCGACCGTTTCAACCCGAAGTTCGTTCTCGCCGCAGGCGGCCTCATCGTCGGCGGCGGCATTGCCCTCTGCAGCCTCGCAACCTCGATAGCCTACTTTTATGTCATCTATGGTGTGCTCGTCGCCGTCGGCCTCAGCCTCATCGGCATCACTCCTCTCACGGCTGTCCTGACGCACTGGTTCGGCAGCAAGCGCGGCGGCATGGTATTCGGTCTGCTCGGCTCGGGCTTCGGCGTGAGCCTGATATCGGCGCCACTGTTCCAGTGGCTCATCTCCGGATTCGGCTGGCGGAACGCGTACGTGCTCATCGGTCTGTTCGCCGTTGCCGTCATCGTCCCGGTGAGCATCGGCATCGTACGCCGCAGCCCGGAGCATCAGGCCCTGCTCGCGCACACGACGCCGGCAGCGCCGCAGACAGCCGGCAGTACGGCGTCCAGGCCGACCGGATGGACAGTGCGCCAGGCTCTCGGCACACGCTTCTTCAGGCTGATGCTCATCCTCGGGTTCTGCAACATGGGTTTCGCACAGCAGGTCACCATCGCCCATCAGGTGTACTACCTGCGGGATGTCGGACACGACCCGATGGTCGCCGCCGGCATGTTCGGCGTCTTCGGCGTCGCCTTCGCGACCGGCAACATCTCCAGCTTCCTGTCGGACCGCTTCGGCAGGCTGCTGTTCATGGTCGCCGGCTGCGTTGTCGCAGCCGGCGGAATGCTGCTGCTTGGCATTGCTCCGGCGCCGGAGAGCCGCATCGTCGCCGTCGTTTTCGCCGTGTGCGCGGGGTGGGGACTTGGCGTCACGCCGCCGTGCTGCTTCGCAGCCATCGCCGACCGTCTGCATGGGAAGAACTACGGCGCTATACAGGGAACAATCATCCTCGTCACGTCTGTCGGCGGGGCGCTGGGCGCCTGGGCCGGCGGTGCGCTCCATGACGTCACAGGCAGCTACGATACAGCGTTCGCCCTTGTCCAGGTGGCGCTCATCCTCGCCGCCGTGCTCGCGATCCTCGCCACCCGGCCGTCCGCGATGCCGTCGGGCAAGTAGCCGCGCATGCCCCGCGGCGGTCTCACCACTCCCTCCCTGTTGACACCCGTACAGTGCGTCGATAAGCTTCCCTGCGGAAGCGGAAGGTGCATTCCGTCGCGTTGTACAAGGAGGCACGTGCAACTCATGGAATACAGGAAAGTCGGCAGAACCGGTCTCAAGGTCTCACCCGTCTGCCTGGGCACGATGACGTTCGGAGACCAGGTGTGCGAGGCGGACTCCATCGCGATGACCCACGCCGCCATCGATGCCGGCGTCAACTTCATCGACACGGCCAACATGTACGCGAAGGGTCGCTCCGAGGAGATAG
>JALNYR010000115.1 GCA_023229725.1 Dehalococcoidia bacterium | reverse complement strand
TATTCGATAGAGTCGTATTCCGATGCTCGTGTGGCACCTACATTCACGCATACTGTGCCGACAAGCACATCGTGCAGGCGCACAGGCCCGCGTTCGAGGAGGGCCACGTCGACCTGAATGGTGACTTCCATCTGAAGAACGAGCCGGTGGAGGCCCGCGTCCCCACACTGAACATGCCCGCAGCAGTCACAACCGAGGCTGAGGAAGCCGTGCTGGCAAGCAGTCCCGTGCCCGATGAGGCAGTCGTAGCAGAGGAGGAGGAAGCGGAGGCGGAAGAGGAAGTTGAGCCGGACGAGGCGGAGCTCGCAGGCGAGGAGAACGCGGCAGAGGAGCCGGACGAGGGGCGGTAGCCCTCCGCAGAGGGCGGCGTGTGTCGCATGCAGGAGGATGACAGGTGCCCACCTACACGTACAAGTGCGATAGCTGCGAACGCGAGTTCGACGTGAAACAGAGCTACAAAGACAAGCCCGTCGCGCCGTGCCCCGGATGTGGTAACGATGCGCGGCGGGTCTTCTGTCCCGTTCCGATCGTCTTCAAGGGACCCGGCTTCTATACGACGGATTCGCGCGGCGCCTCCGCCACAGCTTCGAAAGATAGCGGCTAGCGCGCGCCGTTCCGTTCTCCACCGCCACACCCCACTCGTGGTAGACTGTGTTCACGTCCCTGTAGCTCAGCCGGATAGAGCGGCTGCCTTCTAAGCAGCGGGTCGTGGGTTCGAATCCCACCAGGGATGCCAGTCCCGATCAGATTCTCAGAGAGAGTTCGCCACAGGGGCGTCATCACGTGCAGATCGGTCGTCGAAGCACCGGCCGTCTCTCTCGACAGGCTGACGAGTCCCCGGAAGCGCGAGTCGCTCCGCCTTGCGCGCCACGTACGGACTGTGGTACATTAGCGGAGTTTGACCCCACGGCAAAATCATCCGACAGGAACAGGATAAGGCGAGGCATGGAGAATCCATCAGTCAAAGGGCTACTTGAGGCGGGTGCGCATTTCGGCCATCACACGGGCTACTGGCACCCCAGGATGAAGCGCTACATATTTGCGCAGCGCAACGGCATCCACATCATCGACCTCGAACAGACGGTCCAGATGCTGCAGGCGGCGTGCACGTTCGTTCGTGATGTGGCTGCAAGCGGCAAGTCCGTGCTGTTCGTCGGCACGAAACGTCAGGCACAGCAAGTCATCGAGGAAGAGGCCAAGCGGTGCAGCATGTTCTTCGTCAGCCAGCGATGGCTTGGCGGAATGCTGACGAACTTCGGCAATATTCAGGCCAGAATCGACTATCTCGTCAGGCTCGAGGACCGAAAAGAGAAGGGGGAGTTGGATCTGCTCTCCAAGAAGGAACGGTCGCGTCTCGAGAAGAAGCTCGTGCACCTCAACAACTCGCTGGGCGGCTTCAAAGAGATGACGTCCTTCCCTGGTGTGCTCTTCATCGCCGACCCGTTGAAAGACAAGATTGCGCTGGCCGAGGCGCGAAGAGTGGGAATACCGGTCGTCGCAATCTCCGACACCAACTGCAACCCGGACACAATCGACCACCCCATCCCTGCCAACGACGACGCTATCAAGGCTATCCGCCTGATTGCCAGCAAGATTTCTGACGCAGTCATCGAGGGCCGGGGCATGTTCGCGAGCGAGCAGGTTGACGAGACCAGCGCTTCCACCGGCGCGCACCCCGAGGAGCCGATCGAGATGCTGCGCTCCTACACCTTCAACCCTGACGAGGCATAGAGGAACAGATGGAAGTCACCGCAGAGGCAGTCAAGGAAGTCCGCACAAGGACCAACGCCGGGATGCTCGACTGCAAGAAGGCGCTCGACAAGTGCGGCGGCGACATCGCCGGCGCCATCGAGTCACTGAGGCAGAAGGGCTTCGCGATGGCCGAGAAGCGCGCCGAGCGTGTCGTGAGCGAGGGCATCGTGGCGGCATATGTGCATCACAATAACCGCGTTGCCGCCCTCGTCGAGTTGAACTGCGAGACGGACTTCGTCGCCCGGACTGACGACTTCAGACGGCTTGCGTACGATATTGCGATGCACGTTGTCGGCGCCAGCCCATCGTACCTTGCGCCTGAGGACAGGCCCGCCGATTGCCAGACCCCCGCGGAGGAATCCTGCCTGCTCGCGCAGCCGTTCATCAAGGATCCCTCCAAGACCATTGCCGACCTCATCACGGAAGCCATCGCCCGCACGGGCGAGAACATCAAGATCGGCAGATTCGCTCGCGTTCAGCTGGGCTGCTAGCACCGCGGGTGAATCGGGCGCCGGACTGGAGGCGGACCCATGGTGAGCGAAGTCCTGAAGGACGTGACCGCCGACATGCAGAAGTGCGTCGACGGCCTGGTGCACGAGCTGGCATCGGTCAGAAGCGGTCGCGCCAGCCCCGCCCTCGTGGAAGGGGTCATGGTGGAATACCATGACGTCACACTCCCCATCAAGCAACTGGCAAACATCGCCGTTCCCGAGCCTACGCTTATCACCATTCAGGCCTGGGATAAGACGGCGAATCGCGCCATCGAGAAGGGCATCCTCAAGGCCAACCTGGGGCTGAACCCGTCGAACGACGGCAATGTCATCCGCCTTGCCATCCCACCGCTGAACGAGGAGCGCCGCGTGGAGCTTGCCAGGCTGGTCAGCAAGCGCGTCGAAGAGCGCAAGGTGGCGCTCCGCAACATCAGGCGGGACCACGTTGCCCACCTCAAGCAGATGGAGAAGGACAAGCTCGTCTCCGAGGATGAGATGGCTTCGACGCTTAAGAAGATCGATGAGCTCAGCGACGTGTTCATCGAGAAGGCGGCCGAGATAGGACACGGCAAGGAGCGGGAGATCAAGGAGCTGTAGACCGGCATCCTTCTGCCGACCGTCTCCGCTCGTCGTCTACGTCTGCTACAATTGCCGCGTGCTGCGTCTCAGGCTGCTCACGGCCGCCGTCGGACTGCCCCTCATCCTTCTCGCCATCGGCGCCGGCACACCTACCTTTGGCGCTCTCCTTGCCGTTGTTGCAGCCGTGTGCGCCTACGAGTTGTGTCGCCTGGCGCCCGGACTGCGCAGAGGAGACCCGCTCATCGTCCTCGCGGTCGCCTGGGCAGCCGTTCTCTCCGTGCGGTACATCGTCGGGACTGATGAGCAGTTCGCCGTCTGCATCACGCTGCCTCTCGTGCTCTCGCTCCTCTTCATGCTGCGCACAGGAGAGAGTCGTCCGGAGTTCGCTGCGTGGGCCTGGACCATCGCCTCGGCCGTGTACGTCGGGTGGCTGCTGGGGCACTGGGGCGGCCTCTACCGGATGCAGGAGGGCACGACTCTCGTGCTGTTCGGCATGCTGATAACCTTCGGCTACGATACGGGTGCGTACTTCACGGGGCGTCGGTTCGGGCGCCACAAGCTGGCGCCGGGCATCAGCGCCGGCAAGACATGGGAAGGCGTCGCCGGCGGAGTCGTACTTGCGCTGTGCGTCGGGCTCCTGGTGCGGTTTCTCGCCCTGCGACTGGGGCAACCGTTCCCCTTTCCTGCAGGACTGACGCTCGCTATCGCGGCGCTCCTTGCGGTGGCAGCTCAGCTCGGCGACCTCGTTGAGTCCGCGCTCAAGCGCAGCGCGAATGTGAAGGACGCCGGGGGCATCCTGCCCGGGCATGGAGGCATGCTCGACCGGTTCGACAGCCTGCTCTTCACAGGTACGATGCTATACTACGTCTCGTTGTGGACAACCATGTGAATCGAGTCGCGCTGCTTGGCAGCACCGGCTCTGTCGGCACCCAGGCTCTCGACGTGGCGCGGCACCTCGGCGACCGAGTCCGCATCGTGGCGCTTGCCGGAGGCCGCAACACCGGGCTTCTCTCCGCGCAGATAGCGGAGTTCCATCCGCGCCTGTACCACTCGCTGCTGCCTGACCGGGTCACCGGTCTCGGCGCGCGCGCCGCCACGCTTGAGGAGATTGCGTCGGACGAAGACGTCGACACCGTGCTGGTTGCCACGAGCGGCACGGCCGGTCTCGAGCCAACGCTGGCAGCCCTTCGCCGCGGCAAGACGGTCGCCCTCGCCAACAAGGAGGTCCTCGTCATGGCGGGCGGCATCGTCGTCGAGGCGGCTCACCGTTTCGGCGGCCGGCTCGTGCCTGTGGACAGCGAACACAGCGCCATCTTCCAGTGTCTTCGCGGGGAGGATGGGCCCATCGCGAGGCTGCTGCTCACCGCATCCGGGGGGCCGTTCTACCGCTACACGTCTGAGCGCCTCACGAGCGTGAGCGTTGCAGAGGCCCTTGCGCACCCCGTGTGGTCCATGGGACAGAAGATAACGATTGACTCCGCGACGCTGATGAACAAGGGGCTCGAAGTTATCGAAGCACACTGGCTCTTCGGAGTGCCGTTCGATTGCATCGAGGTCGTCGTGCACCCGCAGTGCCTCATTCACTCAATGGTCGAGTTCCCCGACGGCTCTGTCAAGGCACAGATGAGCCCGCCTGACATGACGCTGCCGATTCAGTATGCACTGACGTGCCCAGACAGGGTGCCCGCTCGAACCGCACCACTCTCGTGGACGGACTCCCGCTCACTCACGTTCGAACCGGTTGACGTGACGCGGTTCCCCTGTCTTCGGCTCGCACGACAGGCGGGCGCCGCGGGAGGGACCTACCCGGCGGCGCTGTGCGGCGCGGACGAAGCGGCGGTCTCGCTCTTCCTCAAGGGACGGATTCCGTTCACCGGGATAGCCAGATTGGTAGAGTACGCGCTGAATGCTCATCGCGCTGCTGACGGTGCGTCGCTTGAAGCCATAAGGAACGCGGAGAGACAGGCCTGCAGTCTGGTGACGGCGCATAGCGAAGAGATTGTCATGGAGGGCGCGGCACAGTCACGTGCGCGCCTCTGAAGCTGAGATGATAGAGACATTGCTGCTGTTCGTCATATCGATGATGGTTGTGGTCATCGCACACGAGTTCGGCCATTTCATTGTGGCGAAGCGCACGGGCGTCGTCGTCGAGGAGTTCGGCATCGGATTTCCTCCACGGCTGTTCGGACACATGTGGCGGGGCACACTGTACTCCGTCAATGCGCTGCCGATAGGCGCCTTCGTGAAGAGCCGGAGCGAGAACGACCCGCTGACTGAGGGTAGTCTCGCAAGCAAGGGGCCGTGGAGGCGATTCGCCGTCTACGCGGCAGGGCCCTTCGTGAACATCATCCTTGCGTTCCTGCTGTTCACAACCTACTTCGGACTCCCCCAGGCAACCATCGTGAGTGACGGCGTTCTGGTCTACCAGGTCCAGGCTGATTCACCCGCCGGCTCGGCAGGCCTCTTGCCGGGAGACGTCATAGTCCGTGTCGACGGCGAGATGATGGACACGTGGCAGGAGCTTCACTCCGTGCTCGCCGTCGCTTCGCCTCAGGATGTCCTCCAACTCGAATTGCTCCGGAATGGCGCATCGGTATCTGCAAGTGTTTCCCCACGCTACTCCGAGGAACTCGGCAGGAATGCGATCGGCATCGTTATCAGCCAGAACCTTGTGAGCGCGGTCCAGCCCGACTCGCTCGCCGCGGGCGCAGGCATCCTGGCCGGCGATTCGCTGCTGGGTGTGAACGGCCAGGGTCTCGTCGGCCAGGATGCGCTGGACGAGCTGCTCGCCTCGCTCGATGCGTCGTCCCCGGTGGTGTTCACACTGCTGCGCAACAGCACCTCCTACACGGCCGAGTTCACGGCCGCGCAGATGGAGGCGCAACCGCTCGGCCTTCAACTGCAGTGGGCGCCGGGCACGAGACTGGAGTATCGCTCGACGCCCGTGGCAACAGCCGCCGTCGCCGGCGCACGACTGATGCTGAGCGTGCCGTCCCTCATCATCAGCTCCGTCCCCCTCATGCAGGAAGACCCGTCGCTGGCATTCGTCGGGCCTATCGGAGCGGGACAGCTCACGGTGGAAGCCGTCCGAGTCTTCGGCGCATCGAATCTCATCTTCATTGGAGGCCTCATCAGTCTCGGAATCGCCCTGTTCAATCTTCTTCCCGTGCCGCCCCTCGACGGTGGCGGGATGCTCGTGGCGCTCATCGAGGCCGCACGCCGCGGTCGACGGCTCTCGGAGCGCGCGATACGTGTGGCCTACGCGGTCGGCACGGCGTTGCTCATCACCGTCGTCGTCTTCGCCACGACGAGCGACATCCTGAGAATCGTCCAGGGCAGGGACTTCGGTCTATGAACGCACGCCGGCGCTCCGTCGCCGTCAGGCTGGGGACTGTGACGGTTGGCGGTGACGCTCCCATTTCAGTGCAGTCGATGACGAAGACGGACACGCGCGACGTGGCTGCAACGTCGCGGCAGGTCCAGGCGCTGGCGCGAGCCGGTTGTCACATCGTCAGACTCGCCGTGCCTGACATGGAGGCGGCGGCGGCGCTTGCAGCCATTCGCGCAGTTTCCCCCGTTCCTCTCGTGGCGGACATCCACTTCGACCACAGGCTGGCCCTCGCCGCCATCGACGCCGGAGTGGACGGCCTGCGACTCAATCCGGGGAACATTCGTCGCAGAGAGCACCTTGAGAAGGTCGTGGCACGGGCGAAGGAGCGCGAGATCCCCATCCGCATCGGCGTGAACGCCGGCAGCCTGCCGGTTGACTGCCGGCCCGACGAGACGGTTCCGGAGAGGATGGTAGCGCTTGGGGAGGAGCAGGTGCACGCCCTCGAGGCGATGGACTTCGGCCTCATCAAGGTGTCGCTCAAAGCCTCGGACGTACCGACAACGATCGAGGCATACAGCCTCATGGCCCGGCGCATCCCCTACCCTCTTCACGTCGGCGTCACCGAGGCCGGACCGCCTCCAACCGGCATCGTGCGCAACGCCCTCGGCATCGGCATCCTGTTGCACATGGGCATTGGTGACACTCTCCGCGTGTCGCTGAGTGGCGAACCGCTGGACGAGGTAGACGCAGGGAGGGAGATACTGCGGTCGCTCGGCCTCGCAGCGGCGATGCCGAACGTCGTCAGCTGCCCCACGTGCGGCCGCACGAGGCTGGACGTGCCGGCCATTGCCACCCGCGTGAGCGAGTATCTTCGCGGCATCGACATCCCTCTAACAATCGCCATCATGGGATGCGTGGTGAACGGGCCGGGCGAGTGCAGAGAGGCTGACGCCGGCATCGCAGGCGGAGACGACAAGGTCCTCGTCTACCGCGGCGGCGAGTTCACGCACTCGGCACCCGCGGACCAGGCCTACGAGGCCATCATCGCAGAGATTGACGCCCTGGTAGCCGCCGGAGGGCGGCATCGGGGCCAGAACACGAGGTGAGACAGATATGAGACTCTCAAAGCTATTCGGTCGTACCAGCCGCGAGACGCCAGCTGACGCGGAAAGCGTCAGCCACCAGCTGCTGGTGCGGGCGGGCATGATATCCCAGGGAGCGGCCGGGGTCTACTCCTACCTTCCCCTCGGGTGGCGCGTCCTGCGCCGCGTGGAGCAGATCATCCGCGAGGAGATGGACCGCGCGGGCGGACAGGAGCTGCAGATGCCGGCGCTACAGCCGTTCGAGCTGTGGCAGGCCTCCGGCCGCTACGCATCGTTCGGCCAGTCTCTCTTCACGCTCATGGACAGGAAGGAGCACCGACTGGCGCTCGGCCCCACACACGAGGAGGTCGTGACCGACCTCGCAAGGCGCTACCTGCAGAGCTATCGAGACATGCCGCTCATGCCGTACCAGATACAGACGAAGTTCCGTGACGAGCCGCGACCCCGGGGCGGCCTGCTCCGTGTCCGCGAGTTCATCATGAAGGACATGTACAGCTTCGATGCCGATGAGGCTGGACTCGACGCCACGTACCGGACCATGGCTGCGGCATACGCCGCCCTGTATCGCCGGCTGAGCCTGCCCGCGGTGATGGTGGAAGCGGACAGCGGAGCTATCGGCGGGAAGGCGTCGCACGAATTCATGGTCCTGACTGAGACAGGCGAGGACGTCGTGATTCACTGCAGCGCGTGCGGCTACGCCGCCAACGCCGAGAAGGCGACCAGCCGCAAGGATGTCGCTGAACCATCCGGCGCGGCGGACGAGGCACCTCTGCCTCTCGAAGAGGTGTCCACGCCGCACAGTACAACCATCGAGCAGGTGGCGGTTCTCCTGAACGTTCCCAGCCGCAAGACCCTCAAGGCAGTCTTCTACATGGCCGACGGCCAGTTCGTGCTTGCCGTCATCCGCGGCGACCTTGAAGTGAACGAGGTGAAGCTCCAGCGGGCGCTGAAGTGCACCCTGCTGAGGCTGGCGGAGGCCGAGGAGGTCGCCGCCGCCGGCATCGTGGCCGGGTTCGCCTCGCCCATCGGGGCAGCGAGCGTCACCGTGGTGGCGGACGATTCCGTTCCGGGCGCCGTCAATCTCGTGGCCGGGGCCAACCGGCCGGGCTACCACTACTTGAACTCCAACTACGGCAGGGACTACACCGCCGGCATCGTCGCAGATATCACGCTGGCGCAGAAAGGGGACCGCTGCCCCTCGTGCGGCGCCATACTCATAGCCGACCGCGGCATCGAGGTCGGCC
>JALNYR010000114.1 GCA_023229725.1 Dehalococcoidia bacterium | reverse complement strand
TGAGGAGGCGGCGGAGTTCCGTGAGGCGGTCGGCGCGCCTGCCGGCAGCATCGAGCGCATCGTGTCCGAGTGCTTGCACGTGCTCGGGCTTGTGTCCTTCCTGACGACCGGCCCTGACGAAACGCGTGCCTGGACGGTGCAGCGCGGCACGCCTGCGCCGCAGGCTGCAGGCAAGGTGCACTCCGATATCGAGAAGGGATTCATACGAGCCGAGGTCATCACGTACGATGACTTCGTGTCCTGCGGCACGGAGCACGAGGCTCGCAAGCGGGGCGTTCTGCGCCTCGAGGGCAAGGACTACGTCGTCCAGGATGGCGACGTGGTCAACTTCCTCTTCAACGTGTAGTTCCCCGGTTCCGGGAGTCTCCGCCCGTGGCTTTCTCGAGCTGCCAACGATTGAACGCGAGACGCGCATACTGCTGGCGAAGGGAGCAAGAAGCGATGGCTGAAGTGAAGGTAATCCCCTGCCTGGATGTGAAAGACGGTCGTGTGGTGAAGGGGGTCAAGTTCGAGAACCTGCGGGATGCTCGCGACATCGTTGAGGCTGCGAAGGCGTATCAACGCCAGGGAGCCGACGAGATCGTCATCCTCGACATCGCGGCGACGGTTGAGAACCGCGGCACGCGTATGGAGTGGGTGAAGAAGCTCGCGAAAGCCGTGACGATTCCCTTTGCCGTCGGCGGCGGCATCCGCAGCACCGACGACATGCAGGCGCTGTTCGACCTCGGTGCAGCGAAGGTTTCCATCAACACGGCTGCTGTGAAGAACCCGGCGCTCATCAAGGAGGCTGCGACCCGCTTCGGCGCTTCGCGCCTTGTGGTGGCCATCGATGGTAAGAAGAACCACATCGGCTCCGGGAAACCGCGGTTGGAGGTCGTAGTGAGCGGCGGCAACGAGTCCACCGGCCTCGACATTGTCGAATGGGCGCGACAGGTGGAACGCCTCGGCGCCGGCGAGATACTGCTGACGAGCAAGGACGCCGACGGCACGAAGGACGGATACGACATCGAGATGACCCGCGCGGTGGCGGAAGCCGTGCACATCCCGGTGACGGCGTCCGGCGGAGCCGGCACACTGGAACATCTCTACCAGGCAGTGGTCGAGGGAAAGGCCTCCGCGGTACTCGCGGCTTCGGTCTTTCACTTCGGTGAGATTTCAGTACGCGAGGCGAAGGAGTATCTCCGCTCGCGGGGCATCGCGGTCAGGCTCTAGCACGCGCCGCCATCGGGGGCGGTCCGGCAATTTGTGGGAAACAAGAGCGGGGCGCCATGGCGCCCCGCTTCTCTGTTGACTGGGTGATGTGTCAGGCGTGCAGCTCGGCGACCGCGTTCGTGATGTGCTTCAGCGCCGCGGCGCAGTCAGCTTCGCTGATGGCGAGCGAGAAGCGGATATTCGTATCCATGCCGAAGGGTTCGCCCTCGACGGCCGCCACGAAGGCTCTCCTCAACAGGAAGTCCCGGAAGCCAATCGAGTCCTTGACAGTCGCCTTGCCGCCGTCGTACTCGTACGACTTGCCGTAGAGCGCCGATACGTCGGGGAAGCAGTAGAAGGCGCCCTCGGGCTTCGCACAGGAGATGCCCTTGATGGCGTTCAGTCCCGTGACGAAAAGGTCGCGGTTCCTCTCGTAGCGCGCCACCATGGTCTTAGTTGCGTGCCTGGCCTGCTCGCTGGTGTACGCCACCTGTACCGCGTACTGGATGGGGCGCGAGGCGTTGCTGGTGTGACCGAGTATCGCACTGCAGGCCTTGATGAGCTCGGTCGGGCCGGCGACAAATCCGAGACGCCAGCCGGGGATGCCGAAGCGCTTGGATGGCCCGTCGATGAGTACGGTCTTGTCGTACGGGAGAATCACCGAGAAGATGCTCGGGGCCGTCTTTCCGTCGAAGGCGAACTCCCGGTAGATCTCGTCCGCTATGAGCCAGATGCCCGCCTCGCGGGCGATGCGCGCCAACTCGGCCAACTCGTCGCGCGTGTAGACGGCGCCGGTCGGGTTGCTGGGCGAGCTGAACAGAAGGGCCTTCGTCCGGTTCGCCTGCACGGCCGCAGCGGTCGCCTTGAGGTCCGGATGCAGGTCGGGTTTCGAGGGGACGCAGACGGATGTGCCGCCGCAGATGCCGACCACTTCGGTGTAGGTGACCCAGTACGGAGCCAGGACGACCACGGCATCGCCGGGGTCGAGGATAGCGCGCATAACGGTGTCGATGCCGCCCTTCGCACCGACCGTCATGACGATCTGCTCGGCGGTGAAAGTCGAACCGGTCTCCCTGTTGGTCACTTCAGCGACGAGGGGTCGCAGGCCGGCCTCGCCGGGGATTGGACCGTACTTGTGCAGCTTGCCGCCTTCGACCAACGCCGCGAGGACGTCCGGCGTGGGACCGACGTCCGGCTGGCCGGCCGTGAGGTCAAGTATCTTGAGCTTGTACGCGGACTCGATTCTCGTGATTTCGTTCTTCAGAGAAAGGGTTGCCGAGGGCTTGACTGCCTTTGCAATAGCGCTCAGTTGTGCCGTCATACGTCAGACTTCCTCCGGAGGAACATATTCTCCGAAACACCTGGCGGTGTCAATCCCACCCGACCGCGGCCGTTGGCGTCGTCCCGGGTGTGGCTGAGGTTGTTCGAAGGTACAAGTGGCAAGGTTGGGGTGCTTCAGCGTTCAGGCGGCATGGGCGGCGTGTGGAGACTGGCGCCGACGACCTCGTCCAGCTCGTCGAGGACCTTCATGCCGGTGCCTGTCAGCGGGATAAGGACGGTGCTGCCGGGCGAAACGCGGCTGTCTGCCATCGCCTTGAAAAGGGCGGCGACGGGAACGGCGCTCGTCGGTTCGACGATGTAGCCCCGGTCCGCGAGCCAGCGCAATGCTGCTGTGATGTCCGGGTCGCTCACCACCACGCCGAAGCCGCCGGTCAGCCGCACGACGGCGGCCATCTCGCGTTTGCGGGGCGGGTCTGTAATAGCGATGGCGTCGGCCAGGTGCGACCGCTGCTCCTGCATCGACGGGATGCCCAGTTCGACGCACACTGGTGAGAACCCTGCGGCCTGCGCAGCTACAAGTTGCGGCATGGTCGCCACAAGCCCGGCAGCGTGCAGTTCGGCGAAACCCCGATGCAGGCCGAGGATGACGGTGCCGGCTCCGACAGGGGCGAAGACCATGTCGATGTGGCCGAGTTCTTCGACAACCTCGTATGCCATCGTCTTCACTCCGTGAGCGAAGTACGGCTGCCACCAGTGGCCGGCGTAGGCAGCTCCGCCGTGCACGGCGTCGAGCGCTGCGGCGTGCACGGTCATGCGGTCGCCCGCGACCTCGTGCAGCGTGGCGCCAAGAAGCCGCAGCAGTCGCTTCTTCCCATCGGGCGTGGAGGCAGGTAGAAACACATCCACCGTGAGGCCGAGCCGTCGACCCATGAAGGCGGTCGCCACCCCGGCGTTGCCGGACGAGTCAACGACGATTGAGTCGAATCCCAGCTCGGCGCAGCGCGAGACGGTCACGTATGCCCCCCGGTCTTTGAACGAACCGCCGGGATTGAGGTACTCGAGTTTGAATGCGACCCGGATGCCGTCGACTTCTTCGAAGGAGAGCGGTGTGTCGCCGATGGTGGTCGCCGGCGGGTGTCGGAGTGGCAGCACCGGTGCGAACCGCGCCAGGCGCCGCGCGGCGTTGTCGCGGCAGGCGCGGATCTGCGCGGCGTCGACGGCCACGTCGAGTTGGAGCGTGCCTCCACACGCGTGTCTCCACGCCCACGGTTCGGCCGGGACGCGGGCGCCGCACGCCTGGCACGTGATGGTGAATCGAGGCGATGCGGACGGTGGGTTGTGTTCCATGGCTGTGCCTGTCGCGGTTCACCGCGATGATACCATGGCTGTGTCTGCTGAGGGGGACGCAGCGGTTGTCGGTGCAGTCCTACGCGGACAGGTTGTCCGCCGGGAGTGGCCCTGTTACCATAGCTCACTTGCGTCGTGTCGGCTCCCTCCGGACCGGCGCAGAGACCGGGCGCGCGGCAGCGCGCCTCCCTTGGACGTCACGGTGGCAGAGATAGGCGTCGACATCATTGAGATACCCCGCATCGCGGAGGCTGTAGAACGCTTCGGCGACCGCTTCCTGCGCCGCGTCTACACCGAGCGCGAGATAGCGAAGTACCGCGACCGCACGTCGTCGCTTGCCACTCGCTTCGCGGCCAAGGAAGCCGTGATGAAGGTGCTCGGCACCGGCGTGCGCGGAGTCGGCTGGCATGACATCGAGATACTCTCGGACGAGCGAGGCAAGCCTGTCCTCTTCTTGCACGGCCGTGCGGCCGAGAGGGCGCAGGCCGTCGGCATCACTTCCATCGCGGTGAGCCTCTCGGACAGCAAGGAATATGCCGTGGCGGTGGCGCTTGGGAACTGAGAGAGGCGGTCGCTAGCCGCGATGCTTGCCAAGGTCATGAGCTGCGCCGTCGTCGGACTCGACGGCGCACTCGTCGAGGTGGAGGTGGACATCTCCACCGGTCTTCCCTCCTTCGCCGTGGTCGGCCTGCCTGACAAGGCAGTGCAGGAGGCGCGCGAGCGGGTTCGCTCCGCCATCCGCAACTCCGGCTTCCGTTTCCCGTCGAAGCGCATCACGGTGAACCTGGCGCCGGCCGACCTCAAGAAGGAAGGCCCCGCGTACGACCTCGCCATCGCCATCGGGTTGCTGATGAGCTCCGACCAGTTGCGCGCCGACGTGCGCGACACGGTTTTCCTCGGGGAGCTGTCGCTCGACGGACGGCTGCGGCACACGCATGGCATCCTGCCGATGGTGACGGTCGCGCGGGATGCGGGCAAGGCCCGTGTCTGCGTGCCGCTCGAAGACCACGCGGAGGCGTCGGTGACCGGCGGCGTGCAGGTGTGTGCACCGGAGTCGCTGGCGCAGCTCGTCGCCTTTCTCAAGGGCGAGGTGTACCTGCCCGAGCCGCCTGCGGTTGTTTCGACTCCTGCTCCCGCGCCGGAGGAGTCCTTCGACCTCACGTACGTCAAGGGGCAGGAGCACGCCAAGCGGGCGCTCGAGGTCGCCGCCGCGGGCAGGCACAACCTGCTCATGGCGGGACCGCCCGGAAGCGGCAAGACGATGCTCGCCCGCGCGCTGCCCACGATACTCCCACCGCTGACGCACGGAGAAGCTCTGGAGGTCACCAAGGTCTTCAGCGTCACCGGCATGCTCGCACGGGGGCAGTCGCTCGTTATCGAGCGGCCTTTCAGGTCGCCGCACTACACCATCTCGAATGCGGGGCTCGTCGGCGGCGGACAATCACCCCGGCCTGGCGAGATAAGCCTGAGTCATCGAGGCGTGCTGTTCCTGGACGAGTTCCCCGAGTTCGGGCACGCGACGCTCGAGTCGCTGCGCCAGCCGATGGAGGACCGCCACGTGACGGTGAGTCGTGCGCAGGGCAGCGTGACCTTTCCGGCGAGCTTCATGCTCGTGGGGGCGATGAACCCCTGTCCGTGCGGACACTACGGCGACCCGCTGAAGGAGTGTCACTGCTCTCTCTCCGACATCCTCCGCTACCGCAAGCGTGTTAGCGGTCCCCTCATGGACCGCATCGACATCTTCGTCGAGGTGCCGCGGGTCGACTACGACAAGCTGACAGGTGAGGGGCACGGCGAGACATCTGCCGCTGTCCGTGACCGCGTCAGCAAGGCGGCCCGGATTCAGCTGGAGCGGCTCGCCGCCGGCAAGGCCACCTGCAACTCGGACATGACGGCGAAGGACGTCGGCGAGTTCTGCCGCCTCACGCCGAGAGGTCGCGAGGTGCTCAACACGGCGATGCGCCAGCTACACCTCTCCGCGCGTGCCTACCACCGTGTGCTGAAGGTCGGCCGCACCATCGCCGACCTCGACGGCGCGGACCTGATTGACACGCCCCACATTGCCGAGGCGCTGCAGTACCGCAAGCGTGAGGGGGACTAGGGTGGCGATGGGGCGCGGTGTGTCGACGGAGCGCCGATATCCGCAGTGTCCCGGGATTCTCGCGCTTGCCCCACTGTCAGGTGCCGAATCGAAACCACGGCCGCCGGTGCCCGGTCCTCAGATGTCCGGTTGCTGACCGCACATTGCCGGGGCCTGAGGCTGCCGTGACATGAGGTACACCGGGCTGTCCATGCCGCGGATCCGGCCCTCTTCGATGACATGGAAGCCGAAGCGGCGGTACATCTCGACGCTGTTGAGCGCGAACGTGTCAAGGTAGAGCGGAAGCTGTTCGGCGTCTGCCCGTGCGAGGGCGTGTCGGAGAAGCCCGGTGCCGAATCCCCTGCCCTGCAGCTCAGGGCGTACGACCAGCGTCTCCAGCATCATGTGCGGGCCGGGCATGTGGTGCTTCCGTCGCTCCGTCAGGTACGCCGCCCCGACTGCGACACGTTCCTGGACCGGACGGGCGTAGCGGATGCTGCGCAGGTCCCTCACCCTGAGTCGCCTCCACAGGCTGACTCGTGCCGGCGGGTGTGGCAAGAGTGACATGACACCCTCAACCTTCTCGCTGGTGGCGTAGAGTTCGCCGTAGAGGATTGCGTGCAGCAACATGCGCTGGAACCTGGGGCGCATATAGCGGTCGCGGTCGCGCGGGTCAGGGAACAGGAACCTGGTGTAGGGCCCCTCGTAGAAGGCGGCGGCACACACTTCGGCAGCCTGCCCCACGTCCCTCCGGTCAAGCGCTATCAGCATGTCGGCGTTACTCCGTCACAGGGATGCTCTCGACGTGAGACCTCCCTGAAGGAGAACGGGCTGTCACACAAAGAAATCAGGGAATGCGGCCAGTGTACCACCTGTGACGTGCTAATCTGCCCCTCTTCGCCCGCGCTGACGGTCGCCGGCCTCTGATGTGCTTTGCGTCCGGGTGCAGAGTCGACCGCGTTGCCGCGCGAGACCAGTGAGGTGTCCCCGGAACTCGGAAGATGCCGCTCTCCAGCCGGCATGCGACGACAGTTGGAGCCCCAGCCAGGCTCAATCGTCGCATCCACAGTCGGAACCATCGCCGGCACTGTCCGAGTTGCTCACGCTGGTCGAAGTACTGGTAATCGTGCGGTTCTGCAGGTCGACGACGCTCCACCCGTTGCGGTCCGTGCTGTACGGCCCTGGCTCCACTTGCAGGATCACGTCGACCTCACCCCTGTGTCGGGTGAACTGCCGTATGCCCTCCTCCCATTCCGCACCCTTGAGTCCCTCCCGCACGATGAAGCTGACCTCACAGCGCGCCCGCGCAACAGGGCGCACGTACTGCTCGGGAACGTAGCCGAAGTCGATGGCCTTGACGTGGACTGTCTCGACCTCCCCAAAGCCGTACTCGGAGAAAGCATAGGCGAGCAGCGTGGCCCTCACGTCCCCCGGCGCCCTCAGACCCCAATAGGACCGATAGCTCCCTGACTCCCAGAACGTGCGAGCGGCCACGACTTCGGGGTCCTCGGGGGACTGCATCTCCACGGTGACCGGCACAGTCGCGAGAACGCCGGCGATTCCTTCAATGGTGACAGACATCGTGGTCGCGTAGCGTCCGGGCCCTAGACCGTCAGTCGACACCCTCAGCGAGAGGTCGGCGGAGCTCGAACGGAGTACGCCGGTTGGGGGGAGCAGGCTCAGCCAGGCCGCATCGCTCGCGGCGTACCAGGCGAGGTCTGACGCAACATTCGAGGCGTCGATACGAACGACCGCATCGGGCCCCGGCTGGCCCACAGTCGCAGCAAGGGTGACGCTCGCAGGAGAGACCGTGAGCATCGGCTGTGGAGCGGGGGCTTGAAGCGGTTCGCTGTCCTCGACGCATCCGCCCATCGAGAGCGCCACCGCAAGCATGGCCAGTGCTGTCGCTCGTACCGTTCTGGTTCCCATCGTATTAGTGCGCAGCTACCCACAAGCGCCCGACGCATTGTGGCAGACCGGGGATGCCGGTTCAACAGCCTATGCCCGCATTGTTCGCTTCGGGCGTCGCCGGACTGACCTTCTCGCCGAAGTCAGAGCGAACCATAGACTAGGACTAGAAGTCGCTGTACTCTGCCACCTTCTTGCGAAGGTCCGCCAGAGTGTCCTCCGAAAGGGCGTTCTTCTGCGCCAGTTCGGCGTTCACCTCCAGTCGGCGCTCGGTGATGCCGCGCAGCACGTTCGCGGCGGGAGATGCCGGGTCCGCGGCGATGGCCTGCTGCAGCACAGGCAGGAGCGTGTAGAAGGAGCAGTAGTTCAGGGTGCCGAGGCGCGCGTGGCGGCTGACGCACTTGTCGCACTGCCCGCGATTGGGGCATCCCACGTTGACGCAAGGACAGATCTCCGCAATCGTCACTGGTTCACCTCCGGTATTAAGACGTATCCGACCCGCTGTCCGGTCGCGCATCCCGAGGTTCTGAACCTACCCCTTCTTCGAGAGCAACTCGCGCACGCCGCCGCCATTCCGCTTGCAGTGTTCGCAGATGGCAAGCAGGTCCACGCCGACGTTGAAATCACGAACCCCCATGTCGATGTACTCCTGCGCCTGCTCCGAATTCCATATCTCCACTCTGGCGCGTTTCCCACGT
>JALNYR010000113.1 GCA_023229725.1 Dehalococcoidia bacterium | reverse complement strand
GGCGAACACGTGAGATAGGTATCCGCAAGGCGCTCGGCGCGCAGGAGCGAACCATCTGGACGCAGTTCCTCATCGAGGCGGCGCTGCTCACGTTCACCGGAGGTCTCATCGGTATGGCGGCGGGATGGGGCATCGCGTACGGCGTCGGGTACTTCGTCGAGGAGATAACCCCGATGGTCGAACCCGACATCGTCGCCCTTGCCGTCGGAGTATCGGTGGGCATCGGGCTGTTCTTCGGCTTCTATCCCGCCTTCCAGGCGTCGCGGCTCAACCCCATCGACGCGCTCAGGTCGGAGTAGCAGCCTTCTCATGCACACGGCGGGGGCGAAGTCCCGGCGCCCGGCTCAGGTGCGGGACTCCCCCTCTGCTATCCGCAAACCAACAGCGCGCTGCCGCACAACGTGCGGCGGCGGATGCGGAACTGAGAGACCATCACCCCGGACACGAGACGCGAGCGGCTCTACGACAGCACGTCGAGCACGGTGAGGTAGACCGCAGGGTCGACGTCCAGCTCCTCCAGGTCGCGGATAGAACGCCACGAACGCCGGATGACGATGGGACTCAGCCACCGGCTTGCCATGCGGGGCGTCAGCGGCAGCCCGGCCTCCGCCAGCCTCCTCAACACATCAAGGCCGGGTTCGACGTCCTCAACATAGAGCCGGCGGGCGACGGTGATATCGGCCAGCACGTGGAGCGGCATCACCGCGCGGCCATACGACACGTAGCAGCCATCGCACAGCAGCGGCACCGACCGGTGAACGCCCACCTCGTACGGCAGCCTTGCTTCCCCCCACAGCATAGACAGCATCGTCGAGGGAGTGCCGATGGCCTGCCCGCCGGGCGAGTGGATGACCATTCCGGCAGCCTGCTCGAGCGGCAACAGCGGCGGATACGCGCCTTCGAAGAGGAAGCGGAAACGGTAGGAATCGATGTAGCGCAGCTCGCACACGACGGGGCCGTGCGGAGTGTCCTGCCGCAGGAGCGAGTACTCGAAAGTGACCATGCTGACGGGGAATCAGTCTAGCCTCCGTGCCCGCCGACCGTCAAACCACGCAAGAGAGCGCGTCCTTTGCTGCCGCCTCCGATGCTCAGGCGCAGGACGTACGTACGGGATTCCCCGGCAAACCCATTGACTTCCAGCGGCGTTCCACATACTGTCATGTGCGGGCAATCGTGCCCGGAAAGGAGGCGCGTATGGGGGACACCAAGACAAGCACCGGACTTGAGCCAAACATCGCCGGACTGCTGTGCTACGTCGTGGGATGGATCACGGGACTCGTGTTCTTCCTGGTGGAGAAGGAGGACCGTTTCGTTCGCTTCCACGCAATGCAGTCCATCGTTGTCTTCGGAGCCCTGACAGTCGCCAGCTTGATACTCAGCGTCATCCCGATCATCGGCTGGATCCTGGGCTGGCTGCTGGGCATCCTCGGCCTCGTACTCTGGGTCCTGCTGATGGTGAAGGCCTATCAGGGTCAGATGTACAAGGTGAAGTGGGCGGGCGACTTCGCCGAGAAGCACATCTAGCACACAGCAATTCGATGTCCGAAGGGGGGCGGCACGCGGTGCGGCCCCCCTTTCTTGTGCCTGCCCGCGGGTGCTCCGGCAACCGCCTCCGGCCCTTGCCGGATGAAGTCCGGAACGAGTAACCTGATGCGGCGCCCGGCCGCTTGGCGCCCGCCGGTCTGCGCGTTCGGGTACGATAACGGCGGGAGGCAGCTTCGGCCGCCCGGGGAGGAAACCGTGCACGAGGACATCTGCTTCGCCGACGCCACCGAGCTGGCCCGACTCATACGGGAGGGAGAAGTCTCTCCGGTTGAGGTTGTCAAAGCCCACCTGGAGCGCATCTCCGCCATCAACGCGAAGCTCAATGCCGTCGTGACAATCGCCGTCGACGCGCTTGAGCTGGCAAAGCAGGCGGAACGTGCCATAGCGAAGGGCAGCGCCACAGGCCCCCTTCACGGCGTGCCTTTCACCTGCAAGGACGCGTTCGACGTCGCCGGCATACGCACCACGCGCGGTTCGAAGCTGTTCGAGCACCGCATCGCCGAGCGCGACGCCACCACCGTGGCCCGGCTCAAGCACGCCGGAGGCATCTTCCTGGGGAAGACCAACATACCCGAATTCGCGCTGTGGTGGGAGACCGACAACAGCGTCTTCGGCAGGACGAACAACCCGTGGAACCCGGAACGAACCGCCGGGGGCTCGAGCGGCGGCGAGGCGGCCGCCATCGCCGCCGGTCTGTCTCCTCTCGGAATCGGCAGCGACGTCGGCGGTTCCCTCCGCATGCCCGCGCACTACTGCGGCATCGTCGGGTTCAAGCCGACGCACGGTCGGGTGCCGCTCACGGGCCACTGGCCCGAGACGCTGCTGCGTGCGCAGCACGTCGGCCCCATGGCCCGCACCGTGCGCGATGTCGCCCTGGCGCTGCGCCTCTTGTCAGGGCCGGACGGTGTGGACCACCACTGTCTGCCGCTGGAGCCGCCCGCGATACCGGCGTCCGCCGCGAAGCCGCTGAAGCTCCGGGTCGGCTGGCTCGCCGACGGGGCGTTCGCACCGGTGGACCGCGAGGTGCAGGCGGTCGTGCGCAAGGCGGCGGACAGCCTGCGGTCCGCCGGTTGCACCGTGGAGCACACCGCTCTGCCGGTACTCGAGGAGCACCCGGCGTCGACTGTGTCCGGTCCCGTCTGGGCACTGGAGGCCGGGTACTACTGGGAACCGTTCATCCGGGGGCGGGAATCCGAGCTGTTCCCCTTCATGCGGAAGCGTCTGGCGACTCCCTGGCCCGATGTCCGCGACTACCTGAAGGGCCTCGCCACGTGGGAGGCAATCAGGCACGGGATGACGGCCTGGTTCCACGAGTACGACCTGCTGCTCTGCCCGACGGTATGCGTACCCGCGTACGCTCATCAGCTCCGGGAAATCACCGTTGACGGCGTGACGATGCCGACACGGCAGAAACTGAACACGCTGATACCGTGGAACTTCACCGGCTCGCCGGCGATATCAGTGCCCTTCGGGCTCAGTTCGGAGGGGTTGCCGATAGGCGTGCAGTTGGTCGGCCGTCACTTCGATGAGGCCACCGTCCTGCGGGCGGCGCTGGCTCTTGAAGAGGTCTCAGAGGTCCGCGGCAAGCACCCGCCGCTGAGCTGACGGAGTGGGCCGGCGGCAGCACCGCGTACGAACGTACCGTCACTGCGGCGCGCGCCGCCCGCCGCCGGGCTGCATCCCGGGACCAACTCGCGCCGAGCCGACGGTGGTGATGACGCCCGATACGGTGAACTCGGCATACTGCGTTCCACCGGTGTACTCCCCACCGGAGTACAGGCCGTCGACAACCGTGCCGGTCGACGAGCCTCCCGTGAAGACAACATACGCCGCCCCATCCTCCAGGTCGGGCGAACTGAGCACCACCGACTGATACGCCTTCGTCGGCGCGAACGTCAGCACTTCCTCACCGTCCGCGGTCTCGATGTGGAACACCGTGCCGGCCGGCAAAGACGACGTGAGGTTGACCATCACACTGCGCTGAGTGGACGATGCGCTCGGCCCTTGCGCCATTCCGATGCTGCCCGCAGCCACGAGGAGGCCGCCGGTCACGTCGCAGGCGCCGTAGTAGTCAAGGGCACCGTTCCCGCTGGACGTGGGGCCATGGACGATGACGACGCCGCCCGTGATGGCAATCGAACCGTTGATATCGAGCCCGTCGCCGAGCGCGTCAACGGACACATAGCCGCCGTTGATTGCGAGGTGGTTGCCAGTGGAAGCGCTGAAGCTATCCTGTCCGGGTCTCATCCCCATCATGCCGGAGCCGTCGTTCCCACCGCTGACGTTGAAGCCGTCATCTCGTGAGACGACGTGTACGTTCCCGTCGTTCACGGTGATGACCGTGCTCTCGACGCCCTCGTAGCTCGTGGTGACGGAGATGTCTCCCCCTGCAATCTCCACGGAAGCGTCGGCGTGGATGCCGTCGTCGCCGGAGGCGAGAGTCAGCTCGCCGCCGCTGATGGTGATGCTGCCGTTGGAGTGGAGGGCATCGTCAGACGAGTCGATGCTGATGACACCTCCGGCAACCACGAGGTCGACGCCGGCCTTCAGGCCCTTGGCGCTCTCAGTTGAGTCGGCAGTGGCGCCGCCTGCGGGGTACGGTCCGCCCGGGGCATTCCCGGACAAGCTGGTACTGCTGCTCGCAGCGCTGCCGCCTCCTGAGATGATGGCTATCGTCCCACGGTTGACGATGAGACTGGTCTCCGCCTGGATGCCGTCCATGCCCGCGGTAATGGTGAGCTTGCCGCCCTCGATGAGGATGACACCCTTCTCGGCGTCCTCGTCGTTGTTGGCCTGCAGCCCGTCTCCACCCGCAGTCACTGTGACATTGCCATCCCTGACGGCGACGCTGTCCCTGCCCTTGATGGCGTCGTTCACCGCCGTGACGGTGATGGCGCCGCCGGCTATCTTGAGGTCGTCCTTTGACTGGATGCCGTTGTTGAAGTTCGCGGTGACCGTCAGCGAGCCATCGCCGTTGATGGTGAGGTCGTCGTGACTGAAGATGGCGGCACCGGGTTCGTCCGTTTCCGCATCCTCGAAGACGTAGTTGGCTCCGTCCGCCACGCGGTTCTCGGCGCCGTCCGCCAGGGTGATGACCACCTTCTCCGCGTTGACGACGTAGATGGGAGCGCTCGTGGAACAGGTGATGTCCGCGCCGTTCAATACGAGCTGCACCGCCTGCACGTCGACGGTCTCCACCCGTACCTGTCCGTCGTCCAGGGTGCCGCTGATGACATACGTGCCTCCAGCCGTGATGGTGGCGACGTTGCCGGCGACCACGACTCCGCGACCGTCCACGCTGATGGACTCGCCCTCCAACGTGATGCGGGTGCTTCCGACCGTGGACCAGTTGGCGTGCAGGTCGTCAGCGTCCCAGGCAACGGAGACCGCCCCGGCGGCAACCGTGCTCTGCGCTGTCGCGGGGTCTGTTGACAGTTCCGAGGCGGCGGCGGCCGGCGCTGCAATCCCACCGACCGAGCAGCCGGCGGAGGGCAGCACAAGCGCCAGCGCAAGGATGAAGAGACCTGCTGTTCTTGCGAGTGAGTTCATACTCCTGCCGTGCATCGATGCTTTCAGATTCCGCCCCTCCCTAGCTGATGAAGACTTCCACCTTCGCCGTACCGGCCAGCTGGTTCAGCTCGCTCGTGAACGATGCCCAGTCGAAGTCCGACTGCCGCCGGTACTGGTAGTGCAGCGCCACGCGGCCGTCGATGGTGGACATGGTCTCCAGGCTCAGCCCGTGCAGCCGTTGCTCAAGGAGCGCGGTCAGCCCCTTCTCCAGCGAGGAGAAGGAAGGCTGGTCGACGGATATCATCAAGTGCCCCCTGCCGGAGCCGCCGGTGCGGTCGCCCGCCAGTCTCTGCAGCCACAGCGCCAGGGCCACAACGGCGAAGAGGATGACGATCGCCATCAGGTTGCCGGTCGCCGCGCCGATGGACGAGGCGATGAGCAGCAGCAGGAAGCCTATTTCGGCCGGGTCCTTGATGGGCGTCCGGAAGCGGACGAAGGAGAGCGCTCCCAGCAGTCCGATGCCCAGCGGGATGGAGGTCTGGATGACCAGGAATATCATGGTGATGGCGGGACCGCCGACGAGGAACACTCGATTCACGCCGGCCCCGATGTGCCTCGACCCGTAGAACACCTGGTACATCACGTACGCGACCGCCGAAGCTATCAGCGAGACTCCGACCCTGACCACGGCCTCCCAGATGCCCAGAGGTGCCTGAAACAGTTCCGCAATCTCTTCCAGCATGTGTCTCTCCTGCGTCGAAACTTACCAGGGCTGAACTACTCTCCCCGATGGTGACAGACGACCCATCGTACCGGGCTTTTCGCAATGCGCGTCAATGCACGCCGAGTATTTGGAGAACCGGGTCCAGTCCGTGTCGAGCATCCTCGCGCTTCTCAGAGCCGCGGGCAACTCCATGGACCGTCCCTTTATCTCGATGACGCCGCCGGGCAGTCCCAGTTCCCTCTCGCCGTTGCCGGCCTGCGGGATGGTCATCGTGGAGCGGATGCGGCAATCGAGCGAAACCCGCTGGTCGGTCGTGATATCGCTGAAGCGGTAGCGCCAGTACGATATCCTGATGACCGGCAGCAGCATCCCGGTCGGGAAGTAGCCGAACCTCGCCAGCGCCTCCATCAGAAGCGTCCCGGGGAGAATCCCCGTGCCCGGGTTGGCGGAGGTCAGGCTTCCGGCGGGCGCCTGGAGCTTAAGGCGCTGCTTGGCGCCGGCGAAGCCTCGCCGTGTCTTCAACTCCAGGAACACGTCCTGCATGCCCTCGAGGTCCCTGTCCTCACCGTACCAGCGGATGCGCACCTTGTCCTTGCAGTAGTCTCCGGAGTCGGACCGCTCGTACTGGTCCAGCGCCGCCGTGTCGAAGTAGAGGCTGTTCACCTGCTCGGAGGGGTACTCCGGGGCAGGCAGGCACAGCTGCCGCAGAAGCCCGTATGCCACGCCGACGTCCCGCGGCATCAGGTAGTACTTGCGCTCGAACCGCTCGGGGAGCGTGTACACCGCCCCGTTCGGCGCGCCGTAGACGTGGACCGACATGCTAGGCGCCTCCCGCGGCAGCCACGAAATCCGCCGCCGCCTGGTGGCGTTCGTAGATGCGGTCGATGAGCCTCTGAACGGCCGACTCGAAGTCCACCTCTCCCGAAGCCTCTGTGGCGTACGGCGCAATCAGCTTCGCGAGGTCCCGGCACTGTTCCTCGAGTGCTTCCGGGTCGAATGCGCCGTCAACCGTCTCCCCAACGAAACCGACATAGCGGTCGTGGTAGACAGGGTCGTCCAGCAGGTAGCGTATCAGTGGCCAGTTCGCCCCCACCTCCTCCCTGCCCAGAGACACGGCTCGCCCGGTGCCGCCTCCGGGTCCGCGCACTCCGGCACGTCCGGCCATGCCGCCGCCCGCCAGCACCTGGTTGTGGTCCCAGGATATCCAGTTGAGCAGGTCGGTATCCGGGTCGTGGTAGAGGTAGAAGTTGTGCGACATCTGCCCGTAGGTATCCCAGTGCTGGATGACGGCGCCGACGGCGAGCCACTCGAGGAAGCCGTCCACGTTGAATGCCGACTCCAGGCTTGCACGCCACGCGACAGGGTCCAGGAGCCGCTCGTCCGAGTGCAGGATAGCGTACAACTCCTCGATGTCGGTCCAGTCCGCCTCCTGCTGGTTGTTCTCCTTCAGGAAGCTGGCCCTGAGCCGGTCGGACGTGCCCTCGGCCAGGCTGGCCCCGGGTCCGTCCGCCTCGTAGATGTTGCCGGAATCATCGCCGAAGAAGCGGTCGACGACTGTGTCATCGACCACCTCTATCGCCACGTAGCGCCCGAGGTTGACCGGCCCTTCGCCGTGGTCGAGCATGACTTCGTACAGAGCGGTCTCAGCCGCCGGCAGGCCCGCCTCCCTGAGGATGTCGGAGGCTATGGCGTCGCGCATGTACGTGCCGTCGCTGAAGGCGTTCGACAGTGCGAGCTGCTTGAACCCGTAGAACCGCTGGTCCGAGGTCTCGGGGTACTCGTCCTCGAACTCGTCGAAGTCGAGCTTGAGCGGCAGCTTGATGGAGCCGCTGCTCCAGCCGCTCCGGAGCGACGAGTTGCCTTTGTAGCGGATGCCGACGTTCGTCCAGGTCAGGCCATCGCACTCGACGGTGGCCGGTACCCACACGGGGTTCTCGGTGACGGCAATCCATCCCGGCACTCCGGGCGCCCTGGGCTGCCGGTCTCGCTGTTCGACGCCGCGGGGCCCGAGCAGCTCGGTCAGGTTCGCCTGCATCGCCTCCCAGTCTTCCGGGGTGACGGTGATTTCCAGCCGGTTGACCCTATCCTGAGGGAAGACGGCGTCGTAGTCGGGAGCCGCGCTGTCGCCGTGCGTCTCGTCCGTCCAGCCCTCGGACCTCGTGACCTGCTCCCTTGCGGGAGGCGCGACCTCGCCGGATGTGCTGCACCCGGGCACGGTCACGCCCATCAGTGCGGCAAGTCCAATCAGGCAGGCTGTCCTTCCCCAGTTCATCGCTCTCCCCGGTTCACGGCCACCGGCTGTGTCGGGTATGGGGCTCATTATGGCGCAGAACTGTCAATAACTCATGAAGGGCTGTCCACTCTCCCCCATTGAAAAGGCTCAGCCGCGGCAACTACAATGCTCCGCTAGTGCGCGGTCGGGAGGCAATGTGAAGCTCTTCAAGGCGAAGTGGGGCCTGGTACTCAAGGCGCTGGCTCTGGTCGTGCCCCTGGTCGGAGTCAAGGTAGCCGTCCACCATCTCGGTTGGGACGTGATTCCCGTCGGCACGTTGACCTCCGCCCTCATCACCGGCACGTTCTTCGTCGTCGCCATCATCCTGGCCGGCGTCATGACGGACCTCAAGGAGAGCGAGAGGATGGTCAGCGAGTTCGCAGCCTCCATCGAGGCCCTGTACAACGACGCACGGCTGATGGAGCCGGACGTCCGGGTGGCAGAGATGCTCTCGCACGTCCGCGACCTGAT
>JALNYR010000112.1 GCA_023229725.1 Dehalococcoidia bacterium | reverse complement strand
CGCGCGCCGCCAGCTCGCCCGGGCTGAACGGCTTGGTGACGTAGTCGTCGGCTCCGATGTTGAGCCCCTTGAGCTTGTCCTCGTCGGTCGTGCGTGCCGTCAGCATTATGACGGCCACGTCGGACTCCTGGCGCAGCGTCTCGCAGACCTCGATGCCGTCCATCCCCGGCATCATGACGTCGAGCACGATGAGGTCGGGCCGTTTGGTCCGGGCAACCTCGAGTGCCTCGACGCCATTGGAGGCGGTGAAGACGGTGTGTCCCTCCTTCTGGAGGTACACCTTCACGAGTCGAACCGTGTTCGGATCATCGTCGACTACGAGCACCTTGTGCGCCATTGCATTCACCTCGCCGGGGTGTGAGGACCTGTTTCTATTGTAGCCCACCGCCCGCGCTTCGACGGCGCCGGCGGAGGTAGTACGGCGCGCGGGAGAGGAGCAGGTGGCTCCCCTCCCGCGGCGTCGTGAGGAGGGACTATCTAGGCTTCGCTCTCCGTCGGGCAGCCGAGGCCGCCAAACCCACCGAAGCCGGCCATGCCGCCTCCGCGCATCATCGCGCCACCGAAGCGCCCGCCGCGGCCCTCAGCGAAGGGGAGTGCGTCGCCCATGTCGGGTCGCGACTCCAGCCATTCCTGCATCGCTTCGCTGTTGTCGGGTCGGGACTCGAGCCACTCGTTCCAGTCGTCGACCTGCTCCTGCGTCAGGACACCCTGGTCGATCAGTTCCTGCATGCGGGCGTCTCGCGCGGCCTGCATCTCTTCCTGCCGCTGCTCGCGCTGCTCTTCACGAGCCTGCGTGAACGCGGTCTCCAGGTCGCCCTGGTCGACACCGAGGAGTTCCGCGACTCTGGCCATCAGCGTGTCCCGGGGCGTCCCGCTGTCCTCGTCATCGGCGGAGACCGTCCCCACGAGCAGGCCGGTCACGGCCATCGTGGCTACCAGTATCCCTGCGATGATCTTTCGTCTATTCGTCATCTTGTCCTTCGCTCCTTTGTGTCTGATGGTGCACCTGTGGCGCTGTAACCGGTGTGCGCGCCCTCACGTGAGTGTCCACCATTCACCTTCATCTGCTTCATGCTAGCAGGGGATTGTCAAATTCCCGTGAAGGGGAGCGCGGCAGTGTCGGTTCAAGGTGCAACGTGCGGCGTTCAAACGTGCCGCCCCTCCCTCGCGGCAGGCATGGGAGTCTGCCGCCGCGGATGACGGCTGTACCGACCCACCGGGCCGGCGTGGCAATCACTTATGTGACTGCACCATGCGCCACGTCATCCTGTAGAATGGTGGGAAGTGAGGACAAACGCACGTGTCTCCGCGTGACATGGGTATTGAGGACGCAATCCGAATCCTGCGGTCGTCTGCCGACCTCCGCAGGGACTTCTCCGTGCGTTCATTTCGTATCTACGGCTCCCTCGCACGTGGGGAGGCGAGTTCACGAAGCGACGTCGACATCCTCGTCGAGTTCCAGCCTGAGGCCCGCATCGGCCTGTTCGAGTTCGTGCGTCTGCGGCAGCGGCTTTCCGAACGGCTCGGCCGTCCCGTGGACCTCGCGACCCCTGACTCTCTCCACAAGGCTCTGAGGGAGCGCATCCTCAGTGAGGCTGTCGATGCCGCCTAGGGACTGGAGCTTCCGCATTCGGGATATCCTCGATGCCATCGCCGCTGTGCGAAGCTACACCGACGGCATGGACTTCGCCGAGTTCGCGAGCGACCGACGCACCGTTGATGCCGTTGTCCGGAATGTTGAAATCATAGGAGAGGCGGCCGCCCACGTGCCCCGCAGCGTCGTGCAATCTCATCCTGAGATCCCTTGGGCTGAGATGCGCGCAATGCGGAATGTCATCGTCCACGAGTACTACGGTGTCACCGACCGCATTCTGTGGGACACCGTCCAGACCAACCTCCCTCAGCTGGTTGTGCCCCTGCAGGGACTCCTCCCCGCCGAAGGACAGTAGCGGCGCGTTGAGGGGATTGTGTCGGCCGGAAGCTGGCGTCCATCCCCGCACCCGGGCGGGCATGAGAACCTGCCGTCACAGGAAAGAGGAGAGGGACAAGGAAGGCGGCCGGCGAAATGGCCGGTCGCCTTCTTTCAAACTACGCTGTGAGCGTGACAGCTACTGTCTTTCAGACCTGCTGTCTTCTCCTACCTGCGTACGAGCATGTAGACGACCAGGACGATGATGAGCACCACGATTGCCGCGCCCACGATGATGGCCCAGATGGGCACGCCGCCCATGAGGCCGGATGAGGGCGGGGTCGTGGGGATAGTCGGGGTGGTGGGCGTGGTCGGCATCGTGGGCGTGGTCGGCGTGGTCGGAGTGGTCGGCGGAGGCGTTGTCGGCGCCGTGTAGACGATGGTCACTGTCGTCTCGCCGCTATTGCCGTCCTCATCGTTGACCTCCAGGGTGGCGCTTCTGCTGCCCTGGGCGATGATGCTCGCCGGCACGGTGAAGGAGATATCGAAGCTGCCGCGCGAGTTGGTCGTGTCGGTCTTCGCCTCTTCCTCGTCTATCCAGATGGTCACCTCCGAGGTGGCTGCGAAACCGGTGCCGCTGACGGTCACGGACGTGGTGGCGGAGGGGATGGTGGTGGGGCTCACTTCGATCTCTGATTCGACGGTGAAGTCGAGCTTCCCCTCGGCCCCACTCTCGTCGGTGACTGTTATCGTGCGGTTCCCGTTGGCAGCCTCGGGCACGATGATGGTGCACTCGAACTCGCCGCTGCTGTCCGTTTCATCATCGCCGCTCTCGATGTCGACCTCGGTCGTGCCGACGTCGATGGTGAGCGTCTCAGAGTCGGAGAAGCCGGAGCCGGATATCTCGACCTCAGTGCCGACCGGGCCCTCGTCAGGGTCGAGCTTGATTTCCGGTGAGGCGATGGTGAACTCGGCCATGGCGACTATCTCGCTGTCCTCTTCGTAGGTCACGTAGACGTAGTACGTGCCGCCGGTGACGGTCTCGTCCGAGTCGCCATCGGTCAGTTTGGACGGGACCTTGAATGACGTGTCCAGCTCGCCGTCCTCATCAACTTTGAAGCCGGATTTCACCTGCTCGTAGTTCTCCACCTCGCTGTCAATCTCGTCGCCCTCATCGGCTTCGTCGGCGGAGAAGTACATATCCACGTACTCGAAGTCCTCTTCCAGGTCGCCGCTCGCGTCAAAACTCTCGCCCGTGATGTCGACGGTGTCGCCTACCGCGCCATCCTCCGGGTCCAGTTCGATGGATTCGCCCGCCGCCAGGGCCGGCGAGACAGGGGAGGCCATCACCATGATGGACATGATGACGGCTACTCCAAGCATGCGTAGCACATGAGTGTGTTTCAAGTGGTCCTCCTCCCTAGAGTGTACAGAGTCTGCAGGTATCATGGACCGCGATTGTTAGCTTCCTGTGAAGATATGCCCGCCGGAGCGGAAACATGTGCCGGGCCATCGGCCTGCCGCAAGGCCGGGCCCGGCGCATGACTGGCTGCACTGCCGGTTCCATTCCTCCATATACAACGCACGGGACGCGGAAAAGGGGGCCTTCCGGCCCAATCTTCCCGGGTCTGACGAGCGGCCGCTTCGCCCTGCAGGTTCGGAACACGACGACAGGACCAGGGTGGTGACGACGGCGGCCCGGGCTTGGCCACCCGCAACCTGTCCGATGTGCCGGCGGGCCGTCGATGGTCCGGCATGGCTCCCGGACGTGCGTCCATCGTGTTCCATCATCCTGATGAGCGCGAAACCGTCCGTCAGTGGGATGCCGGTTCCAGCCTGTAGACCGTCGTTGCCGGACCCGGTCCCGACCTATGCTTGGTGTGAGGGCAGTGACCGGACCGTCCCTCAGTCGTTTATCACGGTAAGGAGGCAGGACGAAGAGATTCTCTCCGGGCGGTGTGATACAGCGCCGCCGCAACCGTACAAATGGGTAGACGAATTGATTGCCCCCGGAGGGGCGGAGCGAGGAGACCGAGATGGATGAACTGAGGATGCTGGTTGCCTGCTCGAGCGTACACGGCTCCACCGCCGAGGTCGCGCGAGCCATCTCTCTGACGCTCCGCCGCACTGGCATCGAGACGGATGTGCTGCCGGTTGCCGAAGTGCAGGACGTGACCGGTTACGATGGCGTGGTGCTCGGCAGCGCAGTGTACGGCGGCAAGTGGCGCGCGGATGCGCTTGCGTTCATGGACCGGTTCGGCCGTGACCTGCGAGAGCGCGATGTCTGGTTGTTCCAGAGCGGCCCGCTGGGGCACTCCGCACAGGCCATCGTGCGCTCGCTGCCCTTGAACGTGAGCCTGTTCGCCGAGCACGTTGGCGCGAAGGGATACGCCACGTTCGGCGGTAAGCTCGACGACCAGACTGACGACCCCGTGGCGAAGTTCCTGGCGAGGGCCGGGTTCTCAGGCGACTTCCGGGATTTCAGCGAGATTCGCTTCTGGGCCGAGGATGTCGCGCGCGAGACGGCTATGCATGTGGTTTCCGCCCGCAACGTTCGGGCAGCGAATCAGGTGGCCAGGATGGTGGCGTGGAGATGACAGCACCGGCGAGACGCCGTGTGTGGTCATATGTCGGAAGCGGCCTGCTCGGCCGCGATACTCTCCCTCCTCTCAGTCGGCCGGATGAAGGTCCCGGTGGAGGATGCGCCGCACGGGCGGCCTCCACCGGGTCCAGCCGGTGGAGAGACTGGATGCTTGCGCTGGTGGGGTTGTGCCTGTCTGCCGTGGCGCGGCCCCAGCCCGTGCCCGTCTGGACAGATGATGTGCCCCGGTCTTGACTACCGCGGATGCCGAGGGAGAGGAATCTCCCCTCCCGCTCAGTTCCGCCGGCCGTCGTGTTCCGTCAGCCTCTTCGCGCCTCAAGCAAGGCCACGCGTTCGTTGAGACGGCGTGACGTGGTGGCAAGGCTCCGCGTGTTCCGCAACTCGTGGGCGAGGGCGTGGTCGCCGACGACATCGAACACCCAGTTGGCGAAATCGTTCTTCTCAGCGTTCACGTGGTGCTCGAATACCTCGGCGCTCATGCTGGCGACGGCGCGCGCCAGGTCCTGAAGGTTCCAGAACCTGCCCCCATCCTGGCAGTAGAACGTGAACTGCTCGGGCACATTCTTGAGAAGCCGGTTGGCTTCCGAAGGAAACATCCTTGCCATGCTGGTCCTCCTGTTCTCTGCCATGAACTCGCGTCCTCTCACTGGCCGGCCAGCGCCACGGCGTCCAGCTGTGACGGGTCTCTGCGTGAGTCGTGCGCGTGCTCGAGCACGACCTCGTACGGCTTGGCCAGCGCACCTCGCACCCGTGCCCGGCTCTCCAGACGCTCGATGAGACCATCCATTACGAACGGCCACGTGTACTGGCGCGCCGTCATCTGTCCGGCTCGACGCAGGCGGTCTCCGACGCCCGGATGCGCGGCAAGGTAATCGAGATAGCCGGCAATCTCCTCGGCGTCGTTCGTATCGAGGACGATGCTGTTGAAGAAGTGCTGTGCGTAGTCCTCTCCCGTGCCGCCGGTGAAGACGACGCCGCCGGAGGCCATGACCTCGAGCCCCACGAGCCCGAACGGCTCGTGCGCGCTATTGGCGAGCACCGCATCCGAGGCGTGGTAGAGCGTGCGCAGCAACTCGTGCTGGCAATGGAACTTGACGTTCAGGACATCGGCATCCGACGCCGACATGATGGCCTCGAGTCGCGCCTCCACACTGTCGCCGTCGGCGTTCACGTCTTGCACGGTGAGTCCGAGCTTCGCGGCATGTGCGAGCACCTCGCCCCCGTACCCCTCCATGCCGCCCCTGGCGATGAATACCGGCCGGCGGCCGTTCTCCTTAAGCAACGCCGTCCCCTCGATTGACTGCATCCATGCCTTGCCCGGGTCCCACCGGGCCACTTTCACGAGGAGGGGGTCGCCTGCCATGCGGTCCCGGACTTCGGAGCACAGCTGTTCGTTCACGGGACGCAACAGGTCCTCGGGAATGCCGTTCGGGATGACGAGCGTGGGGACGCCGAGGTCGCGCATGATGTGCTTCATGTAGCGGCTGACCGCTGTCACCGTCGTCTCGCGCTGCAGCCGCAGCCAGTCGATGTGCTCGAAACCGAAGGTGTTGTTCGCGTTCCAGAAGATGCCGACCTCGTCCCTGAGCCCGGCTGCCTTGAGCTGTTCGCTCAGGCGGCACGCCGCCTCGGCGGTGTGCCACTCCTCGGCCAGCACGGGCACGAGCTTGCCGTCCGCGACTGCGGGACGGATTATCCGTTCGATGACCCACGGCGGTATCGAGCGACTGAAGTCCTCCTGCTTGGCGTACTCGCCGTCGTAGACGCCGCTGAGGTGGAACTTGCTTATCCACTGGCACCAGCGGTGCAGGATGAGCTTCCCGTCCTCCAGGAACTCCTCCCCCTTCGCACTGGGGTCACCGATGAAGAACAGGTGCGTGTGGAAGCCCTTTCTCGCAAGGGTCTGCGCCACGTGCGTGATGCGCACGCCCAGCCCGCCCGCGAGGGAGTAGGGATCGGGCCCCTCAAAGGAGAGGAGCACGAATATCGTGTTCTCCGGAAGCATGTGTTCGGGTTTCATATGGCTGCCGCCCTGCGTGGGACGCCTGCCCGGGTTCCGTCGTGACGCGGCGGAGGCGGTCACCCCGGGAACTGGAGCGACTCAGGAAGCGTGCAGACCTGCCGATAGGTGTTCCGCATGTGTCTACTACCTCCTTCCGGCATTGCGACGGGCCGGGGAGCGTCAGTGCACCATAGCGCATCCGTCAGCGGCTGTCAAAGGAACAGGAACGCCGGGACCCGGCCCGGGCGACCACGGCTCAGCGCAGGATGCTGACGAATCGCCACGCGAAGTAGCCGCCGGCTCCTGTCACGAGGACCGCGAAGATGACCATGGGTGGAGCCACCGGGAATCCCGCGGCAGAGAGGAACGCCGCCATCGACAGCAGCGCGGGACCCATCGTGACAGCCTTCGTGAGGACAAGGCCGCCAAGCAGATAGCCGAGGCCGGTGCCCCGCAACAGCGAGACGCCGGCGACGATGCTGAGCGGGACGAGGATGCCGAGGTCGAGCGCCTGGACGACCAGCGACTGCGTCACCGTGTCGGAAAGCATCGCCGGGGGAACGCCGGCGACGAGCGAGCGCACGATCTCCGTCAGCCACAGGCCCGCAAGCAGCACGCCCACGGCAAACATGAACGCGGCGTTTGCCCGGCGCTGGAAGCGGAGCGAGAACCGCCACGGCAGGTCGCTCAGGTGCACGCACGTCAGCCCGACGATGAGCAGAGCGAGCGACAGCCCGTAGATGGCGACGTAGAGCAGGAACAGGTGGTTGTAGGCCAGGCCCATCGCGGCGAGCAGGTACGTGTACGCGAAGTAGAGCAGCATGCCGAGCCAGCCGAGCCTCGCCGCCAGCGAGCCGCGCCTCAGGTGGTAGACGGCAACGCCGAAGAGGGGCAGCACCCACACAAGTGTGACGAGGTCCTGCGCTCTTCCCTGTACCGCGAACGACCGCGCCTCATTGGCGTACGTGCTATCGACGAACAGTCCCTGTATCGCAGCGACGGCCGTGAGGATGCCGACCGCGACCGACAGCGGCACAGCGTACGACGGAAGGTTCTTCACTGCTTCCTCTCCCTTGTGTTTCCGGCTGGTGAGACCGCCTGTCGGCGCCCCGGACGTCGCGCGGCGTCCGGGAGCTCTGTCACCGCAGCTCGAGCGTTTCTCCGACCTTCAGGACGTGCAGCTTCACGCCGGGCTGGGCCTTCGCGGCTGCGATGACCTCCGCCACGACGGTGTCGAAGTAGTGCATGGGCACCAGCGTGGTTCCTCCGATGGCGACCGCGGCCTGCACCGCCTCCGCCGGCGACATGGCGTACTGATTGTCAACCGGCAGGAACATCACGTCCACGCGCCCGACGTCCTTCATCTCGGGCACCGGCTCTGTGTCGCCGCTGTGGTAGACAGTGCGGCCACCGAGCGTCACCACATAGCCCACGCCGCTGCCGCGCGGGTGGAAGGGGACGCCCGGCGACCTCTGGCGCTTGATGTTGTAGGCGGCGACCGCGCGCG
This sequence comes from Dehalococcoidia bacterium, assembly GCA_023229725.1. Classification (GTDB taxonomy): domain Bacteria; phylum Chloroflexota; class Dehalococcoidia; order GIF9; family AB-539-J10; genus SKVJ01. The sequence continues at coordinate 519 of JALNYR010000112.1, read as the reverse complement.
CGGCGACCTGACCGACGGTGACGCTGTCTCCCGCCCGGACGGTGCGCAAGGCCTTGCCCGCCTTCTCGCGACAGGCCGGTGGGCCGATGAGGACGGTATCCGGCTTCAACATGGCCTTGTACGAGGCCGGCTTGCAGTGGTCGTCGTGCTGGTGGGTGAAGAGGATAACGTCCGCCGGCTCGGGCCGCGCGAAGAGGCTCGCAGCCTTCCCGCCGACGTAGTCCATCTCAGCGGGGTCGATGTAGACGACCTTCCCCTCCGCCGAGAGCTTGACTGCGGCATGTCCCAGCCACTGGATGAGCATCCGGGCCTCCTTCCTACGGTTTGCCTCCGGGCGCCTACTCGCGCGTGAACACGGCTCCGCTCATGGCGGACGTGACGAGTCGGGCGTATCTCTCAAGGTAGCTGCCCGGCTCCGCCTTCGACCGGGGTTGCGACCATGCGGCACGCCTGCGAGCCAGCTCCGGCTCCTCGACGCCAAGGCCGAGTCTGCCGGCAGGAATATCGATGTCGATAGTG
>JALNYR010000111.1 GCA_023229725.1 Dehalococcoidia bacterium | reverse complement strand
CGGGGACACCATCTGCTGCATCCTCCGCTTCCTATGGGTGCATGGTGTCCCCGCATTTCCTGACGTGTCTCTTGTAGGGTGCGGGCTCCCACGCCCGCCCGCCATCCGATTGTCGGACGCCCGCCGTTGTGGCCATCACGCCGGAAATACGGGGGACACCATCTGCCGAATCTTCCCCTTCCTACGGGTGCATGGTGTCCCCGCATTTCCCGCCGGCACGTTCGAACCTGCGCACCTTGCACTTTCAACCTCCGCCTCGGCCATGGCCTCCATGGCCGCCTGCCATCGCCTGGTCGGACGCCCACCGCTGCTTTCGATGCACACTCTGAATGCCTCTCGTAGGGGCACGCGGCTGCGTGCCCGCCATCGTCCTGTCGGACGCCCACCGCCGGAAATCCGGGGACACCATCTTCGGCATCCTCCGCTTCCTATGGGTGCATGGTGTCCCCGCATTTCTCTGGCGTCTCTCTTGTAGGGTGCGGGCTCCCACGCCCGCCCGCCATCGCCTTGTCGGACGCCCGCTGTTGTGTCCATCACGCCGGAAATCCGGGGACACCATCTTCGGCATCCTCCGCTTCCTATGGATGCATGGTGTCCCCGTATTTCCCGGACCTGTCTTCCGTAGGGCGCGGACCTCTGCGTCCGTCCTGGTGGTGCGGGTGGCGGGCTATTGACGCCCACGGCTCCGGAGGGCAATGATTATGTTTGAGGTCGCCCGCTCCCCGGCGGGGCGTCCTCAGGGTTCAATCGTGACGACTTGCCACTGTCGACTGACCGCGTTGTGCCTTGCGATTCCGGCATTGCTCGTCGGACTCGCCGGCTGCGCCACCAACGCACCTGCGACGGAACCGGTCGGCGCGACCCTCACCGTCACCAGCTCGGCGTTCGCTCACGAAGGCGCGATACCGGCGCTCTATTCGTGCGACGGCGATGACATCTCCCCTCCCATCTCGTGGGGCAACGCGCCCGCCGGAACGCAGTCGTTCGTCCTCATCTGCGACGACCCTGACGCCATCGGCACATGGGTGCACTGGGTTGTGTTCAACGTCCCGGGCGATGCGACCGGCCTGCCGGAAGACGTGCCGGACGACCAGGCGCTCTCGAACGGCGCACTGCAGGGGAAGAACAGCTGGAGTCGCATCGGCTATGGCGGCCCGTGTCCACCGATGGGCGCGCATCACTACGTCTTCAACGTCTACGCCCTGGACACCATGCTGCCCCTCGCAGCCGGCGCTTCGAAGACACAGGTGCTGAACGCCATGTCCGGCCATATCTTGGGAAGGGGCGAGCTCATAGGCATCTACCCCGGCTAGACTGGTTACCCGTCAGGCCGTCGAAGAGGAGTTGCACCGCCTACACCGCACGGCGCATGGACATCTGCCGAAGTACACGCTACGCTGACGTCCGTGGGCGGGATGGATACGCAGCTCCTCTTCGTGATTTCGGGTTACGTGCTGCAGCTCTACGGCATCGCCGTCGGCGGAATGGGCCTCGTCGTCGAGCGCATCCACGGCTACTCGCTCTTCCGCGGTTTGCTCGACGTCGTCCCGCGCCTCGTCACGCCGGCAAGCTTCCCGCTGCTCCGACTGGCTGAGGGACTCTCTTACGAGCCATTGCCAGGGGATAGCAACTACGCCATCCTCAACCGGCCCGGCACGCTGTTCGCGTACTTCCTTGTGATGGTCGCGCACGTTGCGTGGTTCCTGTCTCCCATCCTGCTGCCCATCGGCCTCGTGAGGCCGTCGACGTGGATGGTGGTCATCGGTGCGGTGGGCCTCGGCATCTCCGCCGCGATACACGCGGTGACCGGCCTGTCACAGGCAACCGTTGAGTCCGGGGAATTCCCTGTGGCGTCAGGCTGGGAGCAGATGCGACACACGCTGCGCCGGCGCCCGGGGCTGTTCCTGAAGCGGTTCCTGCTCAGTTGGGTCGCATCCCCGCTGACCAGCATCAAGGCGGCCGTCACGATACTCCTGCTGGCACTGGCTCACTGGCCCGCCTGGGCATTTGCACGACCTCACGGCAGAAGGCTCGACCTGGCGGACAAGGGCGAGCGTGACCGGTACTACGCAGTCATCTCGGTGCTGACGGTGCTCGTCGGCACTGTGCTCATGGGTCTGGCGGAGACGCTGTGGCGCTGAGCGGTATGTGCGGGGTGCGTCCACCGCACCCGGAGGAGGAGAACCCGTGCCTGACGCACTCGAACTGATGGCCCCCTGCGGCATGAACTGCGGCATCTGCATGGCGTACCTCAGGGACAAGAAGAAGTGCCCCGGATGCCGCAAGCTCGACCCAACCGCGGCGGTCTCCTGCGTCCGCTGCATCATCAGAAACTGCGAGGCGCTGAAGGCGTGTCAGTCAGGCTTCTGCTACGAGTGCGCGAAGTATCCCTGCCTGCGGCTGAGGCAGCTCGACAAGCGCTACCGGACGAAGTACATGATGAGCATGCTCGAGAACCTCGAGTACATCCGCGAGCACGGCCTGAGCGCCTTCGTGGAGAAGGAGCGCGAGCGGTGGCGCTGCCGGAAGTGCGGCGGCGTCATCTCGTGTCACCGCGGCTACTGCTTCACCTGCGGAGAACGGCCTGCCTGAGTTCCGTGGACATCACACCCAATCCGTACGTCAGTGCGACTCAGGCCATCGGACAGGCGGGCAGGATGGCCAGCGGCCTACGGCGGACGGGCTAGCGAAATCCGGGGACACCATACCCCAGTCGGTCCAGAGCAATCAGACCATGGTGTCCCCGCATTTCCGGTGTGGTGACTGCGGCGGGCGTCCGACAGTGCGACACAGCGGGCGAACACGCCTGCGTATCCGGTTCCTGGTGTAGGGGCCGTTCGAGAACGGCCCGACGATTGACAACAACCTCGGCCGAATCAAGCGACCAGCCGGGGTTCAACCGGACCAAAGGCAGCTTCGACTGCAGCAGCCGCGTGCCGACGACTGGCACCGGGCCGTTCTCGAACGGCCCCTACAACCCACCGCGCACCCCTGCCCATGGGCGGGCGTGGGTGCTCGCGCCGTGCGGTGGGCCACCATTCCCGGCCCACCTGAAACGGGCACGCAGCCGCGTGCCCCTACACGTGGTTGTGACACCGCGTGATGGCGGCAACGACGGCGACCGACCGGGCGATGGCGGGCGGACGCAGAGGTCCGCGCCCTACAGAAGGCGGTCGCGGCAGGTCGCCATTGCCTTGCCCGCGCGGCGGAAATCGGCTAGCCTTTCCCCGGGCTCACAATGAACCGGTGGCGCTCCTGGCTGGCGGTCGCGGTCGTGGCTGTCGTCGCCTACGCGGCGATGCACTTCGGACTGCGCGCGCTCGGCCTTGAGACGCTCTTCAGCGAGCAGATTTCCGTCCATACTCCCGGCCGGTCCCTCGTGGTACTGGCTCTCGTCGCGCCGTTCGGCATCCTCCTGCTGGCCTCGCTGCTTGGCTCGGCGGTTGCCCGCTCGTCCAGAATCGGCGTCTATGCCGCCTCGTGCCTCGTCTACTTCAGCCTGCTTTCGCAGGCGCTGCTCGCCATGTCGGGAGCGTTCCTGCTTGTCCTCCCTCTCTTCTGGCCGGTCGAGGCTGTCACACACGCTCTGGGGCTCCACCCGGCGCGGCGGGGCTACCTGCCCATCCAGTACACGGTCGCCCATGAGCCGGTCGTCACTGCCCTGGTGGCCGTCGGCCTGGCGTTCATCGTTGTCGGCCTTGTCGAGGTTCTCCGGGCGCGACGCAGGGGAAGCCTCGCCACGGACGGGCTGTACGCGGAGATGCGCCATCCTCAGCACCTCGGCATCATCCTCTGGACGCTGGGGTTCGCGCTCTGGGGCGCGTCGGTCATCGACCTCGTCATCTGGTTCATCATCGCGTACGTGTTCGTGTGCCTCGGCGTCCACGAGGAGGGGAAGCTCGTGGAGCGGTTCGGCAGTGCGTACGAAGACTACCGGTCCCGCGTGCGCTTCATGCCTCCGTTCGTGCCCGTGAGAGGGTCACTGTTGCCGCGCGGCGGCACTGGGAGGGAACTGGGTGGGATGATATTCGCGTTCGCAGCCGGCATAGCCGTCATCTTGCTGCTCTTCTACCTTGTCGGTGTACCCCGGTAGCGGGCCGGGCGCGAGCCGGGAGTCGGCGGACGTTCGCACGTTGTACAATGTGTGCCTGTCCGGCGTGAGGACAGCCGCGCGCTTGCGAGGCCTGTCCCGCCGCTGCGGGACCAACCGCCCTGAATGGATGACGGGCGCGTCGACGCACGGGCAAGGCGTATTGAGAACCATGGAAATCGCACCCGGGGTACACCGCGTCGATAATGTCAGAGGCGGCAACGCCTACCTGCTGGCAGGCAACCGGCTGACGCTCATCGACACCGGCATGCCCGGCGGTGCGGCGCGCGTGCTGAGCTTCATCAGAAGCCTCGGCAGGGAACCCGAAGAGCTGGAGTACATACTCATCACGCACGGGCACATGGACCACGCCGGCAGTGCCGCGGAGCTGCGGCGCCTCACCGGGGCGAAGGTCGTGGCTCACCGCGACGAGGTGGTCACCGGGCCGGATGCCTCGTACGTGCTTGCGCCGGCGTCGACCGGTCGCCTCAGGCCGGTCCTCCGGCTGCTGTCCCGCCTCGGCAGGTTCGAGCCCTGTCCCGTCGACACAGTCGTCGACGATGCAGACACGCTTCCCTGTTTCGGCGGCATGCGGATCGTCCACACTCCCGGGCACACACGCGGCAGCATGTCACTCCTCTTTGAAGAGCGCCGCGTTCTGTTCGTCGGAGATGCGATTATCAGCAACCGGGACCGGCTCAGCCGGCCTCTGCCCTTCGGCGCGGACCGCGAGGAATCCGAGCGGTCGCTGGCGAAGCTGGCGCAGTTGAGCTTCGATACCTGCTGCTTCGGCCACGGCCACCCGCTGACGTCCGGGGCCATGGAGGCCGTGGCGAGCTTCGCCGCCAACCCTCCCACCAGTCCCCTGTGGCAGCGCCTCGCTGCTCGCCGTCAGGAGTTGGCGATGTTCATGGTGCGCCTGTGGACACCGCGGGTCGCGGAACCACCGGATGCATCACGCCGGCGCCGCCCGTGACCGTCCGGCGGAACGCCGTAGACAGGCAGTGAGGGAGAGGTCGGAGCAGCCGCTGCCGGCCTCCTACTTCTTCAGTTGACCTGCAAGCTCCCGCGCGTACGCTTTCGTCCGCTCGATTTCGCCTTCCAGAAGCGGTCCCTTCCAGTCCAGCACCAGGACTCTCAGAACCGGCAACGACTGGCTGAGCTTCTTGTCTCTGAGCACCGCGGCGATCTTCTCAGCCGCGCTCCATTCCTTCTTCTCCATGTTCGGAGGATTCTCTGTGTCGAAGGCGGCGAAGGGCTTGTTCGCCCATTCGTCACCCTTCACCTTGCCGAGGAAGCCTTTGACGGCAAGGCTCATCGTGCCGAACTTGGTCGGAGAGCCGAGAACCAGGAAGTCGTAGTCCTTCGCGCTCAGCTTCTTCACATCCTTCACGTAGAAGGTGCCGACCTCCATGCCGGACTCTCTCAGTGTCTCCGAAATGGCCTCCGCGACCGCCCTGGTGTTGCCGTGCGAGGTGTCATACACAACAATGCCCTTCATGCCTGACAGCCCTCCTGTTCGGAAGTCAGAGTCTCTTCTCCCGAGTCTCTGTCCGGTTGCCCCGTTCACGCCGTCTGCCCCGGAAGTGGTTGTCGCGAGAGTTGCCCCCGGCCGGCTGCGACGACTACCGCCACGATGAACCACAGCGCGGCGGCCACCACGAGGGACCAGGTCGCTCCGGTCCACCCGGTCATCGCCAGGGGCACAAAGACGATGTTGCCTGTGGTGAGGCTCGCGTGCATCAGCATTGCCACGAGCAGGCTCCGCGTACGGCTGTATACCCACACCATCAGCACCCTGTAGGCCGGGAGTATCCCCACAGAGAAGAGGAACGAGTGCAGGAAGAGGGGCATTGAGAGCGCTCCCGCGGCATCGCCGCTCGTCCAGAAGTTGATGAGGAAGTGCCACACCGCCCACAGGGAACCGACGATGAGGCCGGTGGCCAGGACACTGTGACGCTGCAGCAGATGGGGAATGGCAAACCCGGTCCACCCCAGTTCCTCGAAGACTCCGGCCACCAGGCCCGCCGTGAGGCCCAACTGCAGCATGGATGCCTTGTCGCCGGGGGCGACTATGCCGGGGAGAAACGCCGGAAGGACTGCCGAGAGCGCAAGGGGTACCACCCCCATCGCGAGCGGGGTGGTCAGCAGCGCCACTGCGTACCAGCGGGCGCTTGTCCGCCACGTGAGCAACCGCGACAGCAGCTCGCGGAAGCCCGCCTTGCCGTGCACGAGGCCGGTCATCAGAAGGCCGGTTACGGTCGGGCCGGCGAGCATCGCCACGAGTGCGACCGGGAGCAGCGCAAGCCACTGCTCCGGGGTTCCCGGGATGCCGCCGGGACCACCGACAACCAGGAGTATCCCGCCCCAGGAGATGGTGAACGCGAGGGTGTAGTAGCTCAGCACCGGGTTCCTCTTGATGCATGACTTGATGGTCGTCACGGCGAACCCCCTCCCATCCAGGCGAGTGTCCTTCTTCTCAGAACGTACCGTGCTGGCATGGTCGACCCCTATCCGCCCCGGCTGCCAACCGCGTTCAGGCCTGCATGCGCCTGGCCGCCTGACGCGCGGCAACGTCGAACAGGCGCCCCGCCAGCTTCTTCACCGGTCCCAGCGACGTCGGGTGGTAGTAGTCGGACTCGAACCAGCCCTTGTCCTTGTAGTACTGGTAGTCCCGGAAGTCGTGGTCGACGTACTTCAGGCTCGTTCGCGTCATCCGGAAGATGAGGAGCCTGAAGAACGAAGGCGGTGGCGTCGGGCGCGTCAGCTCGCGGTAGAACCGTGCCGCCGCTTTCCGCACCCTCTGTTCCAGCGTCCGCCTCTGACGTTCGGTCATCGGGTCCAGGGTTTGCGCCCAGCATCCCTTCGACGAGTGGAAGCCGATGTGTCCCGCCGAGGTGCAGAGGTACTTGGCAATGGCGCCCCCACCCATATTGCCCTGGGTGACGACGGCAGTGCAGGCCTTTCCGAAGAACCGTGGCCGGTGACAGAGGAATGCCAGCCGGTCGATCAGGTTCTTCATCCGCGCTGACACGTGGAACACATAGTTCGGCGAGGCGAGGATGATGCCGTCCGAGTTCTCCATCTTCTCCAGCAGCACGTCCCTGTCATCCTTGAGAGGGCAGAGTTCCTCGCCTTTGTTGAAGCACAGCTTGCAGCCGCGGCAGAACTCGAGGCGGTAGTCGCTCAGGAAGACGTACTCGAAGTCGATGTCGCCAAGTTGCTTCAGATTCCTCTCGAATTCCTGAACGGCGAAATACGTGGCCTTCCTGCTCTGCGTCCCTATGAAGGCAGTCACCTTCTTCATTCTCGCATCACCTCATTTCCGGTCCGTCTGGGCTACCCGCCGGGCGAATCCCGAAGACAGCCTCTGCTGCTCTCCCTCCACGCTAGGGGAGGCTGCCGCGCCCGGAAAGCCAGCCGGTTTCCGGCGGGACTGCTCGTCGCGGCCTCCGGACCCTTGCCGGAGATTCTACGCCGCCGGAATCCTCGTGAGCTGGCGTTGAGACAGCCATTTCGGAAGAATTCTCTGAGACCCACGTCTTGTGGAGGAGGCAAACCGCAGTCCTGTCGCTCCTTCCCAACTCCGCCCCGGTGCGGTGGCTGCGCCCGCGTGCTGTAGAATCTGCCGGTGCACCGGGTCCCGGCGGCGCCCCACCTGTTGCTGGTGCAGGAGTGTCGCCGGTGTCCTGAGAAGGAGAGCACATGGCTGACTGGCACAATCTCAGTACGCATGAGGTGCTGCAGAAGCTGGACTCGAGACGCTCCGGCCTCACCGAGAGCGAGGTCAAGGAGCGCCTGCAGAGCCACGGTCCCAACGAGCTGACGAGCGCGAAGAAGCCGCCCGCCATCCTTGTCTTCGCCAGGCAGTTCCTCAGCCCTCTCATCTACGTGCTGCTCGTCGCGGCAGTCATCTCCGTCATCACGGGTCACTACATGGACGCCATCGTGGTGTTCGTCGTGCTCTTCCTCAACGCCGCAATCGGCTACTTCCAGGAGACGCAGGCGGAGAGAGCCATGGATGCCCTCATGGAGATGGCGGCGCCCAAAGCGAAGGCGCGGCGGAACGGGGAGCTCGAATCGCTCCCGGCCCGGGAGCTTGTGCCCGGGGACATCATCCTGCTCGAAGCCGGCGACAAGGTGCCGGCGGACGCCCGCCTCATCGACGCCTCCAACGTGAAATCGAACGAATCGGCTCTCACCGGCGAGTCAATGCCCGTCGAGAAGCACGCCGCCGCCATTCACGGCGAGGCCTCCATCGCCGACCGGAACAACATGGTGCACATGGGCACCATCGTCACCAACGGCAGGGCCACCGGAGTCATCGTCTCCACGGGCATGTCGACCGAGATGGGCAAGATAGCCACCGGTTTGCAGGGGATAGAGCAGGAGCAGACACCCCTGCAGCAGAGCATCGCGAAGCTCAGCCGCTACCTCGTCTTCCTCTTCCTGGGCGTGACCGGACTGCTGCTTGTGGTCGGCCTGCTCCAGGGGTTGGGCTGGAT
>JALNYR010000110.1:526-8801 GCA_023229725.1 Dehalococcoidia bacterium | reverse complement strand
GACGTACACCACGCGGTTCGGCACCGGGCTCATGCGGGCCACGCGGGCCACATGGGGAAACCGGCGCATCGCTGACTGGGCCAGCTGTGACACCGGGCCGCCAGTGTCGTTGTTGTAGACCGCGGTGTCCGCATCGGTCAGGACGAGCGCGTCGATGACCCTGTCCGGCTCCGCCGCGAGGGTGGAGTTGTCGATGGGGACCGTGTGGTGCGGGACGCTCAGCACGACCCGGCGCGGGCGGGTCCCACCGTGGCACGTCGCTGCGAGCACCTTCATGGCGATCTCCTCGGGCGTCACGGATGGGTTGTTCAGGAGGTCCTGGGCGATGTACAGGTAGTTTTTGTTCGTCGGGTCGGGGATGAGCGCACAGATGTCGTGGGTTCCTGGCGTCGTACGTGCGATCATGAAGTTGAGGTTACCGGTCGCCTTCGACGGCAGTGCCCCGGGCCTGTCGCGCAGCACGCTCCCGTCGGGTGCCCTGTTGCGCGCCTTCACGGTCATCTCGAACAGACTCTGGATCCATGCCCAGATGAGAGCGAGGGGCGGCTTCGGGTTGGGGATCGACTTTAGGATTGCCTGCGCGAGCGCGGTGGCGGGTCCCTTCACCTTCACGTAGTCGAATTCGTCGAACCGCGGTACCTTGCGGGGCTGCTGCGGCCGCTGCTGCTGCTGCGCTCGCCCGGCGGAGTCGGCGCCGGCATCGGGTGCCTGGTCATCGACCGCGCGCAGTGGATCATACGCACCCATGCTGCTGCCACCACCACTGTTACCCGAGAACTTGACGCCGGAGATAGCGTCGGCGACGTTCTTGGACATATAGTCGGTCGCGGGGCACTGCTCGTCCGTGGAAGTCGGGGGCGAGTTGTTCGAACCCTTGATGGCGTGGTACGCGAGCGTGCGGCAGTCGTCGGGCACGAGCGCGACGCAGTGCGCGGACATGACGTACGCGCAGACGGACTCGGTCGTCACGAGCAGTGGCTCGAGTAGCAACAGGTTGCCGTCTGACCAGGGTTCATCCACGCACAGCGGCGAGTGTGCCGACAGGAAGAGTTCGTTGGCAGCGTTCATGATTGCCGCGGTGCGACAGTTCATGCGGAACCGGGTTATGTCGCGCGCGACGTACGGGATGTTGGCCTCGCGGAGGACCGCCTCGAACTTCAGCGCGAACCGGTCGGCTATCGCCATGTCGACGTCCTTGAACACGCCCACCTTGATGAAGTTCTCGGTCAGGTAGACGAGCAGCTGGATTATGCGGATGCGCTCGAGGGACGCGTTACGGAGCGCGGGGTCCTTCGCCCACGCGCCGTTGATGAACTCGCCGGGGTTGTCGCACGCGCACACGCGACAGAGCGTCGAGAACGCGAGGATCAGGTTGCGCTGGCGCATGGGATCGGACAGGTCGTTGAGTTTGTCGTTCGTCGCGCGCGCGACCGCCTGCATGTTCGGTATCGACATGGTCATCGTCACGCGCGTCGTGCCGTCCGCCGCGACGACGTTCACCTCGCGGACGATGATGCCGCTGGTCGCGGTAGACTTGTCGGTCTCGTCGTCCGAGCCCGCCTGCCTACCGTTCGCACCGCCCTTGGACAGGAACCGTCTGTTGCCCTCGTCCTCGAGGACGATGCGATCGTTGAAGCACTGCTCGGTGCGGCCGGCTTTGTCGCTCATCTCCTGCCGCCACGTGACGGTCCCGTCGACGAGCGTCTTTTTGATCAGCTCGAAGACAAACGTCTTAGACACGCCGCTCTCGCCCGGCACGAGGATGTTCATCTGGAGCTGGTGCGGCGCCCAGTGGTAGGCGTTCAGCAGCGAGATCATGATCAGTTCGTACTGGAGGTGGGTCGAGTAGTTCCGCAGCACCATGTCCGTGAACGTGCGCACGTGCGCGATGAAATTGCCCCAGCCGTCCAGGGTCGGATCGGCCAGCTCCCACTTGCGGACGAGCGTCGGCTTGCCGCTGGTGCCGATGCCAGCCAGCATGTCGGTATAGAACCGCAGCAGCGCCCCCGATTCTGGCGTCCGCGTGGCGGGGTCGGCCACCCGGAAGAGGGACATGAACCGCTCGAGGTTCAACTGCTTCGCCTCGATCTCCATGCGGCGGAACTCGTCGGGATCGCGGTAGACGCGCTGGCGCTCCGCGCTCGCCGCCGCGTTTTCGAACGCCATCGCCAGTGTCTTGTCGAGCGACGCCATCTGCTCCTCCGCGTTGGCGGAGAGCATCTGCCTCCGCCGTGCACCGAACAGCATCGCGTGGCCGCCGGCGTCGTGCTCGGTCACGAGCGTCTTGTCGGGCCGCGTGTATTCCCACAGGTGCCCGAACAGCGTCAGCGGCACGTCCCATACGCACCACGGATCGGGAAACATGAGCCGCTGGCTGCGGCGCGGGGCCGGCTGCGCAGCGGCGGTGGCATCGCCGGGCTGCTGTTGTTGCGGCGGCGCCCCGAGGATGGCCATTAGCGCAGGGTCTGTGTGTGCCATGGTCACGCCGGGCACGTCGAGCGCCATCGCCGAGGGATCGGGCTGCGTAGCGGCGGCCCGAAGGAGGGTCGAACTATCGGCCGTGGCCTCGTCGATGACGTAGTCCCGGACGCTGGTCTGCAGTGAGCGCGGCTTCCGAGCCTCCGGCCACGATCCGTCGGCGATCGCCGATGCTAGCGACAGCGCGATGCTCGGATTACCGGGGTTGTGCTCCGAGCGCAGCGGCCAGACCTGAGCAGTGCTCATCTCGCTGTGCAACCTGGTCTCGCCGCGGGCTTGGCGCGTCAGCGCATAGAACGTCGACCGACTGGCGATCGCCTGGCTCATGCCGACGCCCTTGGAGCAGAGATCCGACACGGCCACTGCATCTGCGGCGGCTTGTCGCTGGGAGGCGAACCTAGTCTTCTTGGCGGACTCCGAGAGGTTGGCGACGATCAGCTGGTCGATCGCGTCGCCGAACGTGAACTCGGGCGTGTGCGACACGAAATACACGCGGTAGCCGATGCCGGTGCCCGCGTCGTCTTTGACGACCTCATAGTACCCCGCCACGTTGGGTATCACGGCGTCCGGTGCGCGGGAAAGCGTCGCGGCGGTGACCGCTCGCAGCACCGCTGACGCGATTACCTCGATCAGCGCCTTCTTGGCCATCCCGCTCGGCACGCCCGTGTCGATGTCTGCCCACCCGTTGCCAGAGGTCTCGGAGCTGAAGACGGGAATCACGACGACGTCGTGCACATCACGGACCTCCGTGATCGGCAGGACCGTCTCCCCGTTGAATGGCCACGGTGAGGTGTCTGTACTCGTAGCAGTTCGAGTTCCCATGCCGGCTTGACTTTGGTTATTATTATCAGGTTTTTTAAAAGCCACTCCGCGTCACTTCTTTCCTTCCTGTCCTCAAAAGCGGTTTTTTGTTTGTATTTTAAATCGGTCCCTCTTCCCCTTTTCGTCCACAGTGTCCCATGTCACACATTTTTAGATGGGATGGGACAGTGAGCAATAAAGGAATGGCCGATCCCCGCGAATCGATCCTGTGGACCGAGCGGATTTGTGGCGCGGTGGCACGCGGAGCCCCGGCGGCGGAACTCGCAGAAGCGCTGCGCGGCATCGTCAGGCGACGGCTGGTCGCTTCGGAGGCCGGTGCCGCGTTGCGCGCCGGTGTGCACAGCGTCAGCTCCCACGACGATCCGGAGGTCAGCCGACTGGCCCGGTACCTGGAGGCCCGGTGGACGGTCCAGCGTCCAGCGGCGGCCGGCCGCGACCGCGCGCGCGACATGCTCGAGGCGGCGTTGCAACTGGAACCAGCCAGTGCCCGGCACGTCATGACCCGCGACCGCGCGGCACTGCTGATAGAGGAAGGACTGTACATCCGGCATTCCGGACTCGGGACGGCGTACAACGCACGCGTCCGGTCGATGTACAGTAATCTCGTGGATGCCGATAGTGATCTCCGCGGATGGGTTCTCGCCGACGAGCGCGTTGCACGGGGAATCGCCACGGCTCCGCAATGGGCACTGAAGACAGCCACGGTGCGTGCAGCCGATAAAGCTGCGGCCGACCGCAGGTTGCGGGAGGTCACAGCCCCGGATCCCATGGATGGTGCACTCATCTGCAAAGAGTACGCATGCCCCAGGTGCCGCCGCGAGACTGTGACGGCGAGCCAGAGGCAGACGCGCAGTGCGGACGAGGGCATGACGCTTTTCCTGCGATGCGTACAGTGCGGCTGGGCACGCAAAATGTGATAATCGGACACATGCACACAAAACACCGATGGGAAGAAGGGGGGGGGGGATATATGCACACGTGGAGGAAAAAAGAAAATACAAAGAAGGGAAAGGAAAAAAAATAATGGCCGACGACGCGCTCGCAATGACGAAAATGAGGTTTGGCGAAGAGAAGCCCGCACGGTTTGCGGAGATTTTGGAGTCGGCCCGGGCATGTTTCAGACTGGTGCCAGCGGTCAGACTCGTGGAATTGGCCATCGAAGAATACGACCTCGAGACCGGCGACCGCGGGCCGCCGCCGAAGCGCCGCGAGGTTGCGTCGGCTCCGTGCATCATACCGCAACCCGAAGGCGACCGCACGAACCAGTTCGGACCGTGGACCGTGACGCTCCTGCACGCGGAGCACCGCTACGTAGTGCGCCACACGGAGACCGGCCAGCCGGTGACCCGCGCCGTGGACAGCGTGACGACGCTGATGCACCGGATGTTTCCAGAGTTTGACGAGCGCGCCGCGCTCGCCAAACTGAGTCAGTACCGCCGTCGGACCGTGTACGGCAACCGAACGAATGACCAGATTTCCGCGCTGTGGAAAGCCAACTCCCGTATGGCGCGGGAGCAGGGCACGCTGATGCATTCCGTGATCGAGGCTTGTCTTTCCGCGGCTGCGGCCGGGGACGGTCGGTATTGCACGGACGTGCTGGTACCGCCGTCGCCACACATTCCTGGCGCCGATGGGCGCAAGGCTTCCGAACCCGTGGTCGGGGTTCGGCACCTGGAGCAACTGGTCGCGTTGCTCAACGCGCGCGGACTCCGGCCAGTGCACATCGAGACTTGCGTCTACGTCGACGAACTGGCCATGGCCGGGGCAGCTGACGCGCTGTTCCGCGACGGTACGGGCAAATACTGGCTGTTCGACTGGAAACGCCGGCCGGAGTTCACCGTGAACAGCAAATGGGGCGAAGCTGGCCTGGCGGGAACGCCCGCGGCTGGCAAACCGGCGTGCCATCTGACTGAGGCGAGCATCCAGCTCAACTTGTACGCCATGGCATTTTCGCGTGTGCTCGGCATCGAGATAAGTGGGGCGACGATCATAACGATCCACCCAACCCTACCGGACATCATCCCGAGCGAGATCCCCATTGATACCGATCTGCAGCGTTCTATGGTTGTGTGGCGCAAGGCAGCGGTCAAAGATATTTGAAAACAATAAAACCTGCATCCATTTTGCTCTCTCATGCCTCTTCCCGCGTGGTGTTTGTGTGTCAGTAGAATATCTTGATCATATTGTGTCTAATGGGTACCCGACACAGGGGGCATGCATCTGTGATCTTCCGTGCACAGGCGAAGCAGAGGCAGAGGTGGCCGCAGTCAGCAAAGGCCATCTGGCGTTTGTTCACCATGCACACAACACATGCGCCATGCCCGCCAACGGGTTCGGCTTCATCCACTTCTGTCGACTCCTCTTTGCGCTTCTTTGGCACAGGTTCTTCCGTGGTGCAGGTTGTCTCTCGCCGAGCACTTATCGCCCCCGAGAGGCCCTGCGCTGCCGCGAGACGGAACCAGCGATCCGCCTCGGCGTGGTCCACCGCGACGCCTTCGCCATTGTGGTAGCACACACCGAGGTTGCACTGCGCTGGCACATAATCCTGCGCGGCCGCGAGGCGGTACCAGCGCACCGCCTCGGTGTGGTCCACCTCGGTACCTTCGCCGTAGCGGTAGCACAGGCCGAGACTGTACTGCGCTTTTGCGTTGCCCTGCTCGGCCGCGAGGCGGTACCAGCGCACCGCCTCGGCGTGATCCTCCGTAATGCCCTCGCCGTCGGCGTAGGATAGACCGAGGTTGAGCTGCGCTTTCGCGATGCCCTGCTCGGCCGCGAGGCGGTACCAGTGCACCGCCTCGGCGTGGTCCCTCGCGACGCCTTGGCCGTCGTCGTAGCACACACCGAGGTTGAACTGCGCTTCCGAGTTACCCTGCCCTGCCGCGAGGCGGTACCAGTGCACCGCCTCGGCGTGGTCCATCGCGACGCCTTCGCCGCGGTCGTAGCACACACCGAGGTTGCATTGCGCTGCCGCATCGCCTTGCTCTGATGCCCGCTGAAACTCCGCCACAGTGGTGTCCATGGGTTGAAAAGGGGGGGGAGTTTAAAAAGATTCGTTTGTATCTCTCGTTTATTCAAAAATATCCAAACTGCCCAACGGATTTTATTTAAAATCAAAAAAAGTAGATTTTATAAAAAAATCTGCGGTTATTAAAAATATCTGCGGTCAAAGATTTAGAAAAACTGCAACCGTCCAAAAAATAAATCGCGACCGAAGCGAAACGTGAGTATTGCAATTTATTTCCGAAATCTGCCCACACACTCTATCCACCATTCCACGCGAGAATCGAATATTAACACACGCCGCACGGATAGATCCGCATAAAGAGGTCACCACAACAGTATCGAAAAATCCACTGAACAATGGCAGCAACCACCGAAGTACGGCTCGTGGAGCTTTGCCGTCCGGGCAAACTGTTTTCCGACGCAGCGGATCCACCGGCGTGGTCCGTGGCACAATGGAAGACTGTTGCGCCAGAAGACGTCAGCTGGGGAAAGATTGAGGGCGGCGCACTCGTACCGGTTCTGCGCCGCGCCGACGACCGCTACTTCCTGCCGTCGCTGTCCCGGCTCAAGATGATCTATGCTGCACGAGGAGAGGCGTTGTTTGCATCCCCGGGCGAGGTAGCGGCCGAGCCGCCGATGGACGCAAGCAGTCCGCCCATGCCGGCGGTACCCCTGGCAGTGTACACCGCCATACTGCACGCACGGACGAAGCAGGCATCCGCCGCTGGCGCGCCTAAACGTGTGGCAGCGACGGCACCGGAGCCGCTGGCAAAGCGACGCTCGGCTCCCACGGCGGCCGAGATGATGCCCCCGCCACCTCCGCCGCAACTCCAGGCTCCACCTCAGCCCCAGCCGACACAGCCCGCAAAGTCTACCGCGGCAGGTTGCCAGTACCAGATAGCGAACGACGGCATTCCCGGGGCGGTCTACGGGTATCTGCGGACCCCCGAAGCGGCCGGGCCCGAGTACCGGGAGATGCTCGAGTCCCTGAGGTCTGGTGCACGGATCCTCAGAGCTGCACCATTCGAGCGTGCCCTGCGGTCGGGGGACGCGGCGTGGATCCATTGGGCGTGCATCCAATTCTGGATCACTGCTCTACAGCCGGTCGAGACGGCGTACGACTTCGAGCCGGACAACGTGTTCTATGCAATGATGGCGAACCCGACGGCCATGCTCCGCAAAGAGACCGCGCGCACTGGAATAGCATCCCCGTTCCCCGCCGGGGTAGTTCTGGACTTGTCCGAGCCGCACATCAATTACCTCATGAAGCAGCAGGCTGCCGATCCCGTGAAATTCGCCCAGAGTGTCGAACTCGTGAAAACCTCGCTCAGTGACGTCCCCGATGCACTCGCGGCGATCTGCGCCAGGTTTCCCCATGGGCAGTCCGAGGAAGACGCGATACAGCAGCTTCGTGATGCCGTAACTAGCTCGCTGCTCGACGCTCTGCACCTCTGACCCCCACTCCCCTCATCATCACAGCGTCACACCACATACGCACACTCCGTGAACTGAGGTGAAACAAAAAACGTGGTCATAAACATGCGACCATGGACATGGCCCAGGAAGGGCGCGAAAAAATAACACTGACAACCCATTTTTTACCCCCAGCCGTCACGCATTGTATGCTGTCCAGTGATGGGGCATAGAAGAGTACATTTTTTAAATCCTCTTGAACCCCCCTTGCTCAGCTCGGGTGTTCACTCATTGCCCTTTTATGTTTTTAATGCATGTTCATGCCCCCGAACGTTTCAAGACGACGCAGCGCCGCGTTTAGACCTTTTTGCCGCTGGCGGCGCGGTGGTGAAGAGAGCGAGCGCAGCGGTGACCCTGCCAGTCTCAGTGCACATGGAGGCCGATGCATTAACCCTGCCGAGTTCTGTGTCAAGTGCCGCGAGGCTGGCGATGTCATCAACAAATTCTGTGGGCAACCCCGCGTCAGGCTCTGCGGATCCGGCGGACTTGTGTGTCAGGT
>JALNYR010000110.1:0-516 GCA_023229725.1 Dehalococcoidia bacterium | reverse complement strand
ATCTGGTCATGGCCTGGCAGGCGGACCGGAAACATGGTATCTTGATTTCCTTGCGCTCGATCATGGCACAGACGCCCGAGGCGAGCGGTGAGACCGTCGCGAGCTCGCATCGGACGGTTTCCCAGTGTTTGGCCATCGCGAGCAGTGTGACGACAGCTTTCTGACGTGCGGCGACGGCCTTTGCCGCCTTAGCGGCACGCTTCGCAGCGTCGCCCCCGCCGGTGAGCGCATCTTCGGGTGCGCAGGCAGACGCAAGGTTGTCGTCGATGACCTTGCGCACAGCGTCCACACCGACGAGGTTGCGCATCTCGCGCAACAATTCCCGGGCGTTGCTGTGATGCAACTCTGGGAGTGCCCGCGTGTACGGATCGTCTGGCACGGCAGCCGGCATAGATTCGTCCGGTGGAACGGGGTGCAGGCATTCCCCGGGCCGTGGCAGGTGCGGGACGAGGCTGACGGGAAAGGTATCCTGCTGGAGCCCCGCGGGATCGCTAACTGCTTCCTCAGCGGCATCCC
>JALNYR010000109.1 GCA_023229725.1 Dehalococcoidia bacterium | reverse complement strand
CCGCGCCCGTACACCTGTGAAACAGTCATTCCGAAGTATCCCCGGGCTTCAAGTGCGTTCTTCACGGCTTCCAGCCGCTCTTCACGGATGATGGCCTCTATCTTCTTCATGACACTGCGCCTCCATATGCCCGTTCGGCATGCTGTGAGAGGTCAAGTCCGAGCGTTTCCTCCCGACCAGGAACTCTCAGTCCCACAAACGTGGAGAGAAGGCGGCCCAGCCCGTAGCTCACCGAGAACGCGAAGGCTGCGACCACCACGACGCCGAGTGCCTGGAGCCCGACCTGAGCGGGGTTGCCGTATATGAGGCCCGCAGCGCCTCCGCTGACAGCCGGGTCGGCGAAGAGTCCGGTGGCCAGTGCTCCCCACACTCCACCCATCCCGTGCACTGCCCACACATCGAGCGACTCGTCAACGCCCAGCCTGACGCGGAGCCGGATGCAATAATAGCACAGGCCCGAGACGACTATGCCCACCGGAATCGCCATGATGGGTGCGATGAATCCCGCGGCGGGGGTGATGGCGACAAGTCCTGCCACAGCTCCTGTCGCCGTGCCGAGGGCGCTCGGTCGGCGGTCCCACCATGATAGCGCCATCCACGTCACCGCGGCGGTGGCGGCGCTGGTGTTGGTGGCGACGAAGGCTGAGGACGCCAGGCCTCCGGACGTGAGCGCGCTGCCGGCGTTGAACCCGAACCACCCGAACCACAGCAGTCCCGCCCGAGGACTACCATCGGGACGTTGTGCGGCTCCATGGCCTCGCCCTTTCCGTAGCCCTTCCGTGGACCGAGGACGATGGCGAGCGCCAGAGCTGAGAATCCCGCGCAGATGTGCACCACCGTGCCGCCGGCGAAGTCGAGGGCGCCCAGCGCGAAGAGCCACCCCCCTGCTCCCCACACCCAGTGCGCTACCGGGCAGTACACGAGCGTCATCCACAGTACCGAGAAGAGCAGCAGCGCACCGAAGCGCATGCGTTCCACGACCGCCCCGCTGATGAGCGCCACAGTGATGATGGCGAACATGCCCTGAAAGGCGAAGAACGCCAGGTGCGGCACCGACGCGGCGTAGATGGCCGACGGCGTCTGGCCGACTCCGAGCAGGAACACGTACTCAAGGCTGCCGATCAACCCAGCGTGGTCTGTTCCAAACGCGAGGCTGTATCCGTACACCACCCAGAGCAGGCCAACGAGACCCAGTGCGCAGAAGCTCATCATGGTCGTCGACACGGCGTTCTTCCGCCTCACCATGCCGGAGTAGAACAGGGCCAGCCCCGGCGTCATGAGCATGACGAGTGCTGTGGATAGGAGAACCCATGCGGTGTCCGCCGCGTTCACGCTCACCGGTCACCTCCTCAATAGCAGTGAGGGTGAGAATAGCCGCGCAACGTTTCCGGAGCGTTTCGGGATGGTTACATCGATGTTTCGAGGGAGGTGAGGAGGAGTCGGCTACACATCCCTGCGGAAGCGGTAGCCCATGTTTCGAACGGTGTCGATGAACGTGTGGTTGGCATCCTCAATCTTGGCTCGCAGCCGTCTCACGTGGACATCGACGGTCCGGTCACCGCCGTAGTAGTCGTAACCCCAGACGCTGTTCAGCAGTGACTCGCGCGAGTAAACGCGCCCCGGATGGGATGCGAGGAACTTCAGCAGTTCATATTCTTTGAAGGTTAGCTCTATGAGGAGGCCCTGGAGACTGACTTCACAGGTCACGGTGTCGACCATGAGGTCGCCTCTGCGAAGGACCTCGCCGCCTGCCGGGCTTGTGCTTGCCAGACGTCGCACGCGAGCGCGCAACTCGTCTCCACCCGCTCCCGCGACGGCGAAGTCATCGATAGCGCTCGACGCTCCGAGGACGCCGGTGAGTGGAGCCGGCACGACCACCAGCAGCGGGCATTGAGCCAGGCGCTTCACCTCTGGTGGCAGGGTCGACAGCTCGGTCTCGGACATGACGCAGAGGACGACAACACGGGGCGCCGGGCGGAGCACCGAAGCGAATCCCTCGGCGCCGGCCTCTTCGATGTCTATCCCGTCGACGGCGCGCAACGCAACGAGAATCGCAGCATTATCGGCGGATTCAGTCGTGATGATTGCGACGCGCATGGCCACGCTACGGCCCTCCTCGAGCCACGCTAGTAGGCGTAGAGCCGTCCGTATGGCCTGAGGTACAGCGGGAACAGCTTGATGAACTCAGCCGAGAGGATCGCTTCCGGGTCGGCATCGAAGTGGTGGGCGTACCGCTGCACGGCATCCTCGAGAACACGGCGGTCGGCTTCATCGGGTGCGGCTACTCCCACTTCCTTGCCGAGCTGGTGGTCCTGAACGTGCCCGCGCAGGTAGATAGCCCCGCCATGCATGCCCGTACCGATGAACCGCGCACGGGACCAGCCTACTCCACGTGCGTCCAATCCTAACACGACCAGCACGCCACCCGCCATGTACTCCCCGAGGAAGTCCTGAGCGCCGCCGCCGACAACTACGAGTGGACGCCGGCCTTCATATTCCTTCATGTGGATGCCGGCACGGTAGCCGGTTCCGTCCCGAACGAATATCGCCCCGCCGCGAGCGGCGAGCCCGAGAGCATCCCCCGTCCGGCCGTGGACCACGATCTCCCCGTTGTTCATCGTGTTGCCGATGCCATCCTGTCCGTTGCCATGGATGTGAACGGCGGGACCGTTCATGAATGCCCCGAGGTCGTTGCCCGGCGTGCCGAACAGCTCCAGCGTTACGGTCCCGTGGAGGTTCGTGCCGATGTAGCGTTGGCCGTTCACGTTATGCACGGCTATATGGTCGGCGCCGTGCTCAACCGCGTCGCTCAGCGCGGCGTTCAGCTCCCGATAGGTCAACCCGCCTGCGTCGATATCCATGGTCATCCTCTCCGTGACGCTCATCGTGGTTGCACTAGGTGCCCGCCATCCTGACCCCGAGTGTCTCCATCTCGGTGTCCGTGAGGCCCACGGCCCGCAGGTGCAGTCGGTTCCCGCGCAGACTCTCGATGGCGTTGACGCCCATGCCGCCGAGCATGTCCTTGAGCTCCAGACTCCAGCCGCGCACCAGGTTAATGACCCGTTGTGCGCCGATCTCGGGGTTGATCCGCTTGGTGAGGGCAGGGTCGCTCGAGCAGATGCCCCACGCGCACTTGCCGGTGTGGCACTGCTGGCACACGTGGCAGCCGAGGGCAATGAGCGCTGCGGTCCCGATGTTGACGGCGTCGGCGCCAAGGGCAATGGCCTTCGCCACGTCGCCACTGGAGCGCAGGCCTCCCGAGGCCACAATGGATGCCTGGTTGCGGATGCCTTCTTCACGGAGCCGCGTGTCGACCGACGCGAGCGCGAGCTCGATAGGTATGCCCACATTGTCGCGGACCGCCTTGGGCGCAGCTCCTGTCGCTCCCCGGAGTCCGTCAATGACGATGATGTCCGCACCCGCCCGCACCATGCCGCTCGCGATGGCGGCGGCGTTGTGGACTGCGGCGATCTTCACCGAGACAGGCTTCTCGTAGTTCGTCGCTTCCTTGATTGCGTAGATGAGCTGCCGCAGGTCCTCTATGGAGTAGATGTCGTGGTGGGGCGCCGGCGACAGCGCGTCCGTGCCACGCGGAATCATCCGCGTCTTCGACACGTCCTCGGTGACCTTCTCTCACGGAAGGTGACCGCCGATGCCCGGCTTGGCGCCCTGGCCTATCTTAATCTCGACGATGCGTGCGTTGTGAAGGTAGTCGGCGTCGACGCCGAATCGTCCTGAAGCCACCTGCACAATGGTGTTCGCCGCGTACCGCTGCAGCGATGGGTGCAGTCCGCCTTCACCGGTGTTCCACAAGGTGCCCAACTCGGATGCGGCGCGTGCCAGTGACTTCTGTACGTTGAGGCTGACGGCGCCGTACGACATCGCCGAGAACATGATGGGCGTTTCGATTCTGACCTGTGGCGCGAGCACCGTCTTCAGTTTGCCGGCCGAATCGAACTCCACGCGGTCCGGCTTGCGTCCGAGGAAGGTACTCAGTTCCATGGGCTCCCGCAGCGGGTCGATGGAGGGGTTGGTGACCTGGCTCGCGTTGAGCAGCAGGTGGTCCCAGTAGATCGTGTGACCCTTGTCGCTGCCCATGCCGGTGAGCAGCATGCCGCCGCTCTCCGCCTGCTTCAGGATGTCTTCGACGACTTCGGGGCGCCAGTTGACGTTTGCCCGATACTCAAGGGGATTGTGGCGAATCGTGAGAGCATTCGTCGGGCAGAAGGCGACGCAGCGATGGCAGCCGACGCAGTTCTGTTCGTGCGCCTTGACGACCTTCTCGTCTTCATCGTAGTAGTGCACACCGAAAGAGCACTGGTTCACGCAGACCTTGCACTGAACGCAGCGATTCGGGTCACGCTCGACGATGAATCCCGGGGGAAGGTAGCTCTTCATTGTCATATGCTACAGCCTCACCGCGACCTGTCGCTCCAACAGGTACTGTTTTGTCTGCGATATCGTCAGCTGGCGATAGTGGAAGATGCTCGCTGCGAGCACGGCGTCGGCGTGTCCCTCGCTCAGCGCTCGATACAGGTCTTCGGCGCTCCCGGCTCCCCCGCTCGCGATAACGGGGATGGAGACGCGCGTCGACACCGCCTTCGTCAACTCGATGTCGTAACCGGCCTTGTGGCCGTCCGCGTCCATGCTGGTGAGCAGTATCTCGCCGGCTCCCAGCTCGGCGGCGCGAACCGCCCACTGCACCGCGTCGAGCTCGACAGGCATGCTTCCACCGTAGGTGTGCACCCGCCACGCGATGGGAGACGCGTCGGGGACTCTCTTCGCGTCGATGGCCACAACGATACACTGCGTTCCGAACTTCTCGGCGGCGCGGCGAATCAACTCCGGGTCTGCCACAGCGGCGGTGTTGAGCGACACCTTGTCGGCGCCGCTGAGCAACATCCGCCTCATGTCATCGAGCGTGCGGAGGCCGCCCCCCACCGTGAGGGGTATGAATACCACGTCCGCGATGCGCTCCACGACCTCGACCATGGTGTTCCGGTGTTCCTTGCTCGCCGTGATGTCCAGGAAGACAAGCTCGTCGGCGCCTTCGCGATAGTAGCGACGCGCCAGGTCGATCGGGTCGCCTGAGTCGCGAAGGGATTCGAAACTGGTCCCCTTGACGACCCTCCCGTCCTTGACGTCGAGGCAGGGGATGATCCGCTTAGTGAGCACTTGCGACGACCTCGCTTCGCAGCCACGCTTCGTCGGCCGTGGGGATCCGTCCCAACCTTGCGATTACCGGTTGCCCGCCGACGGGGATCCAGGTGTCATCGAGTTCGGGACTCACCAGCCGTATCGCAGATTCCTCGGAGGAGAGGTAGACCACGGACCCGTGCGTGCCGACCACAAGCGGCCTGAGCCGGATCCTGTCAGTCAGCCCGACCATCTCGCCCTGCCTCGCGATAATAACAGTGAACGGTCCGTTCAGCAGCAGACTGCCGTAGGTGATTCTCAACGCGCGGAGCATCTCCGCTTCATCACGCTCGACGTGTGAGTGCTCGCTCCAGAATGGCGCCGCGAGGACCTTCGCCGCAACCTCCATCGGCAGACCGTGGCGACGAACCAGCAGGTCGACTGCATAGGCGACGACCTCGGTGTCGGTTTGCAGCGAACAGACGTAGCCGTATTGCTCCAGAAACCGGCGGTTGATGCCGTATGACGATATCTCTCCGTTGTGCACCACGGTCCAGTCGAGTAGGCTGAACGGGTGCGCACCGCCCCACCACCCTGGCGTGTTGGTCGGGAAACGGCCGTGCGCGGTCCAGAGGTAGCCGCTGTACTGCTCGAGTCGGAAGAACCGGGCGATGTCGAACGGGTGCCCCACGCCTTTGAAAACGCCCATGTTCCTGGCGGCGGAGAATACGAAACTGTCCGGTATCTTCGTGTTGATGAACATGGTCGCATCTGCGAGGAACTGGGCCTCGTCGACTCCGGCGACGCGATCGGGCCGTAGACTTGCGAAGTACCGCTGCATCATCGGAGGATTGGAGACCGCCGAGGGGTCCACATCCATGCACTCCGATTTGTCGATGATGAAGGCGTTCGAGAGGAACTCCTCCGTCTGCCTTTGTCCCTCGCGGCTCGTGTACATGAGGTGGAGGGCGTACAGGTCCGGATGCTCGGGGTAGATTCCGTATGCGGCGAAGCCGCCGCCGAGGCCGTTGTCCCGGTCACGCATGAGGTCAATCGCCCTGATGACCACGCCGGCGGGAATCGACCCGCCCGACGTGTCCATCACGCCGAATATCGAGCAGCCATCCATGACCTTGTCGTCCCCGTGAGGGTTGCTGTACTGCGTCACCTGCTTCATTCAAATCACCTCACACGCCGGCGCAGCACCGGCTGGTCCACCCCGGGAAGCGTCATCCTGCCGTGTGCGGCTGCCTGCCACAGCACAGTCGGTCACCTGTTGCTCCCAGAGAGTGGCCGGCAGCGACAGCAGGCCAAGGTCGTCGCTGACGAGCGTTTCCTTGAAGGCGTCCACGCGCACCTTGCGCTTCATGAGCATGTGGATGAGGCCGCACCTGCTCGTGTCACCCGCGAATACCATGCCAATGACGACGCCGTTTCTGAGGATGACCTTCCTGTAGCTGCCTCCGCCGCTGGCCATGACGATGTCGGTCGTGGCGGAATCGTCTTCAACCACGCCGGCAGACGTGATGGACAGCCCGAAGTACGGCAGCGCGTTCAGCGTCGTTCCTCCCTTGTACGCGCGGGAGAGGCCGGCCATGTTTGCCCCGGCAACGGCTCCACCGGTCACGGCGTTCGGCCATACGGCCGTGACGCTCGATACTCCGCGGACGAAATCCTGCGATTGACAGGCATCGCCGCAGGCGAAGACATCCGGGCGGGACGTTCGCATCTGCTCGTCGACGATGATGCCTCGACCGACGGAGATGCCTCCGGCTGCAAGCTCGGTGCGCGAGCGCACCCCGACAGCGAGAATCACCATCTCGCACGGAATCCGCGTGCCGTCATCGAGGACGACGGAAGTCACTGCTCTGCCAGGTCCCTGTTCGCCGTCAATCGAATTGACGCGGCGGCCCGTCATCACGACGGCCCCGGCGGTTGTCGCCGCGGCTTCGACGATGCGCGACGCCGCAGCGTCAAGCATCTGGCTGAGGATGCGCGGCTGCATTTCGACGATTGTCACGGCGATGCCGCGCTTCAGCAGCGCATCCGCGGCGCTCAGTCCGATGAATCCCCCGCCGACAACGACGGCGTGCCGAACCGCGGGAAGATGCAGGGCTACCGCCTTTGCATCGTCGTATGTCGTGAACGTGTGGACGCCCGAGCGGCTGTTGCCCGGAACGGGAGGGATAATGGGAGTGCTGCCTGTCGCAAGTAGAAGCCTGTCCCAGCCCACGACACTGCCATCACCGAGCATCAGCGTGTGAGCGGCGGTGTCGAGTGATGCGGCGCGCATGGACAAACGTAGGTCTATGCCGCAACTGCTATAGAAATCCTGCGGAACAAGCCGCATCGCCTCGATGTCCTTGCCGTTCGAGACATGCTTGGCGATGAGCGGCCTCGAGTAAGCGGCATGAGGTTCCTCCGACAGCATCAGGCAGCTGCCGGAATCATCTACCTTCCGGAGTTCCCGCGCGGCGGCGATGGCTCCGGCTGAGTTGCCGACTACGATGTACCTGTAGTGTTCCATGGTCATCCTTGTTCGAGGCCATTGCGCCTAGCCGGCGATCGTCGAGAGGAAATTGCGGTAGAGCCGGAGCCCGGCGGGACCGCTCTTCTCCGGATGGAACTGCGTCGCGACGAGGTTGTCCTTCTGCACGACGCTGCAGAAGCGGATGCCGTACTCCGTTTCGCCCGCGACGATCGTGCGGTCATGCGGCTCCGCCACGTAGCTGTGGACGAAGTAGAAATCGCTTCCGTTCGGGATGCCGCGGAACAGAGGGTTGGCGGCATCAAACTGAACCTGGTTCCATCCCATGTGCGGCACCTTCTCCGATGACGGCAGACGCACCACGTGTCCCGGGAGGACCCTGAGGCACTCCTGTCCGCCACCCTCGGTGGAGTCATCAAAGAGCACCTGCAAACCCATGCAGATCCCCATGAAGGGGCGGTCGGCATCAATCCACCTGATCACGACGTCCGACAACCCCCGACGCCGCAGGTTCTCCATGGTGTCGGCGGCGGCGCCGACACCGGGGAGGATCATCGCGCCGGCGGCGCGAACGTCGTCGCGTGACTCGACGACGACAGTGTCGCAATCGATACTCCGCAGAGCGGAGAGGACACTCCGCAGGTTCCCTGCGCCGTAGTCCACCACAGCAACCTTCATGGGTTTCTGCCTTTGCCGCCGTCAGTTGTTGACAGCGACCTGTCTGGTGTTGGTGCGAGCGACCACTTTCTGCTCGGGCCCGGCCTTTACGAACACGTTCATCTTCTCGAGCACTTCATAGTCACCGTTCTCCACCGATGCCGAGTCCCACTGTACCAGGAACCGTGACGCCTTGTCGTCCGACTCGCCGACCCGGAGCCAGGTATCCTGGCCCACCTTTCGGATGTACCACTGGTTCGTCACCCTGACTATGGGTCCCTGAAGGCCCAGTTGGTCCAGCTCACGCCGTAGCAGCGCCTCGTCGAGTTCCTCGCGCAGCAGGACTCTGCCGGACAGGGTGTGGCTCGTGTCGGACGACGCGATGAAATGAGTTCCCCAGTGCTGTCCTGCCATTTGCTTCCTCCTTCTTGGGCAGAATCACAAGCTCCGCTCGCACACGCACGGGGAAGGTCGGGGAGTCCCCGTGCGGCCGGCTAGTTGTCCAGTATGGCGAGCGCCTCCTCCCGGTAG
>JALNYR010000108.1 GCA_023229725.1 Dehalococcoidia bacterium | reverse complement strand
CCGAAGCGGCACGTCCGCGCGTGCCGGCCGCAGGTCCGCGGCGAAGCGCCGGGCTGCCTCCGTGCCGCGCTGCACGGCAACGGTGATGCCCCCCAGCGCTTGCACGCGGATTAGCTCGATGGGCTTCTCAGCCCTGACGGCTTCGACGATGGTCTCGGCCGTGACAGACTCGCACCCCAGGCTGACGAGGACAACCGCAGCCACGTTCGGGTTGCGGCAGATGCCGGTCAGCACATCGGTCACTATCTTCACATCAGTCGGCAACTGGCAGCAGCCCTGATGGTGCAGCATCGGACGGGCCGATTCGACCGCAGCCGCGATGCGGCGGGCAACTTCGTTCACGCACCCCACGGTCGGCACGACCGCCACATAGTCCCTCGCACCAGCGGGCCCACACGCCCTGGCATAGCCACTCAAACACCCGGTCATATCCTCTCCTCTAACGTATTCGTTCCGGTAGACGCCCCTCCCCGTCACGGTATCGCCGTGCCGGGGTTAAGGATTCCGTTGGGATCGAACAGCTTCTTCAATCCCCGCATGAGCTCAATCTGCTTCTCATCCACGCACATTGATACTTCCTTCAGCCGGACCTTGCCCACGCCGTGTTCCGCGGTGATGACGCCCCCCATCTTCGTTGCCTCGTGGTAGAGCTCGTCTTTCACCGCTTTGAGCAGACCGCGCTTGTGCAACTCGAGAAGCAGGTGGGGGTGAAGGTTGCCGTCACCCGCGTGCCCGTACGTGATGATCCGTGTCCCGAACTTCTTGCCAATCTCATCAACGGCATCGAGGAAGTCCGCAATGCGAGCAGGAGGAATCGCCATGTCGAGGACGTCGGCTACCTGCGGCTTGAGCACGGAGTACAGTTCGCTGCGCATCTTCAGGATGTCGGCCTGCTCTTCCTTCGTTTCCGCCACGACCGTGTCGACGACGCCGAGCTTCTCGCACGCCTTCACCACGATGCCTGCCTGCTCGTACACGTCCTCGTCATTGCTACCGGTAATGATGACCAACAGGTGGGCGGTCCCTTTCTTGGCCGGCCACTTCATCCCGAGGTGGTCCGCTGAAATCTGGATAACGTCGCGGTCGACGTACTCGAGGGCGAGTGGAATCACACCCGTCTGCAGGATGACCGGCACGGCTCTGATGGCCGCATGGCGGTCATCGAACGAGACGATGAGCGTGGCAGTCCCGGCGAAACGAGGGTAGAGTCTGAAGGTGACCTTGGTGATGACGCCAAGCACTCCCTCCGAGTCAATCATCAACTGCAGGAGGTCAAGACCCGTGTTGTTCTTGAGCAGCTTGCCGCCCCAGGTGACGATTTCACCGGTCGGCAGCACAACCTCGAGGCCCTTGACGTACTGGCGCACGACACCGTACTTCACGGCACGCGTGCCGCCAGCGTTACAAGCGACGATTCCGCCTACCTGTGCTCCTTCATCCCCCGGGTGAGGTGGGAAGAGGAGATTCGCCGCCTCGACGGCCTTCAGCAGCTTCTCGAGCGTTGCCCCGGCCTCAGCCACAACCATGAGGTTCTCCGTATCAACCTCGATGATACGGTCGAGTCGCTCCAGCGCCATGACGATCCCGCCCAGGGTAGGTATGGCCGCACCGACAACCCCGGTGCCTCCGCCTCTGGCAACGACGGGAACGCGACGTTCGTTCGCAAGCTTGAGGATGCGGGAAATCTCCTCCGGGTTCGCGGGCTTCACGAGCACGACGTCATGGGACGGCACCGGCCGTATGGGGAGCGCCGTCACGTCCAGCATGTAGCTCTCCATCGCCTGCCAGTCGGTGACTACCCAATCCGGACCAACGATACGCCTGAGGTCCTCCAGCAGCGCAGCATTCATCAGTCCCTCCAATTCGCCGTCGAGCAGCATTGCCACTGTACACACGCCGACGCCGCGCTCGCGGCTCACGGCGTCTCGAAGACACGACCAGCACGGTCAGCCCGTCCCCGACCGTCATACAAGCGCCTGACTCGCGAAGCGCAACCTCCCGGGCGGGATTACGCCATTACACCGCCGGCATCTGCAGCTATCGCGGGTACGCGCGGGATTACTGCCACCACGCTTGCGCCGCCCGGGACCGCGAGGGGGAGACACGCCTGACGGGCGGGCCGGCGCGCACCGGACCAGGGGAATTCTACACACATCACCCGTGACGCCGATAGACCACCGCATCCTCTTGCTGAGATGAACTCCTCCCGGTCCGTCCTTGACGCTTCAGAATGGGCGATGCTAAGCTTCCAGAACGGGTTCAGGCCAATCACCATGACGCAGGAACAAGAAGACAGAAGCCGTCGCATCTCGGCCAGCGATGACATCGAGGTTTCGACATACCTCGGTATCGCGAAGTCGCTGCAAGCTGAGCAGCCGTGTCCCAGGGAGACGGCTCCGCTCAGCGGTCGCGAGACGATTGTCATCCTCGACTTCGGTTCTCAGTACAGCATGCTCATCGCGCGGCGCATCCGCGAGGCGCACGTCTACTGCGAGATCCTGCCGTGCGACACGCCGTGGGAGCGTCTGGAGCCTCTGAATCCTAAGGGCTTCATCCTGTCCGGAGGGCCGGCGAGCGTGTACGCGCCAGGAGCACCTCTCGCCCCGACCTACGTCTATGAGAAGGGGCTACCGGTGCTGGGCATCTGCTATGGCATGCAGGCCATCGCACACCAACTCGGCGGCAAGGTAGCTCCGGGGGAAAAACACGAATACGGACACGCCGTGCTGCATCTCGACGCGCAGGATTCTCCTCTCTTCGCCGGGCTGCCGCCATCCTGCCCCGTGTGGATGAGCCACGGCGACGTCGTGACCGAATTGCCGCAGGGTTTCAAGTCGCTGGCCTATACTGAGAACTCCCCGTACGCCGTCATCGGCAACGGACAGCGAGCCTACGGTCTGCAGTTTCATCCCGAGGTCACCCACACCCCGCAGGGACGCCAGATACTCGAGAACTTCGCCTACCGGGTCTGCGGTTGCAGCGGAAACTGGACTCCGGCCCAGTTCATCACAGAGAGTGTCGAGCGAATCCGGGAGCAGGTGAAGGGCGGCAAGGTCGTGTGCGCCCTCTCCGGCGGCGTCGACTCCGCCGTCACCGCAACCCTGATTCACAGGGCGATCGGCGACGACCTCACATGCTTCTTCATCAACAACGGGCTCTTGCGTCGCGAAGAACCGGAACGCGTGCTCAATACGTTCCACAACAACCTGAAGATGCAGATTGTGTACGTGGACGCGTCCGACCGCTTTCTCAACAGGCTGCGCGGAGTCGTGGACCCCGAGCAGAAGCGCCGCATCGTGGGCGGGGAGTTCATCGCCATCTTCGAGGAGGAGGCGGCGAAGCTCGGCACGGTCGATTTCCTGGCGCAGGGCACCGTCTATCCGGATGTCATCGAGAGCGCAAGCTCCGCGGAACACAAGGCGACGGCGCGCATCAAGAGCCACCACAACGTCGGCGGCCTTCCGGCCACGATGCGAATGAACCTCGTCGAGCCTCTTCGCTACCTGTTCAAGGACGAAGTGCGGCAGGTCGGCCTCGCCCTCGGGCTCCCCGAGGAGATGGTGTGGCGGCAGCCCTTCCCGGGACCGGGCCTGTCTATCCGCGTCATCGGAGAGGTCACCCGGGAGCGACTCGAGATACTGCGCTCGGCCGACTGGATCGTCATGAACGAGGTCAAGAAGGCCAAGCTCTACGGCCAGCTGTGGCAGAGCTTCGCGGTCCTGACCGACGTGCACAGCGTCGGCGTCATGGGCGATTTCAGAACGTACGGCTACCTCATTGCCGTGCGCGCCGTGAACAGCACCGACGCGATGACGGCCGATTGGGCACGATTGCCCTATGAGCTCCTCGACAGGATTGCCGACCGCATCGTGAACGAGGTGCCGCACGTGAACCGCGTGGTCTACGACATCACGAGCAAGCCCCCTGCGACTATCGAGTGGGAGTAGGCTATCTGCCCGCGACGCGCCACAGCATCAGTACCCCGCAGGAGTCTCCCGGCGGACGCTGTGCGCCGCCTCCGCGTTTAAACAGAGAGGAACACACGCAGGTGAAAGTACTCGTCATCGGCAGCGGAGGCCGTGAGCACGCGCTCGCGTGGAGGCTGTCGCTCAGCGCCAGCGTGTCCGAGCTCTTCGCGGCTCCGGGCAATGCCGGCACAGCCGCTATCGCCAGGAACCTGCCCATTGCCGCGACGGACCTGCCGGGAATCGTCAGCGCCGCCGGCGAGCACCACATCGACCTCGTCGTGGTCGGACCCGAGGTGTCGCTCTCGCTCGGACTGGTGGACCAGCTGCGACAGGCCGGCATCGCCGCGTTTGGCCCCTGCCGGAACGCCGCCCGACTCGAATCCAGCAAGGCATTCGCGCACGACATCATGCGGTCGTGCGGGATACCGGCCGCCGACGCGCGCGTCTTCACTTCTTTCCCGGAGGCGCGTGAGTTCGTGGCCGGAATCAAGCCCCCCGTCGTCGTCAAGGCGGATGGTCTCGCAGCGGGAAAGGGCGCCGTCGTGGCCATGTCCACCCGCGAAGCGGAATCCGCGCTCGAGGACATGCTCGTGCGGCGCGTCTTCGGTGAGGCCGGCGACCGAGTCGTCGTCGAGGAGTACCTTGAGGGGCGCGAGGTCAGCCTCCTTGCGTTCACCGACGGCACTCACGTGGTCCCCATGGTGCCCGCATGCGACTACAAGCGAGTCAGGGACAACGATGTGGGTCCGAATACCGGCGGCATGGGAAGCTACAGCCCTCCAGCGTTCTTCGGCGCGGACATGGTGAAGCGAACGGTGGACGAGATTATCACGCCCGTGGTGCGGACAATGGCCGCCAACGGGTGGGAATACAGGGGCGTTCTCTACGCCGGCCTGATGGTCGACGGCGACCGGATACGCGTCCTCGAGTTCAACGCCCGATTCGGCGACCCGGAGACGCAAGCCATACTGCCCAGGCTCGAAGGCGACTTCGGCAACATCCTCATGGCGTGCGCCTGCGGAACGCTCGACACCGTTCCGATAGGATGGAAGACTGGTCCCAGCGTTGCCGTGGTACTGGCCTCAGGAGGCTACCCGGGCAACTATGCGAAGGGACTGCCTATCTCCGGCCTCGACAGCGTCGACCGGGACGTCTCGGTATTTCACGCCGGCACCACCACCGGTAATGACGGCCGGGTCGTGACAGACGGCGGCCGCGTGCTGGCGGTCGTGGCGACGGCGGACACGATGGCGGAGGCCCGGGAAAGGGTGTATAACAACGTCATCCGCATCTCGTTTCCGCATATGGCGTTCCGGACCGACATCGCCCTCAGAGAGGTGGCATAGATGGAGCCCAGAGTCGGCATCGTCATCGGCAGTCAGAATGACCGCGAGCTTGTGGCGCCTGCCGTGCAGATCTTCGAGGAGTTCCAGGTGCCCCATGAGGTCAGCGTCATCTCGGCGCATCGCGCTCCCGAGCGCGTCCGCAGCTATGCACAGTCAGCCGAAGGCCGGGGTCTCAGGGTATTGATAGCGGCTGCCGGATACGCCGCACACCTGCCGGGCGTGCTCGCCGCGTGGAGTCCGCTGCCGGTCATCGGAGTTCCCCTGCCGACAAGTGACCTCCACGGCGTCGACTCCCTGCTCTCCGTCGTCCAGATGCCGGGAGGCGTTCCCGTGGCCTGCACCGGAATCGGCAAGAGCGGCGCGAAGAACGCGGCGCTCCTGGCCATCCAGATTCTCGCCATCGAAGACGTGTCGCTGCGCACAGCCTATCGCACCTATCGCGAGAAGCTCGCAGCACAGTGAGGACCGTATGATTGAACGCTACTCTCTTCCCGAGATGAAGCACATCTGGTCGGAGGAGCACAAGTTCGCCCTCTGGCTGAAAGTCGAGATAGCCGTCTGCGAGGCGTGGTGCGAACTCGGCCGGATACCGCCCGCCGACATGGAGAAGATTCGCGGAGCCACGTGCAACCTTGACAGGCTCGCCGAGATACTGCGGGTAACCCACCACGACGTGACAGCCTTCCTTGGCGCGGTCTCAGAGAGCCTCGGGCCCGAGTCCCGCTACATCCACCTGGGACTGACGTCGTCCGACGTGATGGACACAGCGCTCGGTCTGCAACTCCGGGACGCGGCAGCCGTCCTGCGGAAGGACGTGGACGCGCTCACCGCGGCGCTGAGAAAGCGCGCTCTCGAACACAAGAACACCATTATGATAGGGCGGACTCACGGGGTACACGCGGAGCCGATGACCTTCGGGCTGAAGCTGGCCCTGTGGGTGAAGGAGATGGAACGCAACGCCGTTCGGCTTTCTCGCGCGACGGATGCCATCTCGGTCGGGATGATCTCCGGAGCCGTCGGGACGCACGCGACGGTGCCTCTCGAAGTGGAGGACAGCGCGTGCCGCCGGCTCGGCCTCGGCGTCGCCGAAGTGACGAACCAGGTAATACAGCGCGACCGCCACGCCGAGTTCCTCACGACGCTGGCCATCATCGCCGGCTCGCTGGAGAAGTTCGCCACCGAGGTGCGTGCACTGCAGAAGACCGAGGTGCAGGAGCTGGAAGAGCCATTTGAGGAGGGGCAGACCGGGTCCTCGGCGATGCCCCACAAGCGCAACCCGGAACTCTGCGAGCGCGTCAGCGGCCTCTCGCGGCTCATGCGGGCCAACGCGATGGCATCGCTGGAGAACATCGCCCTGTGGCATGAGCGCGACATCAGCCATTCGTCCGTCGAGCGCATCATCCTGCCGGACTCGTGCCTCGTGCTCGACTACACGCTGACAATCTTCACGTCAATCATCCAGGGCATGAAGGTGAACGCCGACCGCATGCGTCAGAACGTCGACATGACGCGGGGGCTCATCTTCTCCCAGCGAGCTCTGCTCGCGCTCATCGACAAGGGCATGTCGCGACAGGTCGCGTATGAAGTCGTTCAGAAGCACGCCATGGAAGCATGGCATGCGGGGCAGCCCTTCCGTGGACTGCTCGAGGCCGACTCCGAGGTCGGCTCTCGACTCACACGCGAGGAGCTCGACCGCGTGTTCGACCACAACTGCTACCTCAGAGAGGTCGACCGCATCTTCGCCAGGGCCGGCATCGAGGGTGGTTCGAAGTCCGCTGGGGCAACGCGCAGGTGTTGACCGCGAATCCATCTCGAGGAGAGTCACGATGACAGCAGTAACCGAGACATCCCTTCCACTGCCGTTGTTCCAGCGCGGCAAGGTCCGCGATGTCTACGACCTGGGAGCAGAGCTGCTGCTCGTGTCGACGGACCGCATCTCGGCCTTCGACTTCGTTCTTCCCTCGGGTGTTCCCGAGAAGGGCCGCGTGCTCAACCAGATGTCCGCCTTCTGGTTCCGAAAGACGAGCCACATCATGCCGAACCACATGGTCGAGTCGCTTGACGACGCCGCATCCGTGCAACGGCTTGCAGCGAGGTTGCGACTCAAGGAGGCGCTGCCGCCCTACCTGGCAGGCCGTTCGATGGTCGTCCGCAAGGCGGCGAGGATTCCGGTGGAGTGCGTCGTACGCGGCTATCTGTCCGGCTCCGCCTGGGCCGAGTACAAGTCACGCGGTACAGTCAACGGCCGAGCTATGCCCGCCGGGCTGAGGGAGAGCGAACAGCTTCCGGCCCCCCTGTTCACGCCAACCACCAAGAGCGAGACGGAACACGACCGTCCCCTCACGGACCGTGACGTCGAGCAGCTCCGGTTGAAGGACACGATGTCCTCTCTGGAGGAAGCGACCCGCACCGTCTACCTGTACGCCGCCGGCTACGCGCGCGAACGCGGCATCCTCATTGCCGACACGAAGTTCGAGTTCGGCATCATCGACGGGAAGCTCATTCTCATTGACGAGGCGCTCACACCCGACTCGAGTCGTTTCTGGGCGGCATCCGACTACAAGGCCGGCCAGTCTCAGCCGGGCTACGACAAGCAGCCGGTCCGCGACTGGCTGGCCGGCTCCGGCTGGAACGGCAAGGCCCCCGTGCCTCCGCTGCCACCCGACGTCATTGCCGCGACAACCGAGCGCTACCTCACCATCTACCGTCGGCTCACCGGGTGAGCGACGCTCAGTAGGCCCGGTACCAGCCGTCGACTATCGAGGGAGCCTGTGCCCGCTTGTACCACGGCGTCGCATAGGCATCCGCGATGGCCATCAGCACGCGCAGACGATCGACGACCGTCGTCTGGAAGAACGCCTGCCGTTGCTCGCGCGATGCCATGGACGTGGCTTCCTGCCACAGGGCCCTGCCGCCCAGAAAACCGGAGGCTCCCGCCCGGCAGGCAATCTCCACCTGCCTCACGAAGAAGCGGAAATCAACACCACCGCTCAGGATAATCCAGGGAACCTTGCTCGCAGCATCCAGGCGCTTGCAGAACTCGAGCATTCTGGACTCGTCCTTCTCAACCTTGGCATCCACCGGGAACTCCGCCTTGAGTATGTCGATGCCGAGCGGCGTGAGCTCCTCCGCGGTCTTGATGACGACCTCCGGCTTCACCTGTGCGTAGCGTCCACCTGACGTCTCGTCGCCCACGGCGTACCCGACCGGCTCAACCACGAAGGCGAGCTCCTGTTCGTTGCATCGCTCCGCCAGTTCGCTGACGAGGGCCCGCTGGCGTTCCGCGACGGAGACATCCGGCCGGTAATACAGCAGCAGCTTGGCCCCATCCGCTCCCATCCTGCGCACCTTGTCGGCACTCCATCCTGCCAGTGCCCGGCTCAGACGCGCTTCGCTGCTACCCTCGTAGCCCGTCTCCTCCAGGGAGACGAGCAGGCCCGCCTTCCCGGCGAACACCCTGGAGGTTATCGCCTGTGCGGCTCCGTACACCGGGTCGAGCAGGATGGCGCTGCAATGAGGAGAGAGCGCCCGACAGACGTCGAACTTGAAATCCACCATGTCCTGATAGCCGGGTTCCATGCCGAGACCTTCCTTT
>JALNYR010000107.1 GCA_023229725.1 Dehalococcoidia bacterium | reverse complement strand
CGTCCGGAATCCAGCCCAGCGTGGTCTTCGGCACGAGGTGGATGTGTACGTTGCTGTAACCGAGTGCCTGCACCGTTGCGCGGGCGGAGTCGGCCAGTTCGGGCACTATCTCGACGCTGACCACCTTGGCCGCGAGTTCGCCCAGGATGGCGGCGACGTAGCCGCTGCCGGTGCCCACCTCAAGGACGGTGTCCGTCTCCTTCAGCTCGAGCGCCTGCAACATCACCGCCACGATGAATGGCTGCGAGATGGTCTGGCCGAAGCCGATGCTCAGCGGGTGGTCTTCATACGCGGCGTCTCGCAGTTCCTGAGGGACGAAATGCTCCCTCGGCACGCGCTTCATCGCGTCGACGACGCGGGCGTCGCGTATCTCCCATGAGAGATGCTTGAACAGCCGTTCCCGGGACTCCTGGAGCTCCACGTGGACCGAGTGCACCCCGCGACTAACCGAGGATGGCCCACAGCACCAGCAGCACAACGAGGAACGAACCGGCCAGAACACCAATCTGCTTCAGTTCGTCATTGACGTGCTGGTACCTGGGCGCCAACTCCTGCCAGGTGACGACCACCTTGGGTTTCATGGCGACCGGGGCACGCTGCAGCTCAACGCGAGGCGCCGCTGCGACGGGTGCCGCGGGCGCTGCCGCCATGCCGGCCGGAGCTGCAAGATTCAGTTGCTTCTTGTGATGCTGTTTCTTTGACATAGGACTTACTTCACCGTGGAGAGAGGTTGACGGTAGACCCGGGTGCTTGAGATGTAGGCGTGCCCGAGCGCTTCCTGCAGGGCATGGAGGTCGGTGCC
The DNA here is from genome assembly GCA_023229725.1 of Dehalococcoidia bacterium. Lineage (GTDB taxonomy): Bacteria > Chloroflexota > Dehalococcoidia > GIF9 > AB-539-J10 > SKVJ01. The sequence goes on along the minus strand of JALNYR010000107.1, from coordinate 8,143 downwards.
GCTCTGCACCTTCCGCACCGCGAAGCTGTGGCGCAGCGTGTGCGGCGTGACGCGGTCGCCGAGCCCGGCCCTGGAGGCGTAGTTCTTCACAATCTGCCAGAACCCCTGGCGCGTCAACTGATGCCCTCGCCTGTTGAGGAAGACGGCCGTCTCGCCGGCATCGTAGAGGAGATCAAGACGCCCGTTCGTAACGTACTCCCGGACCAGGTCCGTCACTTCCGTCGTGAGATGCAGTTGGCGCCTGGAGTCGCCGTGGCGGCACCAGAGCGATGTGTGGTCGAGGTCAAGGTCGCTCAACTGCAGCGAGACAATCTCGGTGGCTCTCAGCCCGGTCGCATAGAGCAACTCGAGCATGACTACGTCACGACGCGACTCAGGCGTCGTCATCGCCTTCGGCACGTCGACCAGCTTCACGTACTCCGCCTGGGTCAGAACGCGCGGCGCCTTCTTGTTGACCTGCGGGCTTGCCAGGTTGCGGACGGGATTCTCTTTCAACCGGCCGCTCTCGACGAGGAACTTGAAGAACGAGCGAGCCGACGCAACCTTGCGGGCGGATGTCGCGGGTGAGTAGCCCTTTCCCTTGAGGTGAACCAGATACGCGAGCAGCAGGGCCTCCTGGGTCGCGAGGATGCCCTTTTCCTTCTCGGCCGACAGGAAATCGGAGAGCTGACTGAGGTCGTTTCTATAGGCGGCAATCGTGTTCTGGGAAGAACCCCTCACTCTGACGAGGTGGTCGAGAAAAGCAGCGATATCCTGCTTCATGGGGTTTTCATTGTAACACAGCACATGCCCTTTTGCCGCTGTGGAATGCCGCTGCTACAATCCCTGCAACGTGCTTGCTGAAGCTGCCGCCAGGAAGCTGGACCTGCTGCCCCGCGCGCCGGGAGTGTATCTATTCCACGACGCCGCGGGGGAGGTCATCTACGTTGGGAAGGCATCGAACCTGCGGAACCGCGTGAAGAGCTACTTCGGTTCGAAGTCAGGGCTCAGTACGAAAGTCGTCCGCCTGGTGGAGGTCGTGACCGACCTGGAGTTCATGTTGACCGGCACCGAACAGCAGGCGCTTGTGCTCGAAGCGGACCTCGTCAAGCGATACCGGCCGCAGTACAACGCCCGGTTGAAGGACGACAAGAGCTTTCCGTACCTCAAGATCGACGTCGGCAGCACGTGGCCCACGGTCACGGTGACCCGCCGCCGGCTGAACGACGATTCGCTCTACTTCGGCCCGTTCGCGAGCGCGCGCTCGATGCGCCAGACGCTCAGACTGATACGGAAGGTGTTTCGCTTCAGGGTCTGTTCCGGTCCGCTGGACGTGCACCGGGCGCGGCCGTGCCTCAACAAGGACATCGGCCTCTGTCCCGGTCCGTGCGTCGGCGCCGTCTCCGAGGAGGAGTACCGGACAACCATCGACCGCATCGTCCTCTTCCTCAAGGGGCGGCGCCGCGAGGTGCTCGAGTCTCTGGTCACGGAGATGAAGGCGGCGGCGGGGAACCTCGACTTCGAGCGCGCGGCGATGCTGCGCGACAGGGTGCAGGCGGTTGACCTTGTAACGAGGCGCCACGAAGGTGTGACCGCCCTCAGGGGCGACCAGGATATCCTGGCCGTGGCCCAGAATGCCGGGCATGCCCTCGTCGAGGTCTTTTCCGTCCGCGACGGCAGGGGCCTGGGCAGGGAGGACTTCCCCGTCGAGGGAGCAGGCGACCTCCCTCTGCCCGAGGTGCTGCGGAGCTTCGTCCTGCAGTACTACGGGGCGGTTCCGAGCGTGCCTCCGCTGGTGCTGCTGCAGCACCCGATTGCGGACGCTGGGCTGATTCGCGGCTGGCTTTCCGAGCTGCGGGGCGCGCCGGTGCGCATCGTTGTGCCTCGCCAGGGAGTGCGGCTGCGGCTCGTGCAGACGGTCGCCGATAACGTTGCCCGCGAACTCGTGGCGAAGGGCGCGACTGGCGGCGAGTCTCCCTTGAGAGACGAAGGTCTCAGACAATTGAAGGATGTGCTCGGCCTGCCGGCCATGCCGCAGCGGATAGAGGGCTTCGACATCTCAACCATCCAGGGGGCGCAGGCGGTGGGGAGCATGGTTGTGTTTGAACGAGGCGTGCCGAAACCCTCCGACTATCGCCGCTTCAGGATACGGACCGTTTCGGGGCAGGACGACTACTCGATGATGCGGGAGGTGCTGGAGCGGCGCTTCGCGCGCAGGGAAGGGACGGCGCCGGGAGCCGCGCGCCCGGGGCGCACCTGGGGGTCGTCCCCCGACCTCGTGCTGGTCGACGGCGGTCGCGGACAGCTCGGCGTGGCCGTGGCGGTGCGCGATGGGGCCGGCGCGGCCGATGTGCGAGTGGCGAGCCTGGCGAAAGAGCACGAACTGGTGTTCAGCGAGAAGCGGGCCGCGCCCGTCGAGCTTCCGGACGGTTCTCCCGGACTGCTGCTGCTTCAGGCGGTGCGTGACGAGGCGCATCGGTTTGCGGTTGCCTACCACCGGAACCTGCGCGATTCCTCAGCGGCGGCGTCGATGCTGGACAGCATCCCCGGCATCGGGCCGCGCAGGAAACGCTCGCTCCTCGTCGCCTTCGGCTCCGTGGAAGCCATGCGCACCGCCGGCGTGGAGGAACTCGCGCTGCGAGGAGGACTCTCCCGGGCGCTGGCGGAGCAGATCAGGGACGCGCTGTCAGACCGCGGAAGGTGAGCGCGTTCCTCACGGCGCAGGCGTTCGCGTCGTTGTTGAAGTACGCGTACACGGTCTGCTCCCGCGTGGCAATCGTTCTCGCGGCCTGCACCCACCACGAGAGGGCATCATCGCCGTACAGTCCTCCGTAGAGACTCTCGGAACCGTGGAAACGCAGATAGATGAAGTCGGTGGTCGCGACCACCGGCGAGCGATGCCCCGGCCAGTCGATGAGACAGAGGGCCACGTCGTGCGCGCGCAGCCGCGCGTATACGTCGTCGTGCCACCATGACTCGTGACGGAACTCGATGACGTGCCTGATGCTGCGCGGCAGGACGTCGAGAAACGCGCTCAGTCGCTCATCGTCGCGCGCCAGGGTCGGGGGTAGTTGCCACAACACCGGACCCAGCTTGGGTCCCAGCGGCGAGACTCGCGTGACGAACTCATCGACGGGGCCGGCAACGTCGTTCAGTCGCCGGACGTGGGTGACGTACCGGCTTCCCTTGACGGCGAAGATGAAGCCCGGGGGTGTCTCTCGCGCCCACTCCGCGGCCACCGATTCCGATGGCAGACGGTAGAACGTGCTGTTGAGTTCCACCGTGTTGAAGTGCCCGCAGTAGAAGTCGAGCCAGCGTGAAGTGGGGAGGCCGACCGGGTAGAACCGCCCCCGCCAGGCCGGGTACTGCCAGCCGCTGCAGCCGACGTGAATATGTTGCCCCGCGTCCCGATTTTCCTCCATCTGCGCTTGCACTCCCTCTCACCCCTGTTGTATACTACTTCGCATTAGGAACCTCTTGGTGACTGGAGCGGAGCGGACCCACCCGTTCCCATCCCGAACACGGTAGTGAAACGCTCCAGCGCAGACGATACTCGAGGGGCAACTCTCCGGGAAAATATGCCGTTGCCAGGGGGTTCCTTTTCTTTTTGTCTTCTATCGCCCGCGTAGCGGGCGTCTGTCGGATTGCTCTTCGCAGCTGACTCCGTCCGGCGCAGCCTCATACCGCAATTGTACCCCCGCTCCGGCGTATGCCCTCTCATCGACCGTGTGCCGGTGCCACCAGCCGTCGCTCCGGTATTCGCCGAGCCGTGCGGCAGAGCATCCGATGCGGGCGCGGTGACGATTCCTCCGGCTTCCGGCCCGCCTGAGTGACTACTCTGTACGCGTACGCCCGGGCGCAGACTGCTGATTCCCTGTGAGTTGCTTCTCTGCATTCACGACGCTTCCGTTCGGGCTGGTGATTGTGCCGTGATGGAGGGGATACAATACTGACAGGTACCATGCGACTGGAGGGCTGCTGGTGAATCCGGCTCACACGATTGCCTCGCTGCAGCGGGAGTTGCAGGCGGCTACCGGCACGATGGTGTGGATGGCGACCGCCGAGTCCGCGACGGCCGGGCGCATCGCTGACCGGCTGACCGAGGTTCCGGGTGCTTCGGACTACGTGGCGGGCGGCATCGTTGCGTACAGCAACGAGGCGAAGCGCCGCCTTCTCAACGTGTCCGGGGCCACGCTGGCGGCACACGGCGCGGTGAGCGCAGAGGTGGCGCGGGAGATGGCGGAGGGGGGGCGTGCGGCCTTTGGAGCTGACGTCTGCGTTGCGGACACGGGCATAGCTGGACCGGGAGGGGCGACTGCCCTGAAGCCGGTGGGGCTCTTCTACCTGGCGCTGGCGACGCCATCGGGTTGCACGGTGCGGCGCTTCGTGTTCCCCGGCGACCGCGAGGCCAACAAGGAAGCGGCAACGCAGTCCGCGCTGAGTCTGCTGCGGGACTATCTGGTACAATTCGGGCACTCACAGGGGGCGAACGACCATGGCACTCTTTGACGTTGCCACCATTCGGAAGAACGCGAAGGAAGACTTCACGTCAACCTGGCTTTCGACGGCGGCCCTCGTGCCGAAGAACACGACGGTGAAGCTGCCGGAGAAGGGCAGGGCGCATCCAGTCCGGGACCTCATGCAGCGCTTCAGAGAGGTGCTGCTGGCGCGGGGCTTCGACGAGGCCGAGAACCTGACTATCCTGCCCGACTCGGATGTCACCAAGCAGTACGGCCCCGAGGCGCTGGTGATTCTCGACCGTGCGTTCTACCTGGCCCAGTTGCCGCGGCCCGAAATCGGCGTGAGCGCCCAGCGCGTCCAGCAGGTGGAGAGCATCGTCGGCCGGCCGGTCGATGTGGAGGAGCTCGGAGCGATTCTCCGCTCATACAAGCGCGGGGACATCGAAGCGGACGACCTCATCGAGGCGCTGATGAAGCGGCTCAAGATCCTGGACAACCAGGCGACGGAGATAATCCACCGTGTCTTCCCGGAACTCTACAACCTGAAACCCGTCGCGACCGACAAGACGCTGCGCAGCCACATGACGGCAACCTGGTTTCACACGATGGCGGCGCTGCAGGACAAGGCGACTCATCCCATCGCGCTCTTCTCGGTTGGCCCCAGGTACCGGAACGAGCAGCGCGAGGATGCCCACCACCTTCGCGTGCACCACACCGCTTCCATCGCGATTCTCGACCCCGAGATGTCGCTCGAAGCCGGGCGGGCGCTCACCACGAGCGTGCTCGCCGCGTTCGGGTTCGACGACATGGAGTTCGAAACCAAGACAGCGACCTCCAAGTACTACACTCCCGGCCTGGAGGAAGAGGTTTTCGCCAAGTACCGCGGGCAGAGGGTCGAGGTTGGCGACATCGGCATGTACTCTCCCGTCGCTCTCGCCAATTTTGACATCCGCTACCCGGTGTTCAATGCCGGTATCGGCATCGAGCGCACGGCGATGATCCTGCAGGGCGCGGATGACATCCGCAAGCTGATGTTCCCGCAGTTCTCGATTGTCGACTTCGGCAACGCCGACATCGCCTCGTCGCTCAAGTACATCTCGGCGCCCAAGACCGAGCGCGGATTGAAGATAGCCAAGGCCATCGAAGGGAGCGCTCGCAAGCACAAGGACGAAGTCGCACCCTGCGAGTTCGTGGCGTACAGGGACAACAAGGTCGAGGTCAAGATTGTGGAGACGGAAGCGGGCAAGAAGCTGATAGGTCCCGCTGGCTTCAACGAGATATGTGTCGGTGACGGCACCATCTACAGCGACCTGCAGCCATCAGGCACCTACACGGGCATCAACTACATGCGGGGCGTCGCCATGGCGGCCGCGGCGATGGCGGAAGACGCGGTTGAACCGCGCCAGTTGCAGGTGAAGACCGTCCGGCATCTCTCCGACCTGAACCTGGAGTTGCCCGAGGCGGTGAGACAGCATATCGAGCGTCAGCAGAAGAAGATAGGCGTCGGCGGGGCGATGTTCGTCGCTATCGAGATTACCCCCGTCGCACAGGGGTGAAGACCATGGCGCAGCAGAGTGACGTGGAGAAACTCGGTTCGCTGGTGCGGCCGCACAGGGGCATGATCAACATCATGCCGCTTCAGACAGGCGGCTTGCTGACTGAGGCAGCCCGTCGAGCGATGGTTGAGTTCGGGGACGGGTACTCCGTGTGCGACTTCTGCCAGGGCCGACTGAGCGACATCGTCAATCCTCCCGTGAAGCAGTTCGTGCAGGAGCTGCTGCCTGAGTTCCTGGGGGCCGATGCGGCGACGTTGACGTACGGCGCCCGGGACGGCGTGTTCATGGTGCTGCACTCGCTGGCGAAGCCCGGGGACACCGTGGTCGTGGACGGCAACCGGCACTACAGCACCGCGGTGGCCGCTGAGCGGGCGGGCGTGCAGCTCGTCGAGGTTCCGGCTTCCGTGTCGCCAGAGTATCGCATCGACGTCGAGTTGTTCGCGCAACCGCTGCGGGAACGGCGACCGGCGCTCGTCATCCTGACCTACCCCGACGGCCGGTTCGGCAACCTGCCCGATGCAGCCCGGCTCGGCGAGATTGCGGCTGAGGCCGGGGTGCCGTACCTCGTTAACGGCGCCTACGCCGTGGGCCGGATGCCGGTGAAGATGAGCGCCCTGAAGGCGGACTTCCTCGTGGGCAGCGGACATAAAAGCATGGCTTCCGCCGGCCCCTCGGGCGTGCTCGGCATGAAGGCGAAGTGGCGAGAGGTCGTCCTGCGGCCTTCCGTCCTGCACAAGAACAAGGAGATGGAGTGTCTCGGCTGCACCATCCGCGGAGTGACGCTCGCGACGCTCATGGCTTCCTTCCCCGAGGTGAGAGAGCGCGTCAAGCACTGGGACGAGCAGGTGGCGAAGGCCCAGTGGTTCTCCTCCGCCATGGAGGGACTCGGATTCGCCCTGCTCGGCGAGAAGCCGCACCGGCACGACCTCATGCGCTTCGAATGCACGCAGTTGTTCGAGATTTCGCAGCGTGTGCGCGAACGCGGTTACTACCTGTACAAGGCATTTGAGGAGCGCGGCATCTGGGGTATCAAGCCGGGTCAGACGAAGGCGCTGGAACTCTCGACGTTCGCCGCCACCAGAGAGCAACTTGAGAAGGTGATTGCCGCCTTCAGCGACATCCTGAAGCAGTACCGCTAGTCGCGGCGTCAGGCGAGGTCGGGCAGGTCCATCGGGCGGGCGAGGCAGTTGTCCTTCAGCGTATCTGCCTTCAACTGCTTGAAACGTTCGCGGAACGCGGCGGACCGCAGGTCCTCAACCGTCATCAGCACCGCATCTTCCTGGTTGTCCGAGTAGTAGTGGGGGCGTCTCCCCACCACCTCGAAGCCGTGCTTGCGGTACATCGCCTGGGCGCCCAGGTTTCTGTCCCGCACCTCGAGGGTTATCAGGCGCGCCTGCAGCTTGACGGCCATGTCGATGATTGAGAGGAGCAGCCCCTGGCCTACACCCCGGCCTCGGTACGGTTCCCTCACGGCAATCGCGATGACGTGGGCCTCGTCGAGCATCATCCAGAAGCCCGCGAATCCGACCAGCAGCTCCTCGCCCGAGCACAGGGGGGACGGACGCAGTGGGTTGCGGAGCAGTGCGCGCTTCAGCCACGACTGCCGCATCTCCCGCGTGCGGCCCGCCGAAGGGACGCAGGCGACGACGTAGTGAGCCATGGAGTTGTGCATCTCGCGAGAGTAGCTGGAGTAGGGGCGAAAGAGGGACTCAGCCGGAAATGACTCGTGGTCTATGGCATAGACCTGGGGGATATCGGCCTCCGACATCGGGCGAAACAGGCAGGCGACCTGTGCCATTCTGCGCGATTGTAGCACGCGACTGCTGGACGCGGTTGTTGCGCCGGGCCGTGTCTGCTGCGATAATCCGTGACTGTGGAACAGTCTGTCGACCTCTCCGTGGAGCTTGCCCCGCGCAAGCCCCGGGGCCTGCGGCTGCAGAATCCGGTCATGCCTGCCTCGGGCACGTTCGGATACGGCACTGAGTATGCCGACCTCGTCGACGTCTCGCAGCTCGGGGCGATTGTGACGAAAGGGGTCACGCTCGTGCCGTGGGAAGGCAACCCCCAACCACGGCTGTGGGAGACGGCGTCCGGCGTGCTCAACTCCATCGGACTCGAGAACATCGGCGTGGAGGCGGCCATACGGGA
>JALNYR010000106.1 GCA_023229725.1 Dehalococcoidia bacterium | reverse complement strand
ACTGCGATATCGTCATCGCGAACTGCTACTTCAAGGCGAACGGCATCCCTCCTGCGCCGCGGGTCGCCGGTCCGCTGCTCAAGTCGGCCGGCGGCGACATGGTGCTCATCGTCGTGACGCCGGAGGGGCAGTGGACCCACTACGTCAGCCGCAGCTTCGGCGAGAAGCTTGGCGGGCGGACGTGGTCGCCGAAGACTGGGCTCCCGAAGAACACCTCGCGCCTCACCATACTGGCGCCGTACCCGGACAGGTCGGGGGTTGACTACATCGCCCCGTACGACCGCGTCAACTGGGCGCGAAGCTGGACCGAGGTGCGCGAGATGCTCGAGCGGACCTACGGCCGAACGGCGAAGGTGGCGGTCATACCCGACGCCACCTCCCAGTACTTCCCGGGCGAGCCTGGTTGACGGGCTGATGCGTCTCGCAGTGTGAGGGGCGGGCGGTTCGGCGTGGCGCCCGGGCGCCGTGGCTACCCTTCCGCGGTAGCCGACGTCTTCTTCGCCTTCGGTTTCATCCCGAAGAGGAAGCGCAGCACGCCCACGGGCCGCACCACGTACTCGTAGAGCGCCACGATGATGGCGAACGCGCTCACGACGGTCAGCAGGTACTTGAGCGGAGCGGGCGCGGCAAGCTGCACGACGAAGTAGGCGATGACCACGATGACCGGCTGGTGCAGGATGTAGAACGGCAGCACGGCCTCGTTCGCGTGGCGTACGAAGCGGTTTGTGAAGTTGAGCCGCGTGTGGCCGAAGCCGAGGATGGCAAGCACGAACGACCAGGCACAGAGGGCGCGGGCCATGGCCCATGTCCAGGAGCCCGATGGCTCCATCGCGCCGACCACCAGCATCATCACCACTCCCGTGACGAGCATGGGCCGGCGCAGCCGGTCAATCGTCGGCTGCACGCCTGGGTCGCTGTGCAGCAGGTAGCCATAGGTGAAGTACAGCAGGTAGGAGAACAGGTCCCAGCTCCCCATCTCGCGGGTGAAGGCCATGCCGAGCGCATCGGCCAGCAGCGAGGCCAGTGCCAGGGGCACAGACAGCAGCACGAGGACCGGGGCGCGGCGGCAGTACGGTGAGAGCCGGGAGAGCAGGCTGCGGCGCTGGCTGCCGAGCGGCAGCAGGAACGGCAACATGACCACGATGAACATGGACAGTATCGCCAGGTACCAGAGGTGCACGCCGAAGAGGGCGAAGTTCCCGCCCAGCCCCTGGATGCCCTCGAAGTAGTGCGGCATGAACTCGATGATGTTGCCGGTGAAGACCCCGTGAGAGAAGCGGTCGAGGTACACCTGCAGCGGCCCGAAGACGAACATGCCCAGTCCCAGCCAGGGCACCGCGATGCGCAGGAACCGCTCCTTGACAAACTGGCCCGCAGTCCTCGAACGGAGTGAGTAATAGATGGCGGCGCTGGACAGCACGAAGAAGAGCGGCATCATCCAGAAGTTGCATATCTCGATGTACGAGGTGGCGAACTGGGTGGTCACATCGTTCTTGATGTGCCAGTCGTCGAAGTCGTAGGCCCGCATGTTGTGGAACAGGAAGATGGCGCCCATCGCCAGCACGCGCAGCCAGTCGAGGTGGAGCAGGCGCGTTGGCTTCATTGCGTCAGGGGTCACGGGGGCACGCGCAGAGCCGGACGACATACATCAAGCCTTCGCGCATAAACGTACCCCGCCCGCGTGGGGAAATCAATACCCGGAGTCTCCGGCCTGCCCGGACGAACGTCGACGCCTCTCACCCAATCCCGTGTCGGTCCTCCAGCAGGCTCTCGAACTTCTCGGCCTCGGCGATGTCCAGGTAGCGGTAGCAGCCCTGGCCCCAGGCCGCACCCACGAGTTCCTCCGCCGTGAGCCCGCGCGGGCGCGTCTCCGCGGACAGTGGAACGAAGTCATCCAGCTTCAAGAACGCATACCCACGGCGTTGTTCGTCTCCGTTGGCGCGGGGCTGTCGCTCCACCGAAAACACGTGCGTGTAGCCCCAGATGGCGTAGCGTCCACCCGTCTCGCGGTGCACGAGGAACACCTGGTCCCCCGTCTGCACCCGGTCGCCAAAGGTGTTGCCCTGCGGCGTGCATGGCCATTCGTGCCGGCTGCAGAGGTCCCGCTCCCAGCAGAATCCGCTGCAGACGTCGTCGTCCCGCTGAGGCGCCTTCGGGACGCGGCCCTCCTCGAAACACAGCGCGCAGCGTTCGTCCTTGCCCGGGGCAATGCACGGCGCACGCCATGTCTGATTGTTGAAGAGTGTCCGAATCACGATTGCCACACAGCACCTCCTTCGGCATCGCGTCCCCAGCAGACGCGACGCAACCAGTTCCGCACCGACTCCACACTTCAGGACTGCCACCCCTTCGGACGCGGGCACACGCATCAAGGGCCGGCCGGCGAATGCTCAGGTCCGGTGCGAATACGCGACCGGTCTCTCGCCTGCCGATGGCCTGAAGGGCACGGCTTCCCGGTGCCACGAGGGCGGGGAGCGGGAAAGCCAGTTGAACATTGTACCGGTCCGCAGTCTGCCAGTTCAAGTGCAGTATCGTCCTCGCTGTAACACCGAGGCCCCGGCGTCCGGCGCGAAGTCGATCGGGAGGCCAATTGCCATGCTCCGTCGCGCGATCGCCACTCGCACGCTCCAGTCGATGGCGGTCAGCGGAGAGCGAGTTAGCGGCCTGACAGGTCCCCTTGAGTGCGGAGCCGAAGCATCGTACGATTGCGCCAGCAGGTTGACTCATCGTGGACCGATTCCCGTTCCTCGACCACGCCGCTGGAGGCAGCCACGATGAAGCCGTGAGGCAGGGTTTGAATGAGTGACACAGGCAGTCGAAGCGTCCCTCTCCTTTCGAAATCGCGCTTCATGTCCGGCCTGCAGTGCCACAAACGCCTCTACCTGGAGTGCTTTCACCGTGAGTTGGCCGACCCCGTCCTGGAGCAGCAGCAGGAGATATTCGATTCTGGGACCGAAGTCGGTGTGCTCGCCCGCCGGCTCTTCCCTGGCGGTGTTCTTGTCACGGAGGACTACACGGACCAAGCGGGTGCCATGGCATCGACGAGGGGACTGCTTGCCCGCACGCAGGTACCGCCACTGTACGAGGCTGCGTTCCTGTACGACGGTGTCCGAATGCGCGCCGACGTGCTGGTTCCTCAGCAGAGTGGGACATTCGACCTCGTCGAGGTCAAGTCAACCTCTCGGCTCAAGAGTGAACACCTGTACGACGTGGCTATTCAGTGGTATGTCTTGAACAAGCAGGGACTGCGGCTCCGCAAGGCCTGTCTTTGCCACCTCAACTCAAGCTACATCTACCCGGGAGGAAGCTACGAACTCGATGCGCTCTTTCAGATGGAGGACGTGACCTCAGAATCGGCATCCAGACAGACCGAGATTCCGTCCCAGCTGGAGGAGATGCGTCGACCGCTGGCCTGCCCCAATCCGCCGGAGGTCACCATCAGCGGCCGGTGCGACAAACCTTACACCTGCCCGTTCTACGGCCACTGCCACACGAATCAGACGGAGCACGACGTGAGCCAGCTTCCACGGGCCGGAGCGGCCCTACTGGATGGACTCAGAGCCACGGGAATCACGAACATTCGGGACATACCGGCAAGCTTCCCGGGGCTGAACCCCTTGCAGCGCAGGGTTCGCGACTGCGTCGTGAACCACCGCCTCCATGTCGATCCAGAGTTGCCGAGGAGTCTGCAGCGGCTCGCATCTCCTGTCCACTTCCTCGACTTCGAGACGTTCAACCCGGCGCTGCCGCTGTACGTGGGAACGCGGCCCTACCAGCAAGTCCCATTCCAGTGGTCACTGCACACGCTCACCGGCGACGAAAGTCTCACTCACAGAGAGTACCTCCACGATGGTGCGTCCGACCCGCGGCAGCCCTTCGCGGCGAGCCTCGTGGATGCCCTCGGAGATACAGGGCCTGTAGTTGTGTATTCCGGTTTCGAGTCAGCGCGGATTCGAGAGCTGGCTGCGGCGCTTCCTGGACTCTCGGTACGCCTGCTGGCCCTGCTCGATGGGCGCCTCGTGGACCTGCTGCAACTCGTGCGGAACCACTGCTACCACCCGGCCTTCCATGGGTCGTTCTCTATCAAGTCGGTTCTCCCGGCGCTCGTGCCGCAGCTGGACTACCACGACCTCACCATCAGCGACGGTGCCACGGCGTCAATCGCCTATGCGGAGATGATTCGCCCGAGCACGCCGCGGGAGCGAAGACAGAAAATCAGAGCCAACCTGCTCGCCTACTGCGAGCGCGACACGCTCGCAGAGGTCGAGCTGTTCAGGTTCTTTGTGCAGGGTCGTCCGTAGCTGCGCGTCGTATCCACTCTGGCACTAGCTCCCATACTTCTCGTCGGCGGTGGAATAGATACCCGCGTAACCCACAACAGACCTTCGTGCCCATTCGTGAACGTCTTTCCAGCTGGTGACAGCATCGACTCTGTCCGCCTTGAGAACGTCCCCGCTACCCTTGTGGCGCTTCTCGAGATACTTGCTCGACGCGAGGGCCACAGTCAGGACGACAGGACCGTCCGCGCCTCCTGCGAGAGCCCGGACCATCTGTCTGTCGCCATCCGCATCTTGCTGTTGCTCGTCCCCGTAGGTCGTCAGGTGGCTCATCTGCTCCGTGTCGAACCCTTCGTGTACCTTGGCCTCAAAGATGACGATGCACTTCTCGGAGAACAGGCAGAGATCGAAGGTCCGCTTCTGGGGAAAGCCCTTCAGCTTGGCAGACTGATTCCGAGACTTCAGTAGGTCCCTGTAGAAGCAGACTTCGTACGCGACCTCCCAATCCTGGTTCACATTGAGAGACTCCGGGGCCGGCTTCACCCACCAAAACCTCGCGTCTCTCAGCCACCGGACGAACTCCTGCTCGCGACGGCCACTCCTGATGTCGTGGTACAGGTGCGCACAGAAGAGTCTCTCCTCGCGGGTCACGTCGAGCCAGTTCTTGCCTCCAAGGTAGCTGAATCCCATTTGTTTGGCCTCCTTCAATTCTGTCCCGCAGGACATCGCGCGAGTACCGCGCAACGGCAGGCAGCGCGCAAGGTCATCCGGGAGATGTCCGGCCCTCTTGAGCCATTTCGGCGGGAGCAGAAGGCCATTGTGGCAGTGTACGCGACATCCGACGAGCCTTCAATAGCGGCGACTCCGGCGACGAAGGCGAGATGTGGGGAGTCTCGAGTGTCCGGCTGGTCACCCGTCCTCAACTGCCCCGTCCGGGCGCTGTTCCTTCCTCGCTCAGCACTCAGGTGATGGATTCCTTTACTTGTCGATTCCTCATCGCTACTATCGCCGGAAGCCCACCTTCGTCCGGCAACCCGGCGCATTCCGCGGCCGTGTCCGTGAAGGAAGATGGCTCCCATCCGTGCCACCTTAGGAGGAATGATGCGACAGACGAAGACGCGCGTCCTCGTCCTGATGTGCCTCGCCATGCTGCTGGGCTACATGCCCTGGTACAGCTTCTCCGCCGTCTCCAGGTACATGGTCCAGGAGTTCGGCTTGAGCGCCGGGCAGATGGGCGCCATCCTCGCCGTCTTCCAGGTCGGCTACGTCATCATCGTCGTCTTCACCGGCTGGCTGGCCGACCGCATCGGCCCCAGGAAGGTAGTCGCCTGGGCCACGCTCTTCGCCGCCGTCTCGTCGACGCTCTTCATCTTCCTCGCGCGCGACTTCGCAAGCATCCTGGTGCTGCGGCTGGCCGTCGGCCTTTCCTGTGGCGCCATGTACGCTCCCGGCATGGCGTTCCTCTCCGCCTGGTTTCCGCCGAAGGAGCGGGGCAAGGCCATCGGCGCCTACACCGCCGCGCTCACCGCCGCCTACGCCGGCGGCTACCTCGTCGCCGCCCCCCTCGCCGCCGCTCACGGCTGGCGAGCCGGCATGCTCGGCACCTCCATCCCCGTCTTTGTGGCAGCCTGCATCGTCTTCTTTCTCGTCCACGACCGGACGCGCGATGAAGGCGCACAGCCCGGCGCACAACCGGCTGTCGCAAGCAGCTTCGGACCATCGGTGCGCGGCGGCACGAAGCGAACGCTGCGTACGGCGCAGGTACTCATCTCGCTCGCCTACATGGGCCACATGTGGGAGCTGTACGCCTTCTGGGGCTGGATAGGCCCGTACTACATGGCCAACCTGTTCCACGCCGGATTCGGCGAGGCGCAGACCGTCTCCATCGGCGGCATGCTCTCCGCACTGGTCATCTTCGCCGGCGTGCCGGCCGTGTGGGCCATCGGGTCCCTCTCCGACCGCGTCGGACGCCTCAAGACGATACTCATCGCCTCGCTCTGCAGCCTGACGGTGCAGTGTACCTTCGGCTTCATGTTCGGCAGGCCCGTGGAGCTGGTCGTGCTGGTTGGCCTGTGGCTGGGTTTCTGGGTCATCGCCGACTCCGGCATCTACAAGGCAGGGCTGACGGAGCTGGTCAGCGCACACCGACGCTCGCTGGCGCTCGGACTGCAGTCGGCGGCGGGATTCTCGCTCACCATCGTTGCGCCGCTCGTGTTCGGGAACGTGCTCGAGGCCGTGAACGGCGCAGGGAGCGACCCGACCATGGCGACAGACTGGCGAGTACCGTTCCTCGTTCTGGGTCTGGGCGCACTCGTGGCGCCCATCGCAACACTGGCCCTGCGGAGACTGCCCGAGGCGAAGCTGCTCTCGAAGGAAGCACGATAGCGGGACGTGGCCCTGCGGCGGCGTTCCGCCGGCCCTAGCCTGCCGTAGCGAAGCCGTGAACCAGGAGTACGACCACGACGATAGCGAGCACCACGAGCAGAGCCATCCTGACCTTGCCGCCCCGACCGGTGTACATGCCGCAGCAGCCGCCCGCTCCGCAGACGGCGCCATTCCGTTCATCCCGCTCACCGGCGCCGGATGTTCCCTGCTTCCGCTCGTCAGTTGAACCGTCTGAGACGCGACTGGTCATCGCACATTCTCCTTGTGTTCAGAGTCCCCAGGCGCCCGGCGCCTCATGTTACTTCGCACCCCACGCGGGCGGGCGCTTTTCGAAGAACGCGGCCGAGCCTTCCGCAGGCTCGCCCGCGGTGTAGAGTCGCTCGATGAGTTCCGGCTCTGCGACCGAGACATCGCCGAGCCACGCCGGCGAGGAGGCGTTCACAAGCTTCTTCGCCATGCGCATTGCCAGCGGACCGCCCGACCGCATGCGGTCGATGACGCCGTCCACGGTCGACATGAGTGCATCCCGTGGCGCGCTCATGTTGGCGAGGTTCATGCCGACCGCCTCGTCCGCTGTCAGTTGCCGGCGCGTGAGGATGAGGTCCTTCGCGTTCCCCGGACCCACAAGGCTCACGAGCAGAGGCGTGCACGCCCAGGAGAAGAAGTAGCCCAGGCCGGTGTTCGGCAGCGACCACAGGGAGTCATCCGACGCCACGCGCAGGTCGCAGGCGATGGCCAAAGCCAGCCCCGCGCCAACGCACGCGCCGTTCACCGCCGCGACCGTTATCTGCTCCAGGTCGCGCAGCCGCTTCACCAGCTCCTGTCCCTGCCGCTGGCGCAGCCGCGCCGAGGCAGGGTCGCCGCCGACCGACATGGCGTCGCTCTTCATGTCCACGCCCGCCATGAACGACCGACCCTCGCCAGTGAAGACAACGAACCGCGTCACCGTGTCAGAGCCGAGGTCGCGGCACAGCGCCACCGCCTCCTCGAGCATCCGCCCGTCCATCGCGTTGTGGAGCCGCGCGTTGTTGAACGACACCCGCATGGCATCGCCGCGCTTCTCCACCAGCAGTCTCTCGTACATGATGACGCAACCTCCTGCGCACCGGGACGACGCGCCATGATAGCACGCATCCGGACGGCGCCCGAATCCCTGCGACTAGCTCAGGGCGATGTCCAGCACCATCATCAGCGCGAACCCGACGACGCCGCCGGCCGTCGCGAGGTTCGCGTGACCACCGCCGTTCGCCTCAGGCACGACGTCCTCCAGGACGACGAAGACCATGGCTCCGGCGGCGAATCCGAGCGCATACGGCATCAGCGCCTGCATCGCAAGCACGGCAGCAGCGCCTATGACGCCCGCGACTGGCTGCACCGAGGCCGACAACTGGCCGTACCAGAACGACTTGAGGCGGGAGTAGCCGGCGCGCCGCAGCGGCATCGCCACTGCCAGCCCTTCCGGCACATTCTGCAACGCAATGCCCAACGTGAGGGCAAGGGCGGTGCCCATCGAAGCGGAGGACAACTCGGCCCCGACCGCCCCGAAACCGACGCCCACCGCCAACCCCTCCGGTATGTTGTGGAGCGTGATGGCAAGCACCAGCAGCGTGGTGCGCCGCCACTGCGTCCCGATGCCCTCCGCTCTATCGCCACCGGCGCCGTGGTGCACATGCGGCAACACAAGGTCCGTGGCACGCATCACGCCCGCACCAAGCAGGAAGCCGGCCGTCGCAGGCATCCACTTCCCGCCGGACATGTCGACGGCGGGACCCAGCAGCGACCAGAATGCCGCTGACAGCATCACGCCACCGGCGAAGCCGAGCAGAGCGTCCATCGTCCGCCGGCTCGCATGCCGCGTGCCGAAGACCGTTGCGGCGCCCACCGCTGTCACAAGCCAGCAGAAACACGTGGCGATGAGCGCCTGGATGACCGGATGCATCGATGAGAATTCGATCGCTGTTCCTTTCTACTCGCCTGCGGCGCTGCGTCGCGCCGGCTTGTCTCGCGTGAACCGCCTCACGCTGTCATCTCTCCTACCCCAGCGCCACATCGAGCAGCATCATCGCCGCGAAGCCTACCATACCGCCAAGGGTTGCGAGGTCGGTATGGCCACCTCGCTGTGACTCCGGAATGACCTCTTCGATGACGACGAACATCATCGCGCCGGCCGCGAAGCTCAGGGCGTACGGCAGGATAGGGCGCGCCGCCACGACCAGTGCCGCACCCAGCACCGCCGCAATCGGTTCGACAACCGCGGAGAGCTGGCCGTACCAGAAGCTCCTCGGGCGGGACATTCCCTCCAGGCGCAGAGGCGCCGAGACCGCCAGTCCTACGGGG
>JALNYR010000105.1 GCA_023229725.1 Dehalococcoidia bacterium | reverse complement strand
TGCTGCAACTCATCGAAGGTACCGGCGTGACCGAGCAGCAGCTCGACTTCCCGGCGACCATCGTCGGCAAGCGTGTCTTCATCGGCTGGGACTCGACTGAGGTGAACGGACCTCCCATCGAAGCGGCCATCGTCGCCGCCCTCGCGGGAGACCTCGGCGGACCGGATGAGGCCGATGAGGAAGTGCCAACCGAGGTGACCCTGCCCCTGTTCGGCACAGTGCGCATCTCCGACTACTCCCTCCCCGTGCTGGCAATCGTGCTTGGGCTGGTCGACGGCTTCAACCCGTGCGCCATGTGGGTGCTCGCCTACCTCATCTCGCTGCTGTTCACACTGAATGACCGCCGGAAAGGCTGGCTGCTCGTCGGTTCGTTCGTTGCCGCCTCCGGTATCCTCTACTACCTGTTCATGACCGCGTGGCTCAACGCGTTTCTGCTGCTCGGCTACTCGAGGCCCGTGACGGTCATCATCGGCGCGGTCGCCCTGGGCGCCGGCATCTTCAACCTCCGCGACTACATCAAGTCGGGCGGCGAGGTGGTGTGCGAGGTCATCGACGCGGACTCGAAGAAGAGCACGATGGCCCGCATCCAGTCGGTTGTCGCATCGCCTCTCAGCATCGCGGGAGTGTTCGCCATCATCGCGCTGGCCTTCGTCGTGAACTCCATCGAGTTCGTCTGCTCGTCGGCTCTCCCGGCAATCTTCACCCAGGTCCTGAGCCTCGCCGAGCTGCCCACAGTGCAGTACTACCTCTACATCCTGCTCTATGACGTGTTCTTCATGCTCGACGATGCCATCATCTTCGGGGCGGCCGCGTTCGCGGCGAACTCGTCTCTCGGGCAGCGCTACGCCAAGTTCTGTAAGCCTGTCGGCGGCGTCATCCTGGCAGTGCTCGGCCTGCTTCTGCTCCTGGCTCCGCAGCTCCTGCGCTAGTACGGACGGGCGTCGGCCCCGGGCCGGCGCCCTTTGACCACGTTCGGGGCCGATGCTACACTTGCCTGTCTCATGACCCGGATAGGCATCCTGTACCGCCCCTACGTTGAGAGAGCCCAGGTTCTCGCAGAGTCCATCCAATCACACCTCACCCGCAACGGCATTACGTCATGGCTCGGCTCCGCGTGGGAAGATGAGGATGCCGCGCGCCGGCTCGATGGCACCGATATGGTCGTCGGCATCGGCGGCGACGGCACCCTCCTCCATTGTGCACGTGTGACCGCCGGCGCCGGCATCCCTGTGCTGGGCGTCAAGCTCGGCCAGCTCGGCTTCATCACCGAGGTCGGCGAAGACGAGGTGGACGGCGCGTTGTCCCGCGTGCTGGCGGGCGAGGGCCGTATCGAGGAACGGACGATGCTGCAGGCCACTGCCGGCGCCGAGAGCCTGTCGGCGCTCAACGACGCGGTTGTCCGCTGTACCGCGGTCCGCCTGATGGACGTCACGCTGGATATAGACGGCGAGGAAGTCACAACGTACCGCGCCGACGGCGTCATCGTCGCCACCGCCACCGGCAGCACCGGCTACTCCATGGCCGCAGGCGGCCCCGTACTGCTGCCGGAGTCGACCGACATGGTCGTCCAGCCCATCTCCAGCCACGTCGGACTGCGGCATGCGCTCGTGCTGCCGAAGGGCAAGACCGCGGGCCTGCGCGTCGACGGCAGAGACGGCGTCGTGCTCAGCCTTGACGGCCAGATCGACCGGCCGCTGCGGAGCGGCGAGAGGGTCGAAGTCACCACGAGCCCGCACAGGGCGAGGTTCATCAGACTTCGGCCCCGCACATACTTCTACCGGTCTCTGCACGAAAAACTGGGAGGCTCCCACACGTGAACATAACCAAGGCTCGGATTGACGACGTACCGCAGATGCACAAGCTCATCAATGAGTTCGCCAACCGGGGCGACATGCTCCCGCGAGCGCTGAGCCAGATATACGAGAGCCTTCGCGACTACTTCGTGATGCGGGAGGGCGACCAGGTCATCGGCTGCGCGGCGCTGCACGTGAACTGGCAGGACCTGGCCGAAATCCGTTCGCTGGCAGTCGACGAACAGCACCAGAAGGAAGGATACGGCGCGGCGCTCGTGCGGGCGTGTCTGGACGAGGCCCGGTCGCTCGGCTTGCCGAGAGTCTTCAGCCTCACGCGGCAGCCCGGCTTCTTCCAGAAGCAGGGGTTCATCCTCGCCGATCGCGCCCAGCTACCCCACAAGATCTGGGCCGAGTGCTACTACTGCCCGAAGTTCCCGGACTGCGATGAAGTGGCACTGATGCGAGACGTCGACCCGCCGGCCGGCGGCTAGACCCGGCAGCCAGGCGTTCGAACAACCCCGGAGGCAGAATCATGGAACAACGCATTTCCAGCACCCAGGTATACAGCGGCCCCGCAATCACGGTCAGAATCGACAAGGTGCGGAAGCCGAACGGCACGACTACCACCCGCGACGTCGTGGAGCACAGCGACTGTGTGGTCATCGTGCCTCTCGACACCAACAACAACGTGCTGCTGGTGAAGCAGTTCAGGTATCCGATTGACGCCGACCTCCTCGAACTCCCCGCGGGAGGCATCGAGCCGGGTGAGGACGCGGTCGATTGTGTCCACCGCGAGTTGCAGGAGGAGACGGGCTTCGATGCCGGTAGCATCGAGAAGCTCGGCGGCTTCTACTCCATACCGGGATACGGCACGGAGTACCTCTACGCATACGCTGCGAGCGACCTTACGCCGAGTCGACTGGTCGCCGAGGACACCGACGAGATCGAGGTCGTCAAGGTCCCGCTGCGGCAGGCGCTCGACCTCATCCAGTCCGGCAAGATCTGCGATGCGAAGAGCATCGCCGCACTGCTCATGTATCTGGCGCGCGCCGGGACGACCCGCTAGAGCTTCGCGACCACCGCGTCAGCCATCTGGCTCGTCGTGACCGCGGACATGTCGTCCCGGTCCGCCTTCAAGTCGTAGGTGACGCTGCTGCCCTCGGCGATGACGGCCGCGATGGCTGCCTCGAGCCGCTGAGCCGCGGCGCTCTCACCGAGATGCCGGAGCATCAGCACGCCCGAGAGCATGGCGGCGATGGGGTTCACCTTGTTGAGGCCGGCGTACTTCGGAGCGCTGCCGTGCGTCGGTTCGAACACGGCGATTCGTTCGCCGATGTTCGCGCCGGGAGCGAGTCCAAGACCGCCGACCAGGCCGGCACAGAGGTCCGACAGGAAGTCGCCGTAGAAGTTGGACGTCACCAGCACGTCGAACTGCTGGGGCCGCTTCGCAAGATGCATGCAGCACGCGTCGAGCAGCACATCAGAGAACTGGATATCGGGATACTCGGCCGCAACGTCGCGGGCGGCCTTGAGGAAGAGGCCGTCGGAGAACTTCAGGATGTTCGACTTGTGGACGGCGGTCACGAGCCTCCGCTTGTGGGAGCGGGCGTACTCGAAGGCGAATCGCACGATGCGCCGGCTGGCGGATTCGGTGATAACCTTCAAGCTCACCGCGGCATCGGGCCCGACCGTGCGTCCCCTCGTCTCCTGAACCAGTTCGGCAAGTCGCGCCGTCGCCTCTTCTCCCTTGTCGAACTCGATGCCCGCATACAGGCCCTCGGTGTTCTCACGCACAACCACGATGTCGATGTCGCTGTACGGCGCGTACACTCCCGGGTAGCTCCTGCACGGCCTGAGGCACGCGTACAGGTCCAGTTCCTGTCGCAGGGCGACGTTGACGCTCCTGAAGCCGCTGCCAATCGGGGTCGTAACGGGCCCCTTGATGGCGATGCCGTTGCGCCGGATGGATTCCAGCGTCGCCGGCGGCAGCAACGAGCCGCACTTCTCCAGCGCCGTTGCGCCGATGGTCGCGTACTCCCAGTCGAAGCGAACGCCCGTCGCCTCCAGCGCCCGCCGCGTGGCTTCCATCACCTCCGGGCCCACGCCGTCGCCCGGTATGAACGTCACTCTGTATGCCACATGACCTCCCACTCGGCCCGTCCGCGCCGCTGCGCGGGCTACGCCGTTGTGTCGAGCGTCCCGTGCTCCTTGATGTAGGGTATCAGTCCGCCTGCGGCAAGTATTCTGGACATCAGCGGCGGCATCCTGCCGCACGTGAGCATGGCGCCCGTGCGATGGTTCACCACCACCCCCTCGTCCAGGCGTATCTCAAGCTCATCGCCGTCGGCTATCCCGTCGGTGTCGCAGATGAGGACAACGACGCCCTGGTTGATGGCATTACGGTAGAAGATGCGCGCGACGGACTTCGCCAGGATGGCGGAGATGCCTGCCATCTTGATGACGACCGGTGCGTGTTCCCGGCTCGACCCGAGACCGAAGTTCCTGCCGCCCACGAGCATGTCGCCGGGCCTCGCCTTCTCTCGGAAGCCGGGAAGACGGTCCTCGAGCACGTGCTTGGCCAGCTCAGGCAGATTGCTGCGCAGGCTGGTGAACCGGCCGGGGATTATCTCGTCGGTCGACACGTCGTCCCCGATGGTGATGGCCCTGCCGTGGAGTCTGTTTTCAGCCATAGCTACACAATCTCCCTCGGGTCCGTTATCCTGCCGCGAAGCGCCGTTGCGGCGGCCGTGGCGGGGCTGGCGAGGTACACGGATGAGTCCGGATTGCCCATGCGGGCCTTGAAATTGCGGTTCGCCGTGGAGAGGCACGCCTCGCCGTCGCCCAGCACGCCCTGGTGCAGGCCCAGGCAGGCAGCGCAGCCGGGCGGAACTACCATCGCGCCGAACTCGACAAGCGTGGAGATGTACCCCTTCTCGATGGCCTGCAGCAGGATACTCCGCGACGCCGGGGCAACCAGGAGCCGCGTCCCCGGAGCCTTCTTACGGCCGGCCAGCATCCGGGCAACCAGTCCGATATCCTCGATGCGACCGTTCGTACAGGTCCCGACGAACACCTGGTCGATGCGCACATCACTCAGCTCCGCCGCCGGCCGGACGTTGTCGACCGTGTGCGGGCAGGCCACAACGGGCGCCAGGCAATCAAGCGCGATGAGCTCTGTTCGCTCGTAGTGCGCATCGAGGTCGGCGGATAGCGGCGCGTAGTCCTCGACCCTCCCCATCGACGCCAGGTACTGCCGCGTGCGTTCGTCGCCGGGGAACAGGCCGACCTTCGCGCCGGCCTCGACCGCCATATTGGAGACGACCAGCCGGTCCGAAACGCTGAGATTGGCGACGCCCGGACCCGCGAACTCGAGCGCCATGTAGGTCGCGCCGTCCGCCCCGATGCTCCCGATGAGATGCAGGATGAGGTCCTTGGCGCCGACCGTCGGCTGGAAGGCTCCGGTCAACTGCACCCGCAGCGTCTCCGGCACTCTGAACCAGTTCTTGCCAAGCGCCATGGCAACAGCGACATCGCTTGAGCCCATTCCCGTGCCGAACGCACCCAGCGCGCCCGCGGTGACGCTGTGCGAATCAGAGCCGACGATGACATCGCCGGGCCGGGCGTAACGCTCAGCGACGAGCTGGTGGCACACGCCGTCGCCCACCTCGCTGAGGATGGAGCCGGTCTGGCGGGCAAACTCGCGCATGAACACGTGGTCGGTGGAGAGCTGCCTCGCGGGACTCGGCACGGCATGGTCCATGAAGAGGACAGTCCGCTCCGGATTGGCGGGACGCTCGAAGCCGGCGCCCTTGAACAGCCGCAGCGTCAGAGGCCCTGTCGTGTCCTGTACGAACACGAGGTCCACGCGTGAAATGACGATGTCATTGGCCCGCGCGTCCGTGCCGGACCTGTCCGACAGTATCTTCTCGGCGAGTGTCTTGCCCATGTGCTCTAACCTATCACAGCCAGTATCTGGTTCAGCTGCACTCTCTCCCCCGGCTGCGCCTTGATGGCGAGAACTCTGCCGTCCTCGGGAGAGGGCAGGATGTTCTCCATCTTCATCGCTTCGAGCACGCAGACACCGTCTCCGGCGTGGACTTCGTCGCCTTCCACAACGAGAAAGCGGATAATGGTGCCGGGCATCGGCGACAGCAGCGGAGTGCCGGCGACCTTCCCAGCGGAGGGCTTCGGCGCCGCGGCAGCCGGGCCGTGCGCAGCGGGAGCAGCGGCGGCTTTGCCGTTGCGAACCTGTTCGAACAACTCGTCTTCGCGACGGATGTCCTCGATGGACTTGCCCTTCGTCTCGGCAGGCGGCGTCTCAAGGCCGTACTTCCAGCGCAGGAAACGCTTGCCCGACGTGGGGTAGAGCACGTACGTCAGGACGTCACCGTCGTCAGCCGCCAGTTCACCCACTTCGCGCCGGGCCGCTTCCATCTCCGGCTCGATGACATCGGCGGGACGAACGGTAATCGGCTGTTCGCCGCGTTCGTACCCCTTCAGCACCAGCGCCTGGACCGCCGGGTCGATGGGGGCCGGCGGGCGCCCGTACAGACCGTAGGCGTAGGCCTTGACTTGCTCGGACACGGCCTTGTAGCGACCGAAGAGAACGTTGCTGACCGCCTGCGTCCCCACTATCTGGCTGGTCGGCGTGACGAGCGGCGGGTAGCCAAGGTCCTTCCTCGTGCGCGGCAGCTCATCGTAGACTTCGGCCAGGCGCCCGAGGGCGTTG
Organism: Dehalococcoidia bacterium; assembly: GCA_023229725.1. Taxonomy (GTDB): domain Bacteria; phylum Chloroflexota; class Dehalococcoidia; order GIF9; family AB-539-J10; genus SKVJ01. Next base: position 2,485 of record JALNYR010000105.1, on the reverse strand, counting down.
GCCTCCTTCAGCTGGGCCACCATGTTCGAGTACATGCCGCCGGGAATCTGGTGGCGCAGCACGGCAGTGTCGATGACCGAGAAGCGAGTCTGGGCCAAATAGTCGCGGTATTTCGGCGCGATGGCCTCCAGTCGCTCGTCCAGCTTCAGGATGCTGTCGAGGTCCAGTCCGGTATCCCTTGGAGTCCCGCTGAGAGCCGCAATCATCGTTTCGACGGCGGTGTGCGACGTCCGCAAGGCAAAGGGCGCCAGGCACGTGTCGATTATGTCGACTCCCGCCTCGATGGCCTTCAGGAAGCTCATCGCCGCCATGCCGCTCGTGCTGTGACTGTGAAGCGCCACCGGGACATCGAGCGCTTCCTTCAGAGAGAAGACGAGGTCGTAGGCATCGTCCGGCGCCATGAGCCCCGCCATGTCCTTGACGCAGATGCTGTCGGCGCCCATCTCTTGCAGCGTCAGCGCCTTCTGAACGAAGTACTCCGTCGTATAGACCGGCCCGCCGAGCTTCTGCTCCGTGAGCGAGTAGCACACGGCCGCCTGGACGTGCTTGCCGCACTGCTTCGCCGCCTCCATGGCGGTCCGCAGGTTGCGCTCGTCGTTCAGCGCATCGAAGATGCGGAAGACGTCGACGCCGTTGTCGGCCGCGTGGCGGACGAACGCCTTGACGACGTCGTCGGCATAGTTGCGGTAGCCGACCAGGTTCTGGCCGCGCAGCAGCATCTGCAGGGGAGTCTTCGGCGCCGCCCGCTTGATGAGGCGCAACCGCTCCCAGGGGTCCTCGTTGAGGAACCGCGTCATCACGTCGAACGTCGCGCCCCCCCAGACTTCAAGCGACCAGAAGCCGAGGGCATCCATGCCCGGGACCAGGTCGAGGAGGTCCTGGGTGCGGACCCTGGTTGCCAGCAGCGACTGGTGGCCGTCGCGGAGCGTCAGGTCGGTAATCTTCACGGCTGTGGGCTCATACATCGAACGTGTGACTCCTTCAGAATGCAGACTACGGGGCGATTATTGTACGTCGAATCAGCTATCATAATCAACGACACGCGGCCCGTACGAAGCCGCGCGAAAGCGACGCATGCGCAGGACACATTTTGACTGGGGCAAGCGCACGCTGCTGATGGGCATCGTGAACGTCTCGCCGGACTCGTTCGCCGGCGACGGCATCTGCTCGCCCTCGGCTGCGCTGGAGCAGGCGCTCCGCATGGTCGAGGAGGGCGCCGACATCATCGACATCGGAGGCGAGTCCACCAGGCCCGGCTCCGAGCCGATACCGCTGCGGGAAGAGCTGTCCCGTGTCGTGCCGGCTGTGCGCGCGATACGCCGCGAGCTGGACGTGCCGCTCAGCGTCGATACCTACAAGTACGAGGTCGCCCGGGCCTCGCTCGACGAGGGCGCCGACATCCTCAACGACATCTGGGGACTGAAGAAGGAGCCGCGGCTGGCCGACCTTGCCGCAGCCTGCGGCGCGGGAATGGTGCTGATGAGCAACCAGCGCGACGTCTCCCCCTTTCACGACGTCGTCTTCGACGACATCGCGCGCGTCGTTGCGGACGACCTCGCCAGGGCCACGCAGGACGCCGTCGAACGCGGTGTGCCGGAGGATCGGCTCATCATCGACCCCGGCATCGGGTTCGGCAAGACCCAGCCCCAGAACGTCGAGCTACTGAGGCGGCTGAGAGAGCTCAAACCGCTGGGCTTCCCGCTGCTCGTCGGCACGTCGAGGAAGTCCGTGCTCGGCTACCTTCTGAACCTGCCGGCGTCGGAACGCCTCGAGGCCACCGCCGCGACAGTCGCGCTCGCCATAGAGCGTGGGGCCGACATCGTCCGCGTCCACGACGTCAGGGAGATGCGGCGCGTGTGCATGGTTGCCGATGCAATCGTACGAGGCGGCGACAATGTGCCAGGATGACGTGTTCCTCGCGCTGGGCTCCAACCTCGGCGACAGGCTCCGGAACCTCGCGTCGGCGCTCGATGCGTTGCGGGCCGGGCTGCGGATAACCGCCGTGTCCGGCATCTACGAGACCGAGCCGGTGGGCTTCGCCGACCAGTCACCCTTCCTGAACCTCGTCTGCCGGGCGTCGACCGGGCTCTCCCCGGAGGAGCTCCACGAGTTCACGCTGGGCACGGAGAAGCTGCTCGGGCGTCAGCCCACATTCAGGAACGGCCCCCGGACAATCGACATCGACATCCTCTTCTACGGGAGCCGCTGCATCAGCAGCGAACGCCTGAGCATTCCACACCCCCGCATTCCGGAGAGGGCGTTCGTGCTCATCCCGCTCGCGGAGATTGCGCCGGACTTCCAGCACCCGGGCCTGCACAAGACCGTCCGCGAGCTGCTCGCGGAGGTCGCGGACTCGCACTGGGTGCGTCCGATGAATGGAGGCAGCCATGTACCAACTGTTCGTTGAGGACCATTTCGATGCCGCTCACTATCTTCCCGAGTACCAGGGCAAGTGCGAGCGGATGCACGGCCACCGCTTCAAGGT
>JALNYR010000104.1:7839-9110 GCA_023229725.1 Dehalococcoidia bacterium | reverse complement strand
CACGCGCTGAAAGGCAGAAAGAGGGCAAGCGCGAGGATGACCACTCCCGCTCTTCTTCCGGCGGCAATCATCTTGCTGAAGTCTCTCTCCGGATACCGACGTTCACCCGAGACGGCTGGATATCTCGCGCGGGCGGTGGTTCAACCCTGACGGGGTTGCTCTCCGTGGCCCGCCTGCCCCGCTGCCATCCAGAGGACGCCGCACGCCGAGTCAATTATCGCCGATTGCGGCCGTGGATGCGAGAGAAGCGGCTTGAGCCCGGGCGGATGGTACACTTCGCTCGACTCAACTCAAGGGGAGGTCATCAGGCATGAAGGTCAAGATAGACCAGGACGGATGCATCGGCTGCGGAACGTGCACGAACGTCTGCGCGGACGTGTTCGTGCTGGATGACGACGGCAAGGCGTGCATCGTCGAGCAGCACCGCAAGGGAGCGCCGGACAGCGGCGAGGTGCCTGAGTCACTCGCGAGCTGCGCGAGCGAGGCGGCGACCTCGTGCCCGGTCCAGGTCATCAGCATCGAGTAGACCGGCTCGACTGCGGGCACCCCCTTTTCGCTGCACTGAGTCTCGGTGCTGTCGCCGACAGCCTGCATCTCCGGTCCCTGCCGACGCCCGGACGAAGGTCGCTTTGACACACCCACTGGTCGTGTGCGACCATACCATCGGACTCGCGGTGCTCCCCAGCAATGCCGCGGGGCCGAGCGCGGCCTGACGGCGCTCGCGTGTTTCGGGATGGCGGGATGATGAGACGCATCACCCTCGTTCTGGTTGCTGTCGCCCTGGTCTTCGCAGACGGTTGCGCCGACGCGCCGGCTCCCGTGGTTAGCAGCGACATACTCGTGCAGCCTGAGATGGGCAGCTACCTCACCGACTACTGGCAACAGGAAACGGACATCATGCTGGTGGATGCCAGCGTGAGCAACCGCAGTTGTGGAAAGGACTACAGGACGCGTTTCATGTACCCCGGTGTCGACCTCAAGGCCGGAGAAGCCTGTCTGGTCGTGGCCGGGCACGTGGAGAACCACGCCAAAAGACAACTCGAGATAGGCATGTTCGCCCGAGGCTACGATGAGAACGGCGTGTGGGTGGCCGAGACGCTCGACAGCGACGGCGTCTACGGCTCCATCACGTTTGACATCGAACCGGGAGAGACCCGTGACTTCCTGCTGCACTTGAACCCGTCTGACAGAGTCCGGACGATACAAGTCTTCGGGGGTCCCTACAAGAACAGCCGGACAGGACTTCCCACTCCCGTGCGAGACGAGCCGTT
>JALNYR010000104.1:0-7829 GCA_023229725.1 Dehalococcoidia bacterium | reverse complement strand
TTCACCTCCAGCACTCCTCTGCCCGAGTCCGAGATGACCCGCATCACATTTTCCCGGAAGTGGCTGCTCGAGAATGACCAGGACCCCGGGGAGAGTTACGTCAAGATAACCTTTCCCGAATCGTGGCTGCGCGAACCACCGCACATCCCCGAGGATGAGGCCGTCGAGGTGAGGATTCCGACCCTGTGGCTGAAGCACAATAACGAGAGCGACAACCCGGACGAGATAACAGCATCATTCTCCGTCCGCTTCTTCAACGGGCTGTGACGGATGCTCGAGGGCTGGCGGGGTCATTTCTCTGACGGGGGAGGTCGGAATGTGGCACGAAGGTAGTTGCATGGTCTCACAGAAGGCAACGATTGGACGCGTCACAGCGGTTCTACTTGCTGCCGTCCTGATTGCGGCAGGAGGGCCGGCCTGCAGCCAACAGTACCGGGTCTCCTGCGCCGTGCTTTCAGAGGGAGTGGTGGTGGAGAGAGCGTCTGCCCGCGAGGGGACCCTGAGTCAGGTCGCCCACGACGTTGAAGACGGGGGGCAGTACCGGGAGGGCTGGCAGTGTCTGCTGGTGTCCGGCCGGGTGAGGAACACCACGACTGCGACGCTGGACGTGTACCTCTGGGTCGACGGCTATGACGCCGACGGCGACCGGGTTGCATCAACTCTGTCGACCGGCACACAGAAGGGGTATCTGCACGTCGACGTGCCGCCCGAGTCCGCTCGGGACTTCGAAATCGCCGTCAGCTGGTCCGGGCAGACACGCAACCTGAAGCTGTCCGCCAGCAGCGACGACGGGTTCGCTCCCGCAGGGTACATGAAAGACCAGGTACTGAGTCTCCCCATTGTGCCCGAGCCGGGTGCGACACTGGTCGAGGGAGTGGTGCTGGAGGACGCATCGACACGGGTGGGGATTCTGGAGAAGGGAGGCTTCGACGTTCCGACCGGTCGGCACCTCGCGAAAGGCGACTGGTGCCTGCTGGTCTCCGGCCGGATCCGCAATACGACCGCCGAGACACTGGACGTCGACGTCTGGATTGACGGCTACGATTCCGAGGGCGAGAGGGTGGCCTCCACAGTGGCCTCCGACACTCGGGAGGGGTTCGCTCAGTTCGACGTTGCCGCTGGGTCCAGCCTGAACTTCGAAATCGCCGTGAGCTGGTCGAACGAGGTGCGGAGCCTGAGGATATTCGCGGACGTCGGCGACTCACTGATGCCTCTTCCCGCGGTGCCACCATCCGCGTCGCCGTCCGGTCCAATCTCCGTGTCCCCACCTGTCGGCGCCTACCTGCCCTCCGGCTCGAAGGGCGAACCCTCGGAACTCCTGCTGCTTGCTGTTCAGGTCGAGGAAGCTCCGAGCAGCGAGGAGCACTACCTCCACGAAACCGGGGTGACGATCCAGCCAGGTGACACGGTTCTGGTGGTCACCGGTACGCTCCAGAACAGGCACAGGGCGTACCCGCATGTCTACATGCACGCGGATGGGTACAACGCGGTTGGAGAACAGGTAGCCTGGACGCTGGAAGGGGCCGGCCTCCCCGGGCAGGCCCAGACGTACATCGAACCCGGGCAGGTCGGTGAGTTCACGATGCACCTGAACGCGGCCGAGGACGTGGCAACGATCCGCATCTTCGCGGGCGTCTCTCCCATCATCCCGCCATAGGAGTCTCCAGGCCGCAGCGCAGCCGGTCGGCAGCGGCGCCCGGGGCTCACCCGGCTCGACTCAAGGACGCAGAATGGCGTACGTATGAGAATCCCGGGTGACGTCCCCGGGGCTCTCCGTACGTTGCACGCCCGCCGGCCGCGACCGCGCCCGGCGGGCTGTTCTCGGGTTCAGGACCGCACTCACTTGCGTTCGGGCTGCAGAGCGTCAATCTCAGCGTTGTAGCCCTTCACGGCCATGGCAATGCCACGGTTCATCGCCTGAGCCAGCGCCAGGGCGCCGTCGGCCACCAGCGACACCGCGTGCAGCTCATCTTTGAGAGCGGCAATCTCCTTCGAGAGCTGCTGCTCGACCTGCGCCACCGCAGCCTCAGCGGACTTCTGCGCCGCCTCTCCCGCCAGCTTGCCGGCAAGTTTGGCCTCGTCGGCTCTCTTCGCCGACAGAGCAGCAGCTTCCTTCGAAGCTTTGACCGCTTCCTCCACCTGCTGGATGTACTTCTCGAGCTCATCCAGGATTGCCGGCAGGGGCATGGACAGTATCTTGGGTTGCTGCTTCGTGTTCTCCATCGTCTCTTCCTTCACGGGCCGCCCGCACCTCATCCTCCGTTCTCCCGACTCACTCCGTGTGTCCCACGTTGGTCCGAGTATTCCGGGGATTCGCCTTCACGGCCCGTTACACTGTCGAACAGCGGCTCGAATGCGCCCTGCTCCACCGCGTGCTTCTGCTTTCGTCGAGGGGCGGCGGTGGTACACCCGGGAACATCGCGCTGTCGCACGTTTTGTCGACACATGATTGTAGCGCGGCAAAAGGGAAGCAACGGGTTCGTGCAACCCGGTCGGCCACGAACGACCGAACGTCAGCGGGATTGGTCAGGCGCCCGCCACCGAGGAGATTTCATCCTTGCCCGGAGCCGGGGCGCGAGGAATCCCCTCCGGCGCTACCTGAAGTCGTCCGGCCGGAACTCGGCCGGGTCGTAGTGGGGATACCCGGAGAAGTCCTCCCGGTGCAGCCCGAGGCGGCTGCCTGCCAGCCGCAGCGCGCGTGGGCCAAGCTGCGCCAGGCCCCGGGCAGTGCCGAGCGTGCTGATGCTCAATTTCAGGTACATGTCCCGCACGGACGGCGGGCAACCGGGGACGGCAATCGCGTTCGTAACCGTCGGGTTGGCGCGTATAGCGCAGTCGCCGAGCAGCAGTGCTTTGCGGGCCGCGCCGGTCGGCTGTGCCGTCGGACCGCAACACAGCTCCACGCCGTCGAGCTTCGCGTTCCGGTTGTCGCTGCAGAGGGCCACGAGCGCCGACCACATCGCCTGCGTGCAGCCCGAGCACGTCTCGACGCCCGGCGGTCGAACCGAGAGGCCCGTGACGCCGGTCCGCTGGAACAGCCCGTCGAAGGCCGGTCCGCGCTCGAATGGGCGGATGCCTTCCATCGCTGCCCTCCCGCGCACGTCCACGTCCTCAAGCCTGAGAGAACTGCCCACGAGCTCCGCGTACTCTCTCAGGTGGCCGACCTCAGCCTGGTTGACCCCCATGATGCCGCAGCCGACCACATCGCAAGCCAGCACATCCCTGCTCGCAACGAGCAGGTCGGTGCGGCGCGCCGTGCCGAGGAACTCCGGGCCGCGCTCCAGCCCGTAGATGCCGTCGATGATAGTCAGGCCCGGCTTGAGCCTCGCGCCGAGCAGCGCGATGAGCCGGTCGAGCCCGCCGCGGTGGAAGTCCCGGCGCGACTGCTGCGAGAGACAGCCCTTCAGGTTCTTCAATCCGAGGGACACGGTCGCCTGGTGGTGCGTCTTCAGCACCGGAAGATTGAGCAGGAAATCCGCCTCCATGACCCTGGATGCGACCGACACGGCGGTGCCGTCGAGGTCGATGCGGTCGTACATCCCCGAGTTGAGGTCGACCAGCTCGACGCCGTACCGGCGGGCGACCCTGTCGATGCCGGCCCAGCGGAAGGCCGTGGCGGTATCCGCGCCGAGTCCCCGGTTGACAATGCTGCCCTCGCCGATGGCGAGGCGGTGGCAGCCGTGGTCCTTCAGCTCACGCACAGCCTCTTCCACGACGCTGGCCGTGGTAGCGAAGCCATACGGCGGGGCCTTCCAGGACAGCGGGCTGCCCCAGGGCACGTTCGGCTTGATGAGCACGCGGTCGGAGGTGCTGAGTTCCCGTAGCCCATCACACTCGGAGACGGCGGCGTGGAGGCTGCCGCCGTCCCGCTCGTACGCCGCGACGGAGACAACGGGCCTGTCGCTACTCGTCACCTCGCTCATTCCGGCACATTATGCCAGAGGGGATGCCGGCGGTGCGGCTTCGCCGGAATGCCGGCGCCGGGGACGGGCGACAGCTACAGCGCCTCGTCGAACGTCTTCAGGTACTGGTCCGCGAGCGCGCGGTACTTCCGGTAGCCGGAGTCGTAGACGTCGCGATTCATCGGGTCAGGTTCGATGCGGACCGACTCTGTGACACCGGCCTGTGCCAGCTTGCGCAGGTCCGCCCGTGTGCAGCCCGCTACCGCGGCCAGCGCCGCGCCGAGGGCAGACGCGTCCTGCTGCCGCATCTGGTGAACCGGAAGCCCGAGGACGTCCGCGATGATGCGGCACCACGAGGCGCTCCTGGCGCCGCCGCCGCAGAGGCGGATGTCGGAGACACCATCCCAGTCGAGCAGCGAGGTGCAATCGCGCAAGGAGTACGCGACTCCTTCCTGGACGGCCCGGAGGAAGGCCGCACGACCGTGGTTGATGGTCACGCCGCTGAACCCGCCCCGGATGCGGCTGCTCCAGTACGGCGCCCGTTCGCCAATGAGATACGGGTGAAACAGCAGGCCATTCGCTCCCGGAGGAACCTGCGCAACGAAGCCGTCCAGCTCGGAGTAGCCGCCGTCCGTGCTCATCCCCAGCAGGCTCATGACCCACTGCAGGGAGATGGTGGCGGCGTTCGTCCCGGCCTGGTAGTACCACTGCGGCCGGACGGGATGAGGATAGAGCATACACCCCCTGCGCCACTTCGGGCCATCCGTCAGTGTCATAACGCCGCCGGCCGTCCCGAGACGAATCACCGCAACCGACGGCTCGGTCGCCCCGACGCCGACAAGCTCCGCCGCCGAGTCCAGCATGCCGATAACCACGGGCACGCGCAACGGCAGGCCGAGGTCGGACGCAGCCGCAGGCGTCAGTTCCCCGATGACGGCCGTGGAGGGATGGATGGGCGGCACCATGTCGGACGCCAGCCCCGCCAGGTCCCGCAGCTCACGGTTCCACTCGAGCGAATCCGCCTCGACCAGCAGCGAGCTGACCGCGGAACTGTGGTCAGCCGCAAGCTCGCCGGTGAGCCGGTACGCCAGGTAGTCCTTCGAGAAGAGCACGTGCCGCGTCCTCCGGAACGCCTCGGACTCGTGCTCCCGCACCCACGCCAGTTGCGCCAGCGACCACGTGCAGTTGATTGAGTTCCCCGTGAGAGACACGATGAGGTCGCCGGCCTCTTCCTCCAGCCGCCTGACCTGCGCTTCGCTCCTGATGTCGTTCCAGAGGATGCCGGGCCGCACCAGCCTGTAGTGCTCGTCGAGCATCGAGGGCACGTGAGACGTGCCGGAGAGGCCGATGCCGCCGATGTTTTCGGGAGCGACCCGGTTCTTTCCCAGCACCTCCCGCACGGCGAGACACGTCGCGCGATACCAGTCGTCCTGGTTCTGCTCCACGTGGCCGGGGTGGGGGTAGGACGTCTCGTAGCCGGCTGATGCCACACCGAGTGGCCCGCCATCGGAGCGGACCAGCATGACCTTCACGCCGCTCGAACCGACGTCGATTCCCAGGTAGCAGCTGTCAGTCGCCATGCTATCCTCGGTCCCGCATCGCCGCAGAGCCCAGTCACCGGCCATGCGGGCCGGAGTGCCGCCCGAGCCATTCGAGAATGGTTGTGAGCGTCTCGGGGTCCAGGCGCGCCTCAGGCGTGTTGTAGCCTGGTATCGCCGTTGCGGCGGTAAGTTCCTCCCGCGGCCTCGGTTCGTGCTTGAGGACGTGGTTGGCATTCTCGGGATAGTAGAGCGTCACGTTGCTTCGACCCCGCGACGCCTCTTGCAGCGCCCCGCCATCCAGCTTCCAGTCGGTCTGGATGTCCTTCTTGCCGGTTACCACCAGCACCGGCACGCGCACCTTGCGCAGGTACTCCGCGGGCCTGAAGGCCCAGAACTCCCGGGTGAACGGCTGGTTCATGGGCGCGCTCAAGGCGGCCACCAGGTTGTTGACGAAGTCGGGCAGCTTCGAGTCCGCGAGGAAGGGCAAGCCGCTCTCGAACCGCTCGAGCAGCGCGTGGTAGCGCTCGATCAGGTCGGCGCCATCCGGCAGGACTGCCAACTGCGTCTCGACCTGGAAGTTGGCGATGTCGCTCGGGGCTCGTCCCGGGGCACCCGTCAGAACCATGCCCGCGAACGGGACGACGCCGGCGTGTGCCTGGTAGTACAGCGCGTGCATCGCGCCCTCGCTGCTGGTGAGTACGAACAGGCGCGCAGGGTCCACGTCCGCACGGCCGAGCACGTGTGACACGGCGCCCTGCAGCTCGTCGAAATGGCTCTCGAGGCTGATGCGGCCGGACAGCAGGGCCATGTTCTGCTGGGCGCGGGGGCCGGAAGCGCGCTTGTCATACCGTATCGTGACGTAGCCGGATGAGGCGAGCCGTTCCGCGATGAGGCGGCCGCTGCCATTCGTCCCGGGCAGCAGCGGCGATTCCCAGTTCCGGTCAGTCGGGCCCGACCCCGCCACCAGGACGACGGCCGGAAACCTGCCCGGCCCATCCGGGGCGGCGACAGTGGCATCAACCGTGGTCTCGCCGAGGGACCACGAGACATCTTCCGCTCTCATCACGATACTCCCTTCTCCGACTGTACCGCGCCGGGTCCCGCGGCCGTTCACCGGTCATAGCGCAACGAGGACGAGCCTGTCCTTCGCAGGCGCGACCGCGCCCGCCTCTCCGAGGCTTCCCGCCCGCGAAGATGAGTACGGCCTCCAGCTACGGCGCGTTGCCGACGACGACGGTCCACGAACGGACTTCCCACTTCGGGACGAGGCCGTTCTTGACGTAGGGGTCGTTTCGGACGAACTCCTCGACGACAGCCCTGTCAGGAGCACGAAACACGAGAAGTGCCCTGTCCATCGGGTCCGCGAAGGCGCCAGCCAGGATGAGCTCTCCCCGCGCATGCGCCGCCCGGATACGCTTGAGGTGCTCCTCCCGGTAGGGCATCCTGCGGGTCTCGTGGTCCTTCACCAGGTCGTACATGAGCGCGTAGTAGTTCATGCCCTTCTCTCCGTGCGAGTCCTGCTCCCGAGCCGCCGCGGCTCACCGGGTCGCGCCGCAATCATAGCACCGATGCGTACGCGCTCCTGAGCCGCGTATCCGGGGGCGCGCTCAGTCGCGGACCAGGTTCAGAGCCGGCTTCCGCCCGCACGACCGTCGCCGGTCTTCCTGTCGCTCACCGACCTCCGGTACAATGCGCTGTCCGACTCAGCGGGCCGCGTCCCGTCATCCCGAGCAATCCGGGAACATGAGCATGGTACGGCCGGTCGAGGGAACACGCCGCAAGTGGGTCTCGCCATGCGACAACCCGCTCATCATAGTGCGTCGCGCCCTGGCGCTCGCCCGGCGGGAAGGAATCACAGGAGTCTTCTCGGGAGCAGGGCGGTTCGTGGGAAGTGCATTCCACCACCTCTACTCCGACAGCCTGCTGCGCGTGTACCACCTGCCCGTCGCCGAGGCAACCACCATTCCGGCAACAAAGCCTCCGGACAACCTGCATGTGCACATCATCGAGTCGCAACAGGACGCTCTCAGGCTGGCTGAGGAGGGTTTCGACAACATCCTTGAGGCGGTGCCGGGGGCCGAACACAAGCTTCGCTGCGGAGCCGTGGCCGCCTGCGCCTTCCTGGGCCGCGAGCTGGCGAGCATCGACTGGATGGCCCTTTCGGACAGGGCGAAGCTCGTACTTGACTCCGTCCCCTATCCGGCTGATTTCGAGGCCAGCGACGCGTGCTCGGGAGGAGCCTTCACGATGCCGCACTTGCGGGGCAAAGGCATCGCAGCATACCGCTTCTCGGCGCAGGTGAGCTACCTGCATTCCAAAGGACGCCGCACCTGCTACAACGCCATCGCCGTCGACAACATCCCCTCCCAGCTAACCGTCGAGCGGT
>JALNYR010000103.1 GCA_023229725.1 Dehalococcoidia bacterium | reverse complement strand
TCAACACGGCCCGATACTCGTGGGCCGACTCCGATGCCACCCGCGGGCGGAGCTTCCGTCCCGCCCAGAGCAGCATGTCTGCGTACACCGTGGCCCAGGTGACGACCCGCGCGGTCCCTATCCACCGCCCGAAGAATACTGTCGTGCGGTGTACCAGGTTCGCCGGCTGCCGCGCCAGCCAGTGGAGCCACGCCACCAGGTCGGCAAGCAGCCCGGAGTCAAGCTTCTCAACCTCGACGCCTGCGGCGTTGCCGCGGTGCCGCAGCCATTCAAGCATGGCCGAGCATATCCGCCACAATGCAACGAGCATCATGCCGAGAAACACGGCGCTCACAGTCATTCGCATCACCCGGCGCACGACAGCGGGCAGCGGCAGGTTGCTGAAGAACTCGAGCACGGCCTGGTCGCTGCTCATCGCTGGTGGCTCGGGGAGGGCGCCGCCCGAAAGATCGGGGTCCGGCAGGAGTGAAATGAGGAAGGCCAGGATGGCAAGGATCACGTACAGGATGAAGCGACCTGCCGCGACGAGTACTCCGACGAGGTCCGGGGTGATGGCGATGCCCGCCAGCAGTCCCAGGAACGACACGATGCCTATCAGCGAAACGAGCGAACCGGCGAACTGCCGGTTGCCGGGCGCCGTGGCGCGTGTGCCCTCCTGGCGGCTGCGCGTCAGCGCGATGCCGCTGAGAGAGAGGCTGAAGAACGCCAGCGCCAGCAGCACCGGATGCCCCGGGGAGATCTCCAGGCCGTGAGCAACCAGCGTCGCGGCGAACAGCATGACCAGCCCGAACTGGAAATCCGCCAGGAACCGCGCATGGGTCGGTCTGTCCGCTGTGACGCGTCCACCGAGGTACCACGCGACGCCGGACCCGAGCAGAAGCAGCAACTCCGCAGGTTGCGTCTCGAAGATGACGCGCACCGCGGCGGCCGGGAGCGCGTAGAGCCAGGCGGCCTCGCTCCACGGCATACCGGGATAGAGCAGCAGCTTGCCTGCCGTCGCGGCGAGGACGACCCAGAGAAGCCAGAAGCAGGGGAGTCGAAGCACTCTCCGGGGCAGCCGGCCGGTCCAGGTCCGGGTGATTGCGGCGACTATGAGGAACAGGATAGCTGCCGGCGCCACGCCGCTGCTCCCGGTCGCCTTCGTCTCGATGAGCGACAGCCAGGCGTAGAGCCAGCACGCCTGCATGCCGAGCAACACCGCCGGGAGGAGCATGCGCCGCAGCCGTGCTGTCACGCACCTCCCATGTCGAGGAGACCGTCCGGCCCCGTCAGCTGCCGGCAGGCGAACGGCAATGACTGGTGTCCACCCGAATCCTCGACGACTAGCACGAGAAGCGGGCTCTTTCTGGCGGCAAGGTGGGCGAACGTATCGACATAGGCCGCGCTCATCCGGCCGACCACCGCTATCAGCCCCGAGCCGGAGGACGCGAGCCGTCGTAGCTCGTCCGCGAGGCGCTCGAACGGCGCGTCCGGCGACGGTGTGGCGCGAGCAAGGAGTTCAAGGAGCGCTGTCAACTGCGCGTTGCCGCTGCCGGGAGAGAGCCGCGCCTGCCCGCTGCCGGCGACGAGTCTCGCGTTGCTCAGGAAACCCATCTGCATCTGGTGTTCCACGCAGTAGCAGCCGACCGACGCAATCGTGCTGGCGGCCAGTTCGAACGGCTCGCCATCCGTGAACTCGCCGAAACCGTCAGCGCAGAGCACCAGAGTCACGCGTGAGAGAGCCGACGGCTCGTACAGACGCACCTTGATATCGCCGTGGCGCGCGCTCGCTTTCCAGTGCACGCGCCGCATGCCGTCCTGCGGCTGGTAGTCCCGTATGCCGCGCATGCGCGTCGGGTCTTCGTTGAGCGAGAGTCGCCCCGTGAGTTCCCCCGTAGCGTCGGCACGCTGCAGCGGCAGCCGGCGCACGGGGTAGAGGCGCGGGTAGACGGCGACGTCCTGTCCTTTGCCTGCCTCCATGACGCGCGGGTAGAGGCCCAGGATGTCGCCGGAGGTGACGGTGAGCGGAGGCACGAAGTAGTAGCCCCTGCTTCGCGGGGTGAGGGTCTCCTTCCACGTGAGGCGGGAGTACCACGGCATCGAGAGGCTGCGGGCGAGCGTGCCGCCCTCCGCATCATCGCCCGCCTCGCGGCCGAGCAGCCGCGGCGGTAGCTGCTGCGCAACCTCCACCCATGGCAGAGGCAGTGGTTTCTGGTTGCTGAGTCTCGTGGTGATGAGGAGCTCGTCGCCCGGGAAGAGCGCCGTTGCCGAGAACGTCCGCTCGCATCGGACCCTGCGGAGGGAAAGCCTGCTCCAGGCGCGCGACACGCCGACGGTGGCAAGAGTGAGTCCAAGCAGCGTCACGACGGCGGGCTGTCGAAACCATGCGGCAACACCGATGAGGACGACCAGCGCAATGGTGGTGATGCGGCCGAAGACGTGTCCCGCCAGGTCAGCCGGACGGTCGTGGAGTTCGATGGGTATCGCGTGCACTGTTGCTGCCATCGTTTCGGGCACGTGCGTGCGGCCGGACGCAACGTGGCTCCCTGGCGCGGGCCGACAGGGGCCGCTGCCACGGCTTCCCGCAGGAAGGGGAGTCGCTCCCGCGCTGCCGCGACCCAAAATGGTAGCACAGAGCTGACGGCTGCAACGTGTCTGCTGAGGGACCCGCGCCAGCCGCACTGCGCCGCTAAGAAGCCGACGGCCGGAGGCGCTTCACCAGCGCGGCGTAGCGCTGCGCGAATCGCCTGCAGTGCTGCGCGTCGCTCTCCTTCGGCTCGCCCACCGACGTGACGCCATAGTGGAGTCCGCTGCAGTCACCCTGGATAATCATGCCGTGGATGAGCAGCGCCTGGAGAATGCCGAGAACGGTCGTTTCCTGTCCCGTCGAATTGGAGGTAGCGAAGGCAGCGCCGACCTTGCCGTCGAGCTTCGTGTGATGCTTGACGCTCCGGTCGAGGAAGCTCTTGACCTCGGCGGCCATGGTGCCGTAGTAGGTGGGCGACCCGACGACCACACCGTCGACATCGAGCAGTTCGTCGACGTTGGCCTCTCCCACCTTCTTGCAGACGACCTCGAGCCCTTCTGCGCGAAGCGCATCGGCTATCCGGTTCGCCATCACCTCTGTGTGTCCGCTGCGGGAGTGGTACACCACCAGCACACGAGCCATCTCGCCTCCTTTGCATCACGGAGACACCGTTCGTATCCCGATGCAATCCTCTGCCGGACACGGCGCGCCGGCCACGCCGGCAGGTTACGTGGAAGACGCCGTCAGGACTCGGGCGCGGCTCCCCGACTGCCCCGACCCATCGTTCTCAGCGAGGCTCTACGATGGGCCACGTGTGCGCCCCGTGAGGCATGAGCGTCACCTTCGGCCTGGCTGTGCCGCAGCTCTTGTAGGCGAGAGCCAGCGCTTCTTCCATCGTCGCGCATGCGCGCATGCGCGCCTGGCTCGCCTTCTCGATGTTCTCCGGTCGCGTGAGGAGGATAATCGTCCCCTTGTCTCCGTCCTGCCACTGCCTCGTGGCAACGAGCCCGGAGATGAGGAAGTTGGCGCGGACCGCGGTCTCCATAGCGAGCAGGGTGGGATGGCGGAACCAGTCGATGAACTCGGCGGGCTCGCTGAAGTCCGGGCATTCGGCCATGACGATGGCTGCTCCGCCCTTCTTCATCGCCGCTACCGAGTTGTGGATGGTCTTCTGGGTCTGGTACAGGTTGATGTCCTTCGGATACCCGCCGGCGGTGGCAACAACGATGTCCGCCTCCTGCTCCACCTTCACACCGTACATGTCCTCGACGAGGCGGACCGCCTGCCACCACGCGGAGATCCAGTTGCCCGTGAAGACTGCACACACCTTCCCCTCGAAGTTGGGAACGGTATTGATGATGAAGTCCGGAGGGGCAAACGCGGCCACCTCCATCATGTCCTCGTGCCCCGGGTTCCCGGTGGTGATGCCGCACTCCGTCGTCGGATTGACGCCAAGCCCAACCGTCGTGTTGAAGCACCACCGGTGGCATTGCTGAATGGTCTTGAATGACGAGAGGCCGGGCATGACGCTCTTGCGTCCGCCTCCGTAGCCAACCGCGAAGTGGTAGATGACGCCGCCCGTCGTGATGAGGCGGTCGTGCTGGCTGATGAGCTTGTTCAGATAGACCTCGGTGCCGCGGCAGGTCTTGCCGTAGTAGTCCATGTTCGCGTAGTCGCGGCAGTCGTGGTTAACCACCTTCACGCGGTGGCACGCCTCCGCGCCGCACAGCTCAACGAACTCTTTGGGCGTGTTGAGCCGGTGCGCGCCGACCGCGATGACAATCGTGATGTCCTGGTCGCGGATGCCGGCCGCGTTGAGGTAGTCGAGCAGCGCCGGCATGAGGAGGTCGTTGCGCTGCCAGCCCCGGGTGATGTCGGAGACGGTGATGAGGATGCGCTCTCCCGGCCTCACCTTTTCACGGAGCGGAGGGCTGTCGATGGGGTGGTCGAGGGCATTGCGGTACGTTCCAAGAAGGTCGACCGGGGCCTCCCGGCTGCGGCCGGTCATCTCGCTCATGACCTGGCTCTGAGGAATCTCGAAGCTGATCTCACCCTTGCCGTACTTGAACGTGTACTGCCTGTTCACTTCTGTCCTCTCCGGCGCAGCCTGTGTAGGGCCCGTGCTGCGACCTCTCGTTCGGCGCGCCAATCGCCTCAGGCGTGTGCGCTTCCGACTATCGTATCATCACTGCTTCCGGTCTGAGGAGTGCGCTCAGGCGTCGCGGGGGGAACTCCGCTTGCACAGCGGTTGGTTGCCGGCCGCATCACCTCGACAGGGAAGAACGGGGCTGGACGCAGGCCCGGGTGCCTGCCTTCGCAGAAACCCGCCGCCCTCAGCCGGCCGGCGGGCGGCGTCTTGACGTGCAGCAACCGAATCGCCGCGGCGCGGCGGCGCGGGATGCCCGCTACTTCATCTTCGCGCGCAGGTCCGGTCGGGGCGGGGAGAAGACGTCGAGCACGCGCGCTCCTTCAGGTCCCATGTACGCACCGTGCTCCTCGTCGGGCGCGAAGATGAGCACATCACCCTCGCTGACGGGATAGCGTATGCCCTCCACCACGAACTCGGCCTTGCCCTTCAGCATGATCGTTATCTGCTCGATGTCTTTGTGGCGGTGCGGGTCAGCGTAGCTGTTGGGCGGCATGTCCACGTAGCTGAGCATGATCCTCTGTCCGCAGAGGATGTTCGCCTCACCGTGACTGCCCAGGTCGACCGGTGAGCCGCGGCCGACATGCTGGACCTTCTTGCTCAACTGCTCCTTTGTTGCCATGGGCTCTTTGCGTTCCATCGGTACCTCCTGAGTCGGGTGGGCCGCGCTTCAGCGGAGTATACACCGTGGGGCGTCCCCGCCGGCGGGGGGCGCCGGCGTCGTGCCGGCGACACAGGGCATCCTTCTCTCTGCAGAGTCGGGGCTCCTCACTTCCCCGTCGACCAGTGTTTCCAGGCTCCTCCAGAGCTGTGTACCGCCTTCATCAGGAACGCCAGGCTCTTGCCGAGGTTCCACGCGGCCTCCATGCCTTCTTGGTCGCCGGCCACCTCTCCCTTCTTCCTGCCGACGGCGATGTTCCAGTGGGCGACGCCGGACATGTAGAACTCCAGGGTCTGGAACCAGCAGTTCATCTGCGCCAGCGTGAAGGTCAGTCCACCTCTTCGGGCCACTACCAGCGGGCCGCCGACCTTGCCCCTGAAGGAACCACCGCTGTTCCTGACGATGTAGCCGGTCCGCTCAAGGAGACCCTTCACGATGGCCGTGGCCGAACCGAAGTACACTGGGGTGGAGATGATGATGCCGTCCGCCGTCTTCATCTTCTCGTAGATGGGCATGAGGTCGTCCTCGATGATGCAGCGCTCTTCCTTCATGCATGCCATGCATGCGGTGCAGCCGGAGATGGTGAGGCCCGCCAGCGAAATGAGCTCGGTCTCGATGCCCTCCTCAGCCATCGCCGTGAGCGCGTGCTTCGTGATGAGCATGCAGTTGCCGTCCGCACGCGGACTGCCGGATATGCCCAGTGCCTTCATGTGTTCCTCCTCCAATCCTGTCGCTCGGTCCTGGCCTATCGCCGCCGGAAGGCAGCGTACCATGTTGGCACGCCTGGACTCCCTCTGCAAACGCGATGGCGACGAGGAGTCGTCCACGGGGTTTCCGGGGTGGAATACCCCGACAGGACTACGAGTGGATGCCGCGCCCGCTCGCACGCAGAAACAGACGAGGACTGCGCATGGTATCCCCGTTTGCCACAAGCGCAGTCACCGCGTCGGGACCGGTCGACCGCTAGGTCCCGAGCTTGTACACGCCAACCATGGCAGATAGGTAGCCGAGGACTCGTATCACTGTCAGCAGCGTGTTGAGCGATGCGGCCAGACCAAGCAGCGTCAGGAGGTGCGCCACCGCGAAGAGACCGAATGCCATGCCCACGAACAGGGCGGACCTTGATGTCTTCCGGGCGTAGGCCCACAGTCCCAGGACGCAGACTGCCGCGGCCAGTATCAGGTTGACCAGGGTGATATTCATGGTTCCCTCCTCGCCTCGTTTCCTGGCTTCGGGTGCGCGAATCAGCGCTTGCCTGCGCCGAACGCGAAGGCAAGCGCGTGCGGTGTGCCGATGAACGCGGGACTACTCTTCGAGGATGAAGGTAATCCTCATCTGGACGCGGTACTCGGAGATCTTGCCCTTCTCGTCGATGAGTATCTCCTGATTCTCAATCCACGCTCCCCGAACGTTCTTGAGAGTCTTCTCAGCGCGGGCAACCCCCTTCTTCATCGCATCGTCGAAGCTGACGGGAGAAGATGCCTTGAGCTCGGTCGTTCTTGAGATGGACATCAATGCCTCCTTTGATTTCGTATCGCGGAATCACCGCCACCTGAGAATCATGGTATCAATCCGTGCCGCGTCCGTCCATTCCCCCGGCGACTGTCTTGCCGGAATGGCCGGAAGGGTGTGAGGCAGCCTGACCGGGGCGGGGAGCGTAGCCCGGGTGCGGCTGTGTTGAATGTTCGGTGTAGGGGCGGACTTCTGTGTCCGCCCGTTTCCTGACGATCTGGCGCACGTCGCTCCTATCGTCACACGGCCGCGTCATCCCTCGCAGGGACGGCTCACAGACCTGCCAACGTCCTGTTCTGATGCGCGCGCCGTCGCCATGTACGCGCATGCCCTTTCCCGTAGCGGCAGGCTGCCATGCCTGCCCGGAGCTGCAGTGTGGGACGTTCGGTGTAGGGGCGGACTTCTGCGTTCGCCCGTTTCCTGGCAATCTGGCGCTCGTCGCTGCTGTCGTCAGGCGGCTGCATCATCTCTTGTAGGGGCGGGTCTCAGACCCGCCCGCCGTCCGGTTGTCGGACGCCCACTGTCGCCGCTCGCACGCGCCGAACACATCTTGCGGGGGCGCATTGCCGCGCCCTCTCGGCGGAACTACGCACGGCTGCCCCTTGACTCCGCGCCTACTTCGTTTCGCGTGCCAGAGGGAGCTTGTGGAAGCACTCTTCCGCGTCGCCTGCCGCGGCGATCTCTCCCTTCGCCACACCGGCGGCGAGACCGCAGTACAGGAACCGGAAGCTCTGGATGTACTTCCTGGCGAGGTCTTCGTTCCTGAGGCGGACACGCGGGCCACCCAGGAGATTGAGCGTGGCGGTGATGAGTTGAACTTGAACGCCGGGATCGAGCTGTGTCATGTGACCCTCCTTGTACAGAGTCAGGTGCCGCCTCGGCTGTGCCGGGCGAGTACTCTACCCGTCGTGACGGGAGACGGGAGGGATTGGAGTGGCGTTCTCCTGCCCACGGGATTGCCGTCGATGCTATCAGATTGCGCGGCCACCTCGCGACCGCGAAGCCATGGGCACGACGGCCGGGCTACGGGACGGCTCCCGCGTCCGGCGCCGGGCGGCGCGCCCGGAGTGAACCTGCCGGGCATTTCTGGCTCCCGCTGCACGACGCGTGTTTGTACTTTCCTGCCGTGACCGGTATCGTTCTGCCGTCGGGCTGACCATCACACTGAATCCAGGGGGGCCACCATGAACTGCACACCGATTGGGACTGTCAGGTCGCCGGTTACCGAAGGAGTCGACTCCGGCTGGGGCGGGGTCGTGTCGGAGATACATATCGACCGGGAGCTCTCCGCCGGGCTGGCGGGGCTCGATTCCTTCTCCCATATCGTTGTCGTCTTTGACATGCACAAGTCCACCTGGACTCCCGGGAATGACCTTGCCCGTCGTCCGCGGGGACGTGCCGACATGCCCCACCTGGGAATCTTCTGCCAGCGGGCCAAGCACCGTCCGAATCCCATCGGCATCACCACCGTGCGTTTGCTCGGCGTTGACGGCAACGTGCTCAAGGTCCAGGGACTGGACGCCATCGACGGAACGCCGGTTCTGGATATCAAGCCGTACTTCCCGCAGTTCGATGAGGCATCCGGCGCTCGGACCCCGGAGTGGGTCAACCGGCTCATGACCGGGTACTTCTAGCCATGTCGCTCGTGCGGTCGGGCCTCTCGTCATCTGTCATTCTGGGGTAGGGGCCGGTCTCAGACCGGCCCGCTTGCCATCTCGAGTCATCCTCGATGCCAACATCGCGCACACGTGGTGGTGCCCCGCGTACTGGACCGGGCCGCAAACCCCTGCGGGCGGGTCTGAGACCCGCCCCTACGCTCGGATTCCACACCCCCCACCACGGATGCAGAGCGGGGGCTCTGTCGCAGCGGCAGGCTCCCATGCCTGCCCGTGGGGTGCGGTGTCTCTCCGTCGGGCGCCGCCTCGGGTGTTTCCCTGCCCTTCCGAAAGGGAGGATAATCTCTCCATGGCACTGCCTCGAGGATTCCTTCTGGCCGTTGCTCTGCTGCTCGGTGCCGTTCTGGCCTCAGGTGGCTGCTCGGCCGCGCCTGAGCCGGTCGCCGCTCCGCCGGAGCCCACTCGTGAGTGGCAGCAGCCGGCCGGGGTGACTCCTGCCGTCACCCACTACTCATACGAAGTGGTCGGTGCCTATCCCCACGATGAAGGCGCCTTCACTCAGGGACTCACGTTTGATGAGGGCTTCATCTACGAGGGGACGGGTCAGAAGGGGAAGTCCTCGCTGCGGAAGGTGGCCCTGGAAACCGGGGCCGTGGCCGCGAGTGTCGCCCTTCCAGATGACTACTTCGGCGAGGGCATCGCCATA
>JALNYR010000102.1 GCA_023229725.1 Dehalococcoidia bacterium | reverse complement strand
GGAAGGTGAGCACCTGGTCGCCGCAGTCAATGGTGAGCGTGTCACCGTCGACCCTGTAGCTCTGAGCATCCTCGAGGGCGAAGAGGTACTCCTGTTCGCGGTTCAACGTTCCGCCCGCTGCCATGCAGGCCAGAGTCGTGAAGCAGAGCGTGGAGAAGCTGATGGCGTCGCCCTCCACCGCATAGCCCCCGGCGTACTTCTGCAGGCCGAACGTTCCCTGTACGGCGCCCTCACGCGGGAGGAACTGCAGCGTGACCTCGGTCGGCATGAGCGTCGAGGGCGGGTCGGACCACTTCTCCGGTAGGTCGAGCACCCAGATGGCTTCAGCGAGGTCGGCTCCCTCCGGGGCGCAGGCGGGCAGCGCCAGGAATGCGCAGCTGAGCAGGGCTGCGATGAAGCGCCGTCCGCGTATCGTCATGGTGCACCTTCCGGGCGAGGCTCCGACCAAGGCCTACCGTGGCCTAAGCACGAGCACGCGCTCGCCGCAGTCGATGGTGAGCGTGTCGCCGTCGATGGCGTAGCTTTCCGCCTTGACGATGAGCGAGAGGAACATCTGCTCCTGCTCGACGATGGACGAGAGGTCGCAGCGCGGGCCGGGGCTTGTCTCGTAGTGGATGGTAAGGGCATCGCCCTCCACCTCGTACGTGCCCTCGAAAGCGTTGCAGCCGGTCGAGCCGGATATCACGCCCTCTGCGAAGTCTACCGGGATGTTGGTGTTTTCGATGACCGGGATGAGGTCGGACGGCTTGCCGTATGACTGCAGCATCCAGGATGTGCCGTCGAGGTCGGAGGCACTGGCCGCGGCGCATGCAGGCAAGAGCGCGAGCAGCGCGAGTGTCGCCACGAGAACGAGCGAGCTGATTCCCTTCTTCATCATCTGACCCCCACCGTTCGCAAGGATGTTGTTCCCGAAGTGTAGCAAGAGGTCGGCAGGGGCCGCGAAATGAACGTGGGGGCGAAGGAAGGGAGGCGCGGCAGCGTGACAGGGCGAGGATGTGTGATCCGGTGCAGTGGATATCCGTGTAGGGGCCGTTCGTGAACGGCCCGGCGACGGTGGGAAGTACACGGTCGATGGTGACAACGGCGGGCATGCAGCGACCGGATGGCGGGCAGGTGGAACGTGCCTCTGCGTCGGAATGTGGTCTGGCGGATTCCGCCGTGGTTCCGGACGATGGCCGGGCCGTTCACGAACGGCCCCTACGTCCGGATGACACGCCACCACCGCGGGCGGACGCGGAGGTCCGCCGTCCCCAGTGTTACACACGTTGCCGGCGGGGCTGTTCCTCGCAACCGTGTGTGTTTCGCCAACCTACGGGAGAGGCATGCCTCTCCCCTACGAGTACTGGCCCGCCCCACCCCGGCCAGGCATGGCCGCCTGCTTGTGAAACGGAAACGAGCGCCGTCCGGATGCCCGGACGGCGCTCGTTGAGGGGTCAAACGTCCAGCCTGGTGCTATGCCTCTTCCAGGACGAGCACCATGTCGTCGTCGCAGATGATGCGCAGTTCATCGCCTGTCACGTCGTATTCCTCCGCTTCGTCGAGCGCGTCGAGGAAGGCATGCTCCTGGTCCATCAGTCCCGGCTGCATGCAGAGCATCATGGTGCTGATGATGTCGGAGACCTTCAGGTCGCCCGACAGGTCCGACTCGTACTCTCCCGAGTAGGAGTTGCATCCGGCGTTGCCGCCCAGGCTGTCGTCATCCGTGAAGTTGAGGGTCACGTCCTTGATATCGAGTGCCGGCTCGAGGTCGCCCTCTTCGCCCATGGCCACGAGAATCCACTTGGTGCCCTTGAGCGCCGGCTCGAACAACGGGAACACCGTGGGCTTGATCGTCGGCGTCAGTGTGGGGTGTATGGTCGGCGTGGTCGGAGTCGTCGTCGGCGTTGTTGGAGTTGTTGTGGGAGTTGTGGGCGTCGTTGGTGTTGTCGGCTCCGTGGTCCCGCCCGGCACGTTGATGGTGACGCAGCCGGCGGTCAGGAGCAGGGCAACCATTGCGGCCAGGAACGCAAATCGCAGGGTCTTTCCTCTCATCGATTCTCCTCCGTGGTGGTGTGGTGATGGGTCAGCCCGATTCCGGCGAACCACACCACAGTGTAAACGCTGCAGCAGGGCGTGGGTCACAGAGCGTCACGCGAATCGCTCGGGGTGGCACGTGGTGCACTGGAGCACCGGGCGCTTCGACCGCGTCGCGTACTCCATCGTCGCTTTGTAGTCATCGTATCCCGTCCACGTCCCGGGTTGCTGCTTCGTGCCGTCGAGGCAACGCTCGCACTGTGCCCGGTGGACCTGGATGTAGTTGCCGCCAGGGTTCTCAAGCAGCCAGAAACGCATGCGGATACCTCCCTGCGTTCATGCTACATCGTTCCGGCGCAGGGCGCCACCCGTGCTCCGCGGAGCGGCGCAATCTCACGATGCTACAATGGGCCATTCGTTCGTGCGGGGCAGGGCTGTCCCGCCTGAGGTGACGTTTCGTGACAGACAGCATCGAAGCTCGACCCTGGCTCAAGCTGCATCCGGCAGGGTACCCCGCTGAACTGGAACCGCCGGACCTGACGGCGCTTGACCTGTTCGAGCGCAGCGTTGAGCGGAACCCGTACGGGCCGTGTGTCCACTACTTCGAGAACACGCTCAGCTATGCCGAAGTCGACCGGGCGGCCAACGCATTCGCCTGCGCACTGCTGGACCTGGGCGTGCAGAAGGGCGACCGTGTCATCGTCCAGTTGCAGAACATCCCGCAGTTTCTCTTCGCCGTACTGGGAACCTGGAAGGCCGGCGCGACGGTTGTGCCACTGAACCCCATGTACCGGGAGCGGGAGCTGGCATTCTACTGCCGGGACTCCGGCGCCCGGGTCTTCGTCACTATGGAGTCGTGCGGCGAGGACGCGAAGCGCGCCATGGCCGGGTCCGATGTCCGGCACCTCATCACCACGTCGGAGTTGGACTATGCCGACGACCTGCAGGCGCTGCCGGCGGTGCTGCGGGAGTCCGCCCGCATCGAGGTCGACGGCGCGCTGGACCTCGCCAGCCAACTCGAAGCGTACGACTGGGAAACGCCGCCCTCGCCGGGACTGACGCGTGACGACATTGCCTACATAACATACACGTCCGGTACGACCGGCCCGCCGAAAGGGGCGATGAACCTGCACGGCAACGTCTCGTACGCTGCCGCGGCGTTCGCGACCGCGTACGGCGTGACGCCCGAGGACCGCGTTTTCGCGTTGGCGCCGTTCATCCACGTCACCGGCTCCATCTGCCTGCTGGCGGTGGCGACGCTCGTCGGCGCGCCGGTCATCTGCTGCTTCCGCTTCGAGGCCGGCGAGGTGCTGCGGCTCATCGAGAAGTGGCGCGCCACGTACACAAACGGGCCGCTCACCGCCTACATCGCGCTGCTGAACCATCCGTCGATACGTGAGCGCGACCTCAGCTCGCTTAAGAAAGTCCTCAGCGGCGGCGCGCCCGTGGCGCCGGGCGTGGCGCGCGAGTTCGAGGAGGTCACCGGGACGTACATGCACGATACGTACGGGCTCACCGAGACGACCTCGCCCGGCATCATCACACCGATGGGCGTCCGCGGCCCCATCGACCCCGAGACCGGCGCCCTGTCGGTCGGCTTCCCCCCGCCCGGCTCGATTGCGAAGATAGTCGACCTCGAAACGGGCGCCGACCTGCCGCCGGGCCAGATTGGCGAAGTCGTCATCAAGGGCCCGAACATCGTCCCTGGCTACTGGCAGCGACCGGACGAGACGGCGCACGCCATCCGCGACGGCTGGCTGTTCACGGGCGATGTCGGCAAGATGGAGCCCGAGGGCTGGTTCTACATCGTCGACCGCAAGAAGGACCTCATCAACGTCTCCGGCTTCAAGGTCTGGCCGCGCGAGGTGGAGGACGTGCTTTACCAGCACCCGGCGGTCGCCGCCGCGTGCGTCATCGGCGTCCCGGATGCTTACCGCGGCGAGACGGTGAAGGCGTACCTCACGCTCAAGCGCGGTCGTGAGGCCACGCCGCCGGACGAGTTCATCGACTTCTGCCGGCAGCGCATGGCGGCGTACAAGTACCCGAGGCTCGTCGAGATAGTCGATGAGATACCGAAAACGGTCACCGGCAAGATGCTGAAGCGCCGCCTCAGGGAAGAGAGCCTGGCGTCCGCAGTCCCGGAGCAGGCGCGCCCTGCTCCCGACGACTCTGATAGAACAGCGGGATGAGCGCCAGGGCGCCGAACGACGAGATGGTCATCGCCACCCACATCACTGTCGCGACCTCCGTGTGGATGTGCAGCGGCGACAGGAACATCACCGATATGCCGATGGAGAGGCCGAAGGCGCTGGCCAGTATCGGACGGGACACGGTTGCGAGCGCGGTCCTGACCGACTCGTCCGTCGTCAGCCCCTGCCCCCGGTAGTACTGGATGCCCGAGATGAGGTGGATGGCGTAGTCCACGCCGACGCCGACCGTGACCGCCGACAGCGTCGCGGTCACCACGTTGAGGTTGAAGCCGGTGATGACCAGGGAGCCCATGACGGCGGTAATCGTGACGGCGATGGGCACGAGTGCGTAGAACGCGGCGCGCGCGCTGCGGAATGCCGGCCAGAGCATGAGGTACACGAGCACGAGCGCCATGAGCAGGCTCCGCACCTGGCTTTGCACGGTCAGCCGGTTCAGCTCGTCGTAGAGCATCGGCGTGCCGCTCAACGTGCGCAGTTCGGGGTGTGACCCGACGAATTCCCGCAGCAGGGCGACGTCCTCGCTGGTGAGGTCGGCGGTGCGCGCCACGAGTCGCAACCCGTCGCCCCGGTGCCACGAGGCAATATCCTCCTCGTCCATCGCGGTGAGCAGCAGGTTCACTTCGGCCGGGCTCTCCGGGTAGTCGAACTTGCCCGTCACCTGCGTGTGCGCACTCTGCACCACGTCGAAAAGCGAAGATGCACTCAGGATGCCGGGCACGCGCTCGAGCTCTCGCTCCATCTCAAGCACGTCCTCGGCATAGTCGGCGTCGCGCAACGTGTCCAGTCCCCGCGGGGCCACGATGTCCCCGACAATGACGAGCGCGCCCCCGAAGGAGTCCTCGATTGTCTGGAACGTCTGCCGTATGCCGGAGTCCTTCTTGAAGTAGAGCAGCGGGTCGGAAACAACCTTGAGGTCGACCAGGCAGTAGGCCGAGACGCCGACGACGATGGCGGCGGCCGCGAGGATGGCGCCCTTGTGACGCGGCAGGTTGACGAAGAAGTCGATGACGCCCCCGTTCTTCTGTTCGTAGCTGGTGGGGAGGGGGATGTGGCTGAGCAACGCCGGCAGGAAGAAGACGGACAGCAGGCACGCGTAGCCGATGCCGAGCGGCACGTAGATGCCCATCTGGCGGATGGGAACGAGGTCGGTCCACGCGAGGGAGCCGAAGCCGGCCATCGTAGTGGTCGAGGTGAGGATGATGGGTTTCAGCACCATGCGCATGGTTTCCTCGGTGAGCCTGCGACGGTCCGGGAACTGCGACAGCTTCTCGAGCATGTGCGTGGTGTAGTGGAGTGCATCGGCCGAGCCCATCACGATGACGAAGATGGGGCTGACAACGGTGACGAGGTTGACGGCCTGGCCCTGCCAGAAGATGGTGCCGAGCGTCCACAGCGCCCCGAGTCCCGCGGGCATGAGGCAGAGGAGCGAGAGGCGGAAGTTGCGTATCATGCTGTAGAAGACGAGCAGAATGAGCGATATCGCCGCGGGAGGGAGCAGGCACAGTATGCGAACGAGGTACCACTCCAGCGTGTCCCCGATGACGGCGTCGCCTGCCAGCGACAGCTCCAGTCCCGGGAAGCGCCTCAAGATGGGCTTCAGCTCGTCGACGATTGCAGCGGCGTCGGCCTCGTCGTCAAGGGTCAGCGCGATGAGTCCCGTGCTCTCGTCCTTTGCGAGCATACCGGTCGCGGGCGCGTAGTGGTCCCGCATGTAGTCTTCCAGCTCATCGGCGTGGAAGCTGATGAAGCGCTTGTCCACGGTGAGCATATGACCGCCTGCCGGCATCTCCTCTGGCAGGAAAGTCTGGACCTCGGCGATGCCGGAGATGGTTTCCACTTCGGCTCGCAGGTCGTAGACCGTGAGCAGGTTCTCTTCCGTCAGGAGTGAGTCGGAATCCTCGATGAGCACGGTGAGGGAATCCGAGATGCCGAACTTCCCGGTGAGAGACTGGTACTCGCTGTAGACCGCGTTGCCCTCGGTGAAGAAGCTGGTTATGTCCGTGTCGAGGGCGATGCGTGTGATGGACAAGAGCGCGGCCAGGTTGCAGAGCGCCACGATGGCGATGATGACTCTGCTCCTCGTGACGATGAAGCGCGCCAGCCTGTTCAACGTGGGTGCCCTTCCAGGGTGAGGTCAAGGTGACCGGTGGTCGCGCGGTCCTGACCGACCGGTCAGTCACACTACGCCGCGCCGCTGCGGCTGTCAACGGCCCGGGGCGCCGGCTGCTTCCTTCGTCCGGCGTGACTGTCCGCACGTGACGGAAGTTTGACACCGTGTCGGCGCGGGCTTAGACTGCTGTGCGGCGGTCCGCGCTGCCTGAGGGCAGCGTCGCGTGGCGACTTTCGTCGAGAGGAAGGTCAGCCGGGACGCCATATGAGAGGCTGGTTCATGAACAACGTGGGCCTGCCAATTGAGCTTCACCAGGCCTGTCCTCCAGCCCGAGTGACTCCGGGGTACGGGGGCACCCCGTTCGCGACCTCCTCCGGCAGTGACCACGCCCGTTGTCGCCTCTCAACGCCTGCCGTCAGTGCCATGGGACGATGCAGCGCCAATGCTGCGACCGGCTGTCCGGTCCAACGGATGTCGCACCCGCTCGCACCTCGGGCAGCGCACGGACGCCTCTGCGCTCCGTGCCAACGTCGCCCTGAGAGCGTGAGGCCCGGCGCACAGAATCCGGACGGTGCGTGGCGCTGCGGCGCGCGACGCGCCGCTGAACCCGGCGACATCCCGGTTTGCGGCAGGAACACCGTCTGAGAACGTGGAGGCCTGTCGGCGCCGGCGATGCCCGGTACTCCTTCGCCGCAAGTCTGCATTCCATCCTCGGACGGGCGCACACCGGTGGTGGCGCGGGGGTGATGACGACGCCTGAACCTGTAGGACGATTGAGCCACGGAGCCTGCACGATTCCCGAGCTGTTTGCCGTCGCTCGCGGTCAGCTCGACTGCAGCCCCGGGCGCCGGCCCGATGGCACACACGAACACGAGGACCACTCGCTGTTCCTCACGGCAGAACGGGACGCGCGGGCCGCGGCGCTGCTGCCCATCGCGGATGCGTTGAACACGTGCTCGGCCGCCCTCGTCGAGTGCGTGCCCTTCCTCGCGCCGGCCGGCCGGTGGAGGTTGCAGAATGCCCTGCGCACGCTCGAGACCGAGTTCGTTCGACTCCGCGATGCCCAGCAGTTCCTCTTCGACCGTCGACTCCGGGGAGTGAAGACGGGAGAGCCGGACCTTGACCCGGAGTTCACCATCGTCCTTGAACGCGTCGTCTACGGCGCTCAGCAGGGCGACGAAGTGTCGCACACGGTGACGCAGGCGGTCCAGACGATAGCGGCCGAGCTGCTGCCGTACGTCGCCGACGACAGACCCTGAGTCCCGGCACGTCTCGCGGACGGCATCACACTGCACACGAGAGCCGCGCGGGTGTTGTGCGTCAGCCTCGACATCCGGAACCGTGCCTCGGATGTAGGGGTCGGTCTCAGACCCGCCCGCCATCCGGTCGTCGGCTGCCCACCGCCGTTTCCCGCACGTATAACCTCGACATCGGACGTAGGGGCCGTTCGCGAACGGCCCGGTGACGGTGTGCGGCGCACGGTTGATGGCGGCAACGGTGTTCGCATGCCCGGTGCGCAGGTACGTGCGCCCATTGCTGGCAACGGCCGTGGTTCGAGGCGGCGGCCGGGCCGGTCGCGAATGGCCCCTACGCGGCGACGATGGTGTGCGGTGACAGCGGCACCCGTCCGGCCACGGTGCGACGGGCGAGGCATGCCTCGCCCCTACAAGTAGCCCCTCGGCAACCCGCGGGCGGGCGTGGGAGCCCGCCCCTACGTTCGGAAACCGTCACCACCGCCCGGCGGGCACATGCCCTCGGGTGCAGGGGCCGGTCTCAGACCGGCCCGCCGCCGCGCCGTCTGTCTCACGCCGCTGTCGTCGCCGGCCACCGCCTGGTAGTCGCTGTGCTCCGTTTCCCGTAGCGGGCGAAGGCCCGCGGTCAGCGGGCTGCTCTGTCGCAGCGCCACTACCCAATGCTGATGACGCGGTCGGAGTTCTCGATCAGCTCTACCAGTTGGACCATCGTGGAGATTGGACAGACTCCGCTCTCCAGTTGCCGTGACTTGAGACAAGTGCCGCAGGCGAGCAGGTTACCCCTGGCGCTCAGGAAGGCGGCGAGCGTACCGGCTACGTCATACCTGGGGTCATGGATTGACTCGATCTCGACGGCGCTCCCCACGAGGAATACGCCCACCTCATGCCCCCGTTTGAGCGCGGTGTTGCCCAGTCTGAGCGCATTCCACGTCTTCTCCGGGTCGTTGGTGTTGATGACTATAGCCAGCTTCATCTGAACTCCTCTCTCAGGTCATGGGGAGCTTCCGGAGTCTCCGTGGAGCAGACGCTGCAACGGGCTGAACTCTGCGCCCCCCGGGCGGGACCCGGCGACGCCCTCCGGCGAGCGCCTAGTAGTCGCTGTATTCCGCTTCCTTTTTGCGAAGCTCCGCCTGCTTCTCTTCCGTGAGGCCGTGCTTCGCCATCATCTCCCCGTACACCTTGCACCTGTGAGCGAGCAGTTCCTTCAGGGGAACCACCGCAGGGGACGAGGGGTCAGCCGCAATCGCCTTCTCCAGCAGAGGCAGAATCGTGTAGTAGGAGCAGTAGTTCAGGGTGCCCAGGCGAGTATGGCGACTGATGCACTTGTCACATTTCCCGTGGTTGGGGCACACCATGTTGACGCAGGGGCAGATTTCCGCGATGCTCACTGGTTCACCTCCGAT
This sequence comes from Dehalococcoidia bacterium, assembly GCA_023229725.1. Lineage (GTDB taxonomy): Bacteria > Chloroflexota > Dehalococcoidia > GIF9 > AB-539-J10 > SKVJ01. Next base: position 247 of record JALNYR010000102.1, on the reverse strand, counting down.
GCTGCAATTCTTGCGAATTCGTTTGTGGTCATGCGCCCCGCAGGTCGGTCGGGGATGTCCCCGGCGGTACTCCCTCGGCGTCCGCGAGCCGCCTTCTGACGCCGCCGCCGAGCGTGCGAGTCATCCTCGCAACTCCGTTCGTCGTTTCTCCGGCGCCTCGGTCTCTATCTCCCCCCTTGTCCAGACCTGCTTGTAGCTGCAATGTCCCAGGAGAACTCGACGGCGGAACACCGCATCGAATGTCGCG
>JALNYR010000101.1 GCA_023229725.1 Dehalococcoidia bacterium | reverse complement strand
GTTGCTCCCATCGGAGCACCTCCGCATCTTGCTCAGCTATGGAGCCCTCGAGGGACAGCGGGACATCGTCCTCTCGGCCGCAGGTGCTCACTACAATGCCATCATGGACCGACTGCTCGCGCTCCCGCAGGATAGCCGCTGATGGAACTCGTACTGGATGCATCCTCCCCGTCAACGCTTGTCGGCGTCGGGCTACGCGGCAGGCTCGCATGGACCAGCGCACCCATTGCGTCGCAGGAGCACACTCTGAAGCTCGTCCCCGAGGTGGTGAGGGGGCTTGAAGAGACCTCCAGCGCACCGGCGGACATCGAGCTCATCACCGTCGCGTTGGGCCCCGGCGCGTTCAACGCGCTCCGCGTGGCGGTTTCGGCGGCCAAGGGGTTCGCCATGGGGACCGGAGCAGCGCTCGTCGGCATTGAGACGCTCCTGGCCGAGGCATTGCGCTGCCCGCAGTCGGCGCGCAGAGTCAGACCGGTGCTCCGCGCCGCGCGCGCGGGCTTCGCCACCGCCGTCTTCGCCTGGCAGGAGGCCCAGTGGTTGAAGGTCGAGGAGGAGCGCTTCGTCGACGAAGCGACGCTCGCACAGCTCGCGGATGCGGAGACGCCGCTCTGCGGCGACGATGCGGCGGACGTGTGTGAGCAACTGCGACTGGCATACGGAATTGCGGTCTCTCGCGTGCCGCCGGCATCCGTATCGCACCTCGAGGCGCTGGCCGCCGCAGGGTGGGCGCGATACCGCGCCGGAGACGTGACTCCGGCCGCGACGCTTCAGCCGCTCTACGTGCGCCCGCCTCACATCACGCTGCCCAGAGACAGGAGGTAACCATGGAACTGCCACGACTCAACGTCCCGGCAGGACAGCCGTCGCTCGGTCACTGCTTCGGCTGTGGCGAGGATAACCCCATCGGATTGCACCTCAGACCGGCGTACGACGGTGAGGAAGTCACGGCCACGTTCACGCCCGGCGTCGACCACCAGGGCTGGCACAGCGTGACGCACGGCGGTATCGTCTACAGCATCCTCGACGAGATAACGGCGTACACGGTGCTGTGTGCCGGCTACAGCTTCGGCGTCACGGCGAAGAGCACCATCCGCTTCAAGAAGGTGTCGCCGACCGATGCCCGGCTGACGGCGCGGGCTCGCGCACTCAAGGTGACGTCCCGGTTGATTCAGACACACGGGCAGCTTGAACTGGATGACGGCAGCGTGGTTGCCGAGGTCGAGTCCCTCTTCATCCCGGGCGAGCGGTTTCGGAGAGCGTTCCTGTGGGACATGGACGGCGTTATCGTCGACTCGGCCGCGCCGCACTACCAGTCGTGGCGGGAGGCCTTCTCGGCGCGTGGCGCGGACTTCACCGAAGAGCAGTTCAGGTTCTTCTTCGGGACGCGAGACGACTACATCATCGAGAGGATACTTGGCGTGCGCCCGGCGTCGGAGGTCCAGGCAATCACCGAGGAGAAGGAGCGACGCTACCGAGACCTTATCCGCGGGGGCGTCCGCGTCTTCCCCGGCGTCGTGCCGCTGCTCAAGGCGATGAAGAAGAGCGGCTTCCGCATCGCCCTCGGGACATCGGCGCCGATGGAGAACGTCGAGGCCGTGGCCTCTCAGTTGCATCTCCACGACTACCTTGACGCCGTCGTCTGCGGCGCCGACGTCCGACAGAGCAAGCCGGACCCGGAGATATACCTGCTTGCCGCCGCGAGACTGGGAGCTGCGCCCGCCGATTGCATCGTGTTCGGGGATTCGCCCCATGGCGTCGAGGCGGCACGGCGCGGCGGGATGAAGTGCGTGGCGATAACCAACAGCCACGCGCCCGATGCGCTTATTGCGGCCACCAGAGTAGTCGACTCCCTCGAGGAGATCGACCTCGTCCAGCTCATACGATGGATATAGCCTCGAAAGGAGTAGCTCAAGAATGGGAACAACGCCGACCAACGTCGAACGAACGCTCGTACTCGTGAAACCCGATGCGATGCACCGGGGACTCGCGGGGGAGATCATCTCCCGACTCGAGACAAAGGGGTTGAAGATTGTCGCGATGAGGCTGCTGCAGGTGGACGCGGAGCTCGCCGGAAGACACTACGAGGCGCACCGGCAGAAGCCGTTCTTCAAGGGCCTCGTCGAGTTCATCACGTCATGTCCCATCGTCGCCATCGTGGTGGAGGGCAGGCAGGCGATTGACGTAGTCCGGCAGTTGATGGGGCAGACCGACTCAGCCAAGGCGACTCCGGGCACCATCCGAGGAGACCTGGCGATGGACCTGCAGGACAACCTGGTTCACGGTTCGGATTCAGCGGAGAGCGCGGCGCGGGAGATTGCCCTGTACTTCAAACCGAACGAGATACTGAGCTACAGTCGCTGCACGGACCGATGGCTCGGGGCGGCCTGACAAGGCGCCTACTGGATACGGAGCACCGGCACGGCGTCTTTCCAGAGGGCTTCGAGTTGGTAGAACTCGCGTTCCGCCGGCGCGAAGATGTGGATGACGACGGCGCCGTAGTCAGCGAGGAGCCAGCCTGAGCCGCGCACTCCCTCCTTGTGAAGAGGGAGCACACCGCGGTCCTTCAGGGTCTCGAGGATCTCCTCCCAGATAGCCTTCAGCTGGCGCTCGCTGTCGCCGCTGCAGATGAGGAAGTAGTCCGCGAAGGAGCAGGAGGCGCGCACGTCCAGCAAGACCACATCGGTCGCCTGTTTTTCCGAGGCGATGTCTGTGGCGAGACGAGCGATTTCTGCTGGTTCCAGTATGACGTCCTCCAGACCCGCATTATAGCACCGTGCGCGGCTGACTCCCGACACGAGCGGCCCGCGGCGGCCCAGCCGTTCGGCCGGCAACACGGCACCGGAGCGCGATGCGCGTGCCGGAACGGGAATCTGTGAGGCCTTTTCCGGGGCCAACGTTGCCCTGCTATAATGTCAACGTGCAGAACTTGACGCCGCGCAACTGGCAAAGCAGCATCTACTATCTCCTCCTCTTCGTGGCCGCTCTCACGCTCCTCGTACTGTTCATGCCTGAAGGGTCCGGCCCCGAGCAGGTGGCCATCACCGACTTCGTGGCCGCAGCCAGAGCAGGGGACATCGACCGCGTCTCCCAGAAGGACAACACGCTCACCGGATACTCGGGTGACGAGCGCAAGTTGACGGCCGACTACTACGGAAGCACGAACGACCTCATCGCCATCCTCGAGGCTGGAGGAGCGACGGTCGGCGAGGGTGGTCTCGCGCTTGAGGTGGAGGCCACGGGACACGACTGGGGCTTGATATTCATCCAGGTATTCCTCCCCATCGGCCTGCTCGCAGCGTTGTTCATCTTCTTCTTCCGGTCCGCGCGGGGCGCGGGTTCCCAGGCATTCAACTTTGGCAAGAGCCGCGCGAGGCTCAACTCCCCCGACCGGCCGCAGATAACGTTTGCCGACGTGGCCGGCGCCGAGGAAGCAAAGGAAGAAGTCGAGGAGATCGTCGAATTCCTCAAGTCGCCGGACAAGTTCCGGCAGCTTGGTGGCAGGATTCCGCGCGGCGTGCTGCTGGTCGGCGCGCCGGGAACCGGCAAGACGCTGCTCGCCAAGGCCATCGCCGGCGAGGCCCAGGTACCGTTCTACTCCATCAGCGGCAGCGAATTCGTCGAGATGTTCGTCGGCGTCGGCGCCGCGAGAGTGCGCGACCTGTTCGAGCAGGCGAAGCGGAACTCGCCGTGCATTATCTTCGTTGACGAGATAGACGCCGTGGGACGCCACCGCGGCGCCGGAGTAGGTGGTGGACACGACGAGCGCGAACAGACGCTGAACCAGATACTGACCGAGATGGACGGCTTCGACACCAACGCCAAGGTCATCGTCGTCGCCGCCACCAACCGACCCGACATCCTCGACCCCGCGCTGCTGCGGCCAGGCCGCTTTGACCGGCACATTGTCATCGACCTGCCCGACATCAAAGGGCGGCTGGCAATCCTCAAGGTCCACACCAAGGACAAGCCGCTTGCCGAGGGCATCGACCTGGAGGTCATCGCCAAACAGACTCCCGGATTCAGCGGCGCCGACCTCGCCAACCTCGCCAACGAAGCCGCCCTGCTGGCTGCCCGGAGAAGCCTGACCCAGATAGGCGCTAAGGAACTCGAGGACGCTGCCGACCGCGTGATGATGGGCCCGGAGCGCAAGAGCCGGGTCATGAGCCAACGGGAGAAGCTGATCACCGCCTATCACGAGAGCGGCCACGCCCTGGTGGCAAGAATGCTCCCGAACGCGGACCCGGTACACAAGATCACCATCATCGGGCATGGCATGGCCGGCGGCTTCACGAGGTTTCTGCCCAGCGAAGACCGTCACTACGTGTCACGTTCTCAACTGAACGACCAGATTGCAGTTGCCCTGGGAGGGAGAGCCGCCGAGGAACTGCAGTTCGGGGAGATTACCACCGGCGCCCTTCAGGACCTCCACCAGGCTACGACGACCGCTCGCAAGATGGTCACCGAGTACGGCATGAGCGACAAGCTCGGCCCGCGCACGTTCGGCCAGAAGCAGGAGTTGGTGTTCCTGGGCAGGGAGATAAGCGAGCAGCGGGACTACAGCGAGCAGGTTGCCCGGCAGATAGACGAGGAGGTCCACAGCCGCATCCAGCGCGCGTACGGCACAGCCCGGAAGCTGCTGGAAGACAACCTCCCGAGGCTGCAGCAGCTCGCCACTCTGCTCGTCGAGAAGGAGACTCTCGTGGAAGAGGAGTTCAACGCCCTCTTCGAGTCTCCAGCGCCGCTGCCCGCAGCAGGGTGAGGGACACAGAGCACCCGACCTCAGTTCACACGGCGGCGCGACCGGCTAGTGGCCGAGTCGCGCCGTTTCTTCTTCTATGACCGCCTCGTCGAGCTTGACGAATAGATGACGCGGTTCTCCCAGCGCCTGACCCGCCGCCGGTCTCTCCATGGTCCACCCGTGTGCGCCCGGCCCACCCGTGAACCCCAGACCGGCACGCAGCTTCTCAGAGCTGAAGGGCAGATACGGGTAGAGCATGGTGCTGAGCGCCGAGAGCACGCAGAGGATGGTGTAGACCGACCGGGCGGCATCCTGCCTTGACGTCTTGATCGTCTTCCACGGAGCCTGCTCGTCGACGTAGCGGTTGGCCATCTGGGCCAGGGCCATCGCGCCGCGGATGCCTTCTTTGAAGCTGCAGCGCTGCAGGGAGTCGCCGACCGACCGCAGAGTCTTCTCCGCCTCGCCGATGAGTGCCTGAGACTTCTCGTCGAGGTCGCCGGGGTCCGGCACACAGCCGTCGAAATGGCGGTGAGAGAACGTCAGCATCCGGTGTGCGAGGTTCCCGTAGGTTGCGACCAGCTCGTCATTGTTCCGGTGGACGAACTTCTCCCACGAGAAGTCGCTGTCCTGCGTCTCGGGCATGGCCGCCGCGAGGAAGTAGCGCAGCGGGTCCGGATCGTACTTGTCCAGGTACTCGTGCACCCACACCGCCCAGTTCCGGCTCGTGGACAGCTTTTGTCCCTGAATGTTGAGGAACTCGTTCGCGGGAACGTCGTACGGCAGGTTCAGGCCGCCGTAGCCCATGAGGGTCGCCGGCCAGCTCAGCGTGTGGAAGAAGATGTTGTCCTTGCCGATGAAGTTGTAGATCTTCGCGTCCTGCTTCCAGTAGCGCTCCCACAGCGTGTCGTCACCCTGCAGGTGCGCCCACTCCTTCGTGGCCGACAGGTAGCCGATACAGGCTTCGAACCAGACATAGATGCGTTTCTTCTCGAATCCTTCGACCGGAATGGGTATGCCCCAGTCGATGTCGCGTGTGATGGCGCGGTCGTGGAGACCCTCGTCGAGGAACCGGCGCGTCGCCCCCATGACGTTCTGGCGCCAGTGCGTCATGCCACCGACCCACTCCACGAGCTGCTTCTGGAAGGCGCTGAGCCGGAGGAAGTAGTGCTCCGACTTCTCGAACCGTGGCGTGCCGCCGCATATGGCGCAGCGTGGACTGCCGAGCTCAGCGGGGTCGAGTGGTTTGCCGCAGGCCTCGCACTCGTCACCCCGGGCGTTCACCGAACCGCAGTTCGGGCAGACGCCCTGCACGTAGCGGTCCGGCAGGAAGCGCCCACACGTGGGACAGAACGCCTGCAGCACCCAGTCTCGGTAGAGATAGCCCTTGTTCAACAGCGTCGTGAAGATGTCCTGCGTTACCGCGGCGTGGTTCGCCGTGCCGGTGGTGGTGAAGAGGTCGAACGAAATGCCGAGCCGCTTCCAGCACTCAAGGAACTGCTCGTGGTACTTCTGCGCCACGACGTCGGGAGTCGTGTGCTCCTTTTCGGCCCGTATCGTGATGGGCGCGCCGTGCTGGTCGCTCCCGGACACCATGAGCACTTCGTTGCCGATGACGCGGTTGTACCGCGCGAAGATGTCAGCCGGCAGGTAGGCGCCGGCGATGTGACCCAGATGCAGTGGGCCGTTTGCATACGGCCAGGCGACGCCGACGTGAATCCGTTCAGTCATAGCATCCTCCTTGTGGTGACGCCGCTCAGCGGAGGGCGGCGGTGAAGCAGACTATCGCACAGTGACCAGCGTAGCATTCGATTATAGCCGAGGCGAAGGCGCCATGCCAGACGCTTCCTTGACTCGGACGTACGCGCGCTGTATATTTTGTTCACTTTTATCCGCTGGAGGGCTCATGCAGTATCCCAAGTTCAAGGACATGGAACGAGCCTACGGTTTCGACGAGGTGGCCCTGGTACCCGGCGACATCACCGTGAACCCTGACCAGACGGACATCGGTTTTCAGGTCGGCCCTCACACGTTCCAGTTCCCCATCCTCGCATCTGCCATGGATGCCGTCGTCAGCCCCGCATCGGCCATCGCATACGGTCGCCTCGGCGGCCTCGCGGTCATGAACCTCGACGGCGTACAGACACGGTACGATGATCCCGATTCCATCCTCCAGCAGATAGCCGAGACGCCTCAGGCTCAGGTCACCGCCCTGCTGCAGAAGCTCTACGCGGCGCCGGTCAGAGACAACCTGGTTGCAGAGCGCGTCGCGGCCATCAAGAAGGGCGGCGTCGTGTGCGCCGTCTCCACAACTCCCGCCAACACCAAGCACCTGGCCCCGATTGCGAAAGAGGCCGGCATGGACATCCTCGTCGTCCAGTCAACCGTCACGACTGCAACGCATAGCTCGAAGAGCGCCCGCGGCCTCGTGCTTCCGGAGATGATAGAGCAGATACGGTTGCCGGTGATTGTGGGCAACTGCTGCAGCTACAATGCAGCGCTCGAACTGATGAAGACAGGCGTCGATGCCATCCTCGTGGGGGTCGGCCCGGGCGCTGCGTGCACCTCGCGCGAGGTGCTCGGCATCGGTGTGCCGCAGGTGTCGGCAACGTCGGAGTGCGCCGCAGCGAGGGAGACGTACCTCAAGGATACCGGCAGATACGTATCGCTCATCACCGACGGCGGCTTCCGTGTCGGCAGCGACATTTGCAAGGCGTTCGCCGCAGGCGCGGACGCCGTCATGATCGGCTCTCCCCTCGCCCAGGCGAAGGGCGCACCGGGACGAGGCTATCACTGGGGCATGTCCCACCCGCACCCTGCTCTTCCGAGAGGGACACGGGTCAAGGTTGGCACGGTCGCGACCCTCGAGCAGATACTGTTTGGTCCCACGTCGGTGACCGACGGCACGCAGAATTTCCTGGGCGCACTGCGGACGAGCATGGGCATGTGTGGTGCGAGGACTATTCGCGAGATGCAGCACACGAGGATGATTGTCGCCCCGTCCATCAAGACGGAGGGCAAGTACCTGCAGATGACGCAGCGGCTCTAGGCGGCGTCATTCAGACCGCCGCGCCGACGCACAAACAAAGATGGCCCGCCTTGAGGCGGGCCGTCCTTCTATTCACAGTAGCCGAGGTTAACCCCGTGTGCAGAAAGACCACATCGCGTGCATCCGGCTATTCGTCCTCATCGGGCTCCTCTTCCTCCTCCTCTTCTTCTTCCTTCTCCTCGACGGGCGCTTCCTCCGCGTGCGCAAGATGCGCGCCGATGGTAGCCGAGCCCTTGCCTTCGCCGTTGCGGAGGTCGTAGGGCGCGCCCTCAGCCGCAGCCCGCGCCGCCGCCAGCTCCTCACAGTCACCGGCCGCATCGACAACAATCGCATCGACGCCGGCTCGCCAGAGGACCGCGACCTGCAGCGGCGTCAACGACGAGACGACCTGCAGCAGCACCGGCCTGCCTGACATGAGGCGCACGCGACGGCACTCGACAACCGCAGAGATGCGGTCGAACTCCAGTCCTTCGGAGGAGAGCACCACCGCGTCAACTCCGAGGTCCGCAATGGCCCTCAGGCGACTGCCCTCCATGCCGGCCGTGACTCGCACCAGGCACGCGGTGTTCTTCCACGCAAGCACATCCACGGGTCCATCCGGTCCGCAGACGACGAAATCCCAACCGGCATCGCAGCTTCCCACGGGCAACTCCGCGCCGGCGTCCAGCCACATGCCAACGGGAACGGGACAGGTGACAGCAACTGAATCGGGACGCCGGGCTTCACCTTCAGAGGAGCACACGAGAGCCACGGCGTCGGCGCTCTTCGAGACGCCGGTGCTCACGTCGCTGCCAGGTGCGCCTTCCACACGGGCAATCACGAGCATCCGCTTCGGTGCGGACGCGGCCTGTGCGAACCCAAAGCCCAGAGGCGTGGGGCTCCTGTGGAGTCTGTGAAGCAACTCGACCAGCCTGCTCAACCGCACGCTCCCTCAATCGTACTCGACGGGGTTGTATGTGGCGCCTGCGACCAGACGGGCCACGCCGACACTGTCGCGCAGGGACGAACCCTGCGCGACAGATTGAGAGGCAACAAGAGAGCCGCTACTTCTTCTCTGCGGCAGGGCGCTCGGGACGCGCGGCAGCTGGGCCGGGTTTGGCTTCCGCAGCCGGCTTCTCTTCCTCGGCGGCGGCCTTCACTTCGGCTTCCTCAGCCAGCGGCTTGCGCTCCTCTTCGATCTTCACGATGACGAGTGCAGGGTCATTCAGGACAGTCACTCCGGCCGGGGCGACGACTTCGCCCACGCGGATGGCATCGGAGGCCTTCTTGAGCCCCGTAATGTCTATATCGAAACGCGCCGGCAGGTCACCCGGGAGACATTCGACGCTGAGCGAGCCAAGGTCCACCACCAGCGTACCCAGCTTCATGGCGATGGCCGGAGCCTGACCGACCAGGCGGACGGGCACGTCGACGGTCATCTTCTGCTTGCTGCTGACCTGGTAGAAGTCCACGTGCAGGAGAAGATGACTTCCCGGCTTGCGCTGAATCTCACGTATGAGTACCGTCCTGGCCTTCCTCTCGGCGCCCACCTTCAGGTTTACGAGACGGGATGTGCCCGCCTGAGCTATGACCTTCTCCAGTTCGGCGGTCGGGCCCTCAACGGCCAGAGACCCCAGTTCATGTCCGAA